>CAZZCT010000172.1:0-11344 GCA_964652365.1 uncultured Lentisphaerales bacterium
TCGTAGTCGCCAAAGCCGATGGTGGTCTGGACATCCAGCCCGCCCATGACCGTGAGGGATTTCATGTAGCGTCGCTTGAAATCGGCCAGATCCATTCCTGCGGATTCCTGGAAGGGATGGACGACCTGGTACCCCAGTTCCACGATCCCGTCGAGCACTTGCGCGATGTTGCCGTCGCTGTGCAGGCTGAGGTAGCCCCCCCGCCTCTTCACGGCGTCACAGGTGGTCTTGTGATGCGGAAATACCAGCCGGAGCCAGACACCCGGGTCGAACAGGAGTCCGGTCTGTCCGCCCCAGTCGTCGGACACATGGATCATGTCTACGCCCAGATCCAGGCAGTTCATGGCAAACGCCCGGTTCCATTCCGCCTGTTTCCGGTATAGCTCAGCCAGTTCCGTCTCATACAGTGCCAGGTACATCAGGTGATTCTGAATGCCGAACGGCCAGTTGTGGATTTCGAAGAGGCCCGGGGTTTGCACATAGACAAAACGGCCTCGCTGGGTCTTGTGGTGCGCCACCTGACGGAGGATGTCGTCGTAGGCGCTTGACTGATTGGGATCGGACAAGGCGTAATCAAGCATGGCGGCCGGCTCGATGGCGCCACCCCCGTGCTCGCGCAGGATTTTGAAATCCGCCTCGCGGAACGGGCAAGGCCCTCCGAAAAGATGGGCCAGGTCAAATTCGTACCGGTCCTCAAAGGCCTCGACCGAGCCGAATACGGCGGATATTTCCTTGCCCAGATTCGCCCCGACCCAGCCGTAGACCGGCATGCGGTCGGCCGGACGATGCTCAATGACTTCGATCACGCGTTCTCTTGAGATCATATTGCGCTATTCTGGATTGCCTGCGCCTAGCGGCGGCGGCGCATACAGTTGGCTGACCGGGATCGGTGTGAAGGCCCCCGGCCAGGTGCCGCGCGGCGTCGCCCACTGAATCCGGATGCCCTGGTCCGTTGTCGGATGGGTCTGCTCGGCATCGTAAAGGATCTCGACCGGGTACCGCTGGCCCGCCTCCATGAAGATTTCGTTGAAGGACGAACGCCCGAGTTCGACGCCGGCAATGCGGTAGCGTGTCTTGAGCGGATAGATGTCGGCGCGAAAGGCATGCCAGCCGGTCTGGAGGGCCTCGATCTCACCCGTGACCCGGGCCACGCGGCCATTGCCGTGGATGCGGAACTTATCCGGGCCGCCACTCGGTCCCCAGTGTTCGTTGGCAAGGTCGGTCAGGCGCACGAGCGCAGGGGCTCTTTCGGCGGGCTTGCGCTGATCCCAGAACTCCAGGAGCAGGCCCTTCCCGGTGCCGGGCGGCACCGCCGTCAGCATCGGCGGCGTCGCGGGCGCCGCGGCGGCGAGTTTCACCTTTCCGGCTTTGCGCACCCAGCCCTCCCACCCCGTGATCCGGCCGATGCGTACGTCGTTGTAGCCATGCCAGTAGAGCAGGACGTCGCCGGTCTTCGGATCATTCACCAGCGTCGTGCCAAGCGATTCGGCGCCAGCACCGTAGCGCCACACCGGCGCGGACAGGCGATCGATCTCGTCCATCACTCCGCCGACCCAGAGGCCGTCGCGGTCCCAGACATAGCTGGTGAGCGGCCAGTGGCCCTCCATGAAGTCGTTGATCATCACACAACCGTGGGTTGTGCCGGCGATGCGGCGAAAACAGCCGATGTCGCCCGGGGCGATCTGCGACTGCGGCGTGCCGATGGTGTTGCCGCCGGCGATCCAGCGCTGCGAACCGTCCGCATTGTAGGCGATGAGGAAGGAATCGGTGCTACGGCCCCAGTCAGTCATCGAGGCATTGATCGCCACATACCAGCCGCCATTTTCGCAATCGGCCGTGATGTAGGACCCCCATCGCCCCTCGATCTTCGTGGCACGAGCAGGTAGCTCCAGCATGGCCTTGCCGGCCGGGAAGTCGCCCAGCAACGGCACCCCCGCGGCGTTGACGCCGGCGATCGGCCAACATCGGACGGCATTTCCGACGACGGCATACATCCCCGCGGCGTCCCATTCGGGGAGACACGTCCACGGCCCGGCGCCAAAGTATTGCACCTCTCCGCGCTGAGCCCGCCCGTCGCCATCGGCGTCGGCCCACACATAGCTGTCCTTGCCCGCCTCGGCCCATTCCTTGATCGGCCCGCGCTTGGAATTCGCATCGTGGGACATGTGCAGGTCGGCCGTCATGACCGGTGCCAGGCGGTCGGCGGCGTCATCAACCCGAAAGATGACCGAGGCACTGCTGCAACTGGCGAGGTAGAGTTTTCTGTCGCGGCGGAAGGCCCGGTACACGAGCGCATTGCCGTGGCCCGGCAGCATGCCGTCGGCCATCCGGTCCAGATGGTAAACCGCGCGCACCTGCCAGGTCTTCTTTTCGAGATCCACGGCCAGCCGCATGATCGAGTTCCAGGAGCTGGGCATGAAGACCGTGCCGGGATCTTCGGGATCGACTGCGATCCATGGTGCCCAGACATGGCCGCCATACCATTCCCCCTTGAGCTGCCCATCAGCCTTGAACCAGGCGACCCGCCGCGGCGCCGTGTTGGGCTCCGCCACCAGGAAGCCGCCATCGGGAGCGGCGGCAAGCGCCGAGACCTGCAGGAAGCTCTCCTGTCCGGTCTGGTCGTAGGTGCCGTCGCGCCGGCCGCCTTCCTGCCCAAAGGCCGCCAGCCGCTTGCCATCCGCCGCGAAGCGCAGCACCTGCTCCGTGGCGGCGTCGTGGACGAGAATTTCGCCGGCAGCGTTGAGGGCGATCCGGTCGGGCTTGGCCAGGCCGGAGATGACCGTGGCGTGGGCCGCCCCTTGGCGGTCGAGGCGCAGGACGTTTGTGCCGCAGAGGGCGTAGGTCGTGCCGTCGGTGCCGATGGCCACCGCCGCCGGCTTCTCCAGGCCGCCTACCTCGCACACCGCGACGCCGTTGGTCGGGTCGCACCAGCGTACCAGGCCGCGCTCCGGGTAGCAGAGCGCCATCTCGCGGTCGTTGGCCGCCAGACCGGCGGCATGGCGGCCGGGGTCGTCCGGCTTATCCTTGTTGGCCGGCGGCAGGGACGTGGCGATGGCGGGCAGATCCTTGCCATCGGCGGCGGCATAGGGCCAGATCTCGTTGTTGGCCGAGAGTACCAGCAGCCGATCCCCGCTCTTCGCCATGGCCACCGCGCCCTTCCACGGCACCCGCTGCCCCTTCCACCACAGGCGGCGCTGGCCGTCCGGCGACAGTTTGACCAGGTAGTTCTCGATGTTCTCGGTGCAACTCGCGCCGACATAAATGCCGCTCGCGTCGGCGGTCACCGCCGTCGGTCCGCCGTGCGTGCCGGGGGCCACGGCCCGGAAGTGCTCGGTCTCGTTCGCCGGATCGGGTTCGGGATCCGGATAATTGGCGCCCACGGTAAGCAGGTACTCGGTCTTTAGCCGCTCGGGCATGGCGAGCAGCTTCCAGGAATACTCGCCCGGCGGCAGGGGTTTCCCGGCCTGATCACGGCCATCCCAGAACTCGCGTTGCTTACCTTTCTGCCGGGGAGCGCCGCAGAGCAGGCTGCGGACGATCTGGCCCTGGCCATCGTAGAGGTTGAGCGAGACCTGCATGGGCCGGGACAGGCGGTACTGGATTTCGGCCCCCGGGCCGGTGGCGGTTCGTGCGGCGCCGCCGCCGAACCGGCAACCGCCGGCGGCCAGCGCCAGGAGCAGGACCACGCCAGCGAGTTGGCCACGAACAGTCAGACGAAGCCATCTTTTCATCGCCGCATCCTTTCGGAGATGGCTCGCCACAGTCTCGACCTCCAACAAGCCGAAGCTTCGGGATTGGCCTTGCTCGACCGCCGCCGTGATCCATGGCTCGCAGGACAAGTCAAACGCCCGACAGTGGTGGTGATGGTAGGCCGGGGGCGGGCGGAGGGCAAGCGGGATCATGGCTTGGATTCGCATCTGCACAGGTGGTGCGATTCAGCCGCAGTTACCCCCTCGATCATTTGCGGCGCAGCCGCGCGCTACCGCTCTGCCAGCATCGGCAGGTCGGGACGGTAGGCGGTCGCGAAGTTCGGGTTGTACTTGTACTGCAGGTAGACCGGCTGCGGACCTTCGGCCATGCCTTCGAGATTCATCCAGCGCAGGTGATCGAGCATCTGGTGCCAGCCCTTCAGGAACTCAAGGCACTTCCAGGTTCGGCAGTTCAGGTCGTTGCGGTGCCAACCCGCGAACTTGCCGGTGTCGAGCCGCTGCTCAACCGCCAGTGCCGCCTCGCAGTGCCTCAGCGCCTGGTAGGCTTCGAGGTAGGCCAAATAGCCCTCACCGGCCAGGTAGTGCCGGGCCGACTTGCAGAAGGCCAGCGCCAGGTTGTTCAGGTGCAGGACCTTTTCGACTTGCGCCACGGCGTCCTGCTCATAGAAGCGGCGCGGCGCACCGTCCAGATGCCGCGAATGGTCTGCCGCGCGCGTGGCCGCCAGTTCCCACTTCGGAGCCGCCGCGCCGAGCTTGCCGACGAACCAGTCGAGCGCCTCGACGAGCGTGTTGAGCCCGGCCTGGGCCAGGCCGAAAATGGAGGGCGGTTGATCCTGCCGGTTATAAATGCGCTGCAGCGAGTAGCGCACGATGTTGGTGTAGATGTTGTCGCCGAACGCGCTTTCGGGCTTGTCGTCGTGAAGGCGGAACGGGAGCTCGGTCAGGTCGCGGTAGGCCTGGGCGGCGCGCGCGTCGGCGGCGTGCAACACGTGCCGCGCGTACCATCCGAAGTAGGCGTCGCCATCCGGGCCGGAGAGCGCGGCCATGGCCGGGTAGTCGTTGGCATAGCCCATGACCTGGCGCAGGTTGAAGATCTTCTCGCGCACGGTCCCGACGTTGAGGATGAAGATGTGCGTCATGCCGGCGTCGACCGCCCGCTTGATCTCGCGGGCGTAAGTCCGCGGGGCGTAGCTGGTGACCCGGACCGAGAGGGCGCCCGTGAACATCGAGATGTGTTCGTAGAGCCCGGTGG
Source organism: uncultured Lentisphaerales bacterium (assembly GCA_964652365.1). Taxonomy (GTDB): domain Bacteria; phylum Verrucomicrobiota; class Kiritimatiellia; order RFP12; family CAZZCT01; genus CAZZCT01. The sequence continues at coordinate 4,963 of CAZZCT010000172.1, forward strand.
CATGGGTCGACTTGCGCAGCATGTCGGTCAGGTTGCCCGCCAGGCAGCCGTTACCACCGTCGGTGTGGATGATGATCGTGGGCTCGGGGAAGCGCAGCAGTCCCTGGCAGTAGAGCCCGTAGTTCTCGCCCCACAGGTAGCCAAAGACCTCGGGCCGCGCTTCGCCCCGGAGCTCGCGGATCAGCTCGTATTGCGTGGCGAGCGCCTCGTTGATGATCGCGGCGCGAGTCTCGATGGGGGCATCGGGTGCCAGGTTGGGGTCGTCGACCCAGAAGGGGCGGTCCGCCAGGCCACGGAACCCGAGGGTCCACAGCACCTTCCGGCCGGCCTGGCGGGTGATGGCCCTCCGCCACCAGTCGATCATGAACTCGCGCGACGTCGACCACGAGAAGGGCACGCCGCGCGGCCACAGCATGGGGCACGACCCGAGCGGTTCGGCGTGGTGCTGGGCGATGTACAGGCCCATGTCCGAGGCGAGCTTGATCTGCGGCTCGTCGGCCAGGATGTTGGTGCCGGGGATGATGCACGTGCACTGCATCCGCAGGGCGCACTCCAGCAGCGCCTGCCAGACCTCCATCGAGAAGCCGTGCGCGGGTTTCTCCAACTGGAAGCCCACCAGCAGGTCTTCGTCGTTCACGAACCAGCCGCGGTGGCGGAAGGTGTAGGGCTTGGAGTCAGCGTGCCCGATCGGGATCTCGACGCGGTCGGTCAGTTCCGGAACGATACCGGTGAACCAGCGGCAGGGGTCCGTGCCGAGCCAGCGCTCGCTGAAGGCGTAGATGCCGTGGATCAGGCCCAGTTCGTCCGTGCCGGTGATGGTAACCCGATCCGGCTGCACATCTACTGTGTGCGCATCGAAACGGTCGCCCTGGCTTTCGATCCGCAGTTCGATCGTGCCGATCGACTCGCCCTGTTCGAAGCCCAAGCGCGCGCGCAGGTCGCCGCGCAGCGCGGCGGCGGCATAGGCCACCGCAGGTGTGTTGCTCAGGTCCGCAATCGCGACCTGGCGCGTCAGCTCACACGATTTCATTGCTTCACCTCGAGCGGCCAGGCGTCGGTGCGGAACGGCGCGGCCGGCAGGCCGGCACGGCTGAAGAGATTGCAGGCCGGGTCATCCTCAAACGCGTACCGCACTGACACCGGGGCGGCCACGGCGTCGGTCGAAACAAGGACCGTCTCGCCATCGATCACGGCCTGGGCCGGCACAAACTGGCGGTCTTCCCCGGACAGGCTGAAGCCCTGCAATGCGCCGCCGCCTGCCGCCACCAGCCCGTCGCCGGGGTGCTTGAAGCTCAGGCGCACCTTGCCACCCTCGACCTGCAGGCGGTCGAACTCCGGTCCGCGGTGCTCCACCTTCCGGTCATAGGCCAGCGCCAGAGCGGCCAAGGAGAGGCGTTCGCCAACCGGCGCCTTGATGCGGGGATGGAGGTCGCGGTCCTGGAGATCGACGGTCACGGCCAGGCCGACCTTCGGCACGGTCCGCGCCACGTTTGCCTGCGCCTCGCGGGTGATCGGCCAGTTCCAGACGGGTGTGATGCGCGGGAGCTGCACGATGAGAAAAGTCAGGTCGTTCGGCTGCCAGTGCTTCCGCCAGTCGCCGATGAGCGCCGTCAATTCGGCCTCGTAGTCGAACGGCCGACCGGTGCGCGCCTCGCCCTGGTACCAGGCCACGCCCTTGATCGCGAAGGGCACCAGCGGCGCGATCATGGCGTTGTAGAAGCTTGCGGCCGGGTAGCCCCAGCCGCGGAACGGCAGCTTGGGGTAGGGCGGCAGCGGCTGACGTTTCTCGGCCTGCGCCTGCCGGTACTCGGCCCAGTCTTTTTCGTACTGCGTGACGGTGGCAAAGAAGGCGGGGTCGTCCTTGACCAGGGGTGCCAACCGCGGATCGGCCTCCAGGAACGGGCGGCTGATCCACGCTTCGGCGGCGGTGCCGCCCGAGGTGCTGTCGATGAGCCCGACCGGCACGCCGAGTGCGCGGTGCAGATCGCGGCCGAAGTAATAGGCGACCGCGGAGAACGCGGCGGCGCTCTTCGGGTTGCTGACCTGCCACTGCCCGCGCAGATCGTCCAACGGTTGCGGCGCGCACCACATGTCCACCTGGAACAGACGGATCGATGGGTTGTCGGCCGCGGCGGCGGCCTCCGGGCCGCCCTCGGTGGCGCCCAACGAATGCTTCATGTTCGACTGACCCGAACAGAGCCAGACTTCGCCGGCCAGCACATTCGTGAAGGACACGTGCTCGGAGCCGGCCCGGACCGTAAGATCGAGCGGCTTTCCGTTAGCCTTTGGTACCGTCAGCTTTACCTGCCAGCGGCCCTCGGCGTTTGCCTTGGCCGAGACCGTCCGTCCGGCCAGAGCAACTGTCACCTTCTGGCCCGGTGCGGCCCAGCCCCACACCGGTGCGGCCGTCTGTTGCTGCAGCACCATGTGGTCGGCGAAGATGGCCGGCAGTCGGAGCTCGCTCGCCGGCAGCCGAGACGACGTCAACAGAAGGGATATGAGCAGCGGGCTAAGAGTTGTGTTGTTCATGGGGAAGGACTCGCGAGACAGGGTTCAGGGTTCAGGGTTCAGGGATCAGAGGGCAGAGGGCAGAGGGCAGTGGTCGGAGGTCGGAGGTCGGAGATCGAGGGCGAGGACGAGGACGAAAGTATGCCACATTCAGCGGTTGACCACACCATCTACCAGCCCCGAGCGCTGGTATTCGCTAGCTCCAGTGTTCCCAGAAACAGGTTGGATTTAGTCGGATTTAGTCGGATTCCGCCATTCGTCAACCGATCCCCCAGCGCAGGCGTTCGCGTTCGAGTTTGAGCCGTTCGGCGCTGTGGTCGCCCTTGCGCAGGGCAACGACGTCAGCACAGAGCTCGTGCAACACCTTCCAGTCGTTGGGGTCCGCGGCCGCGGCACTGAGCGTCTTGATGATGGCCATGAAGCGCGCGACCAGCAGCGGCGACATCCGATCGCTGAGTGTGGCGGCATCGATGGCGGTGTGTTCCGTGGCCTGGTCGCACAACTCACGGGCGAGCGCCAGGGTGTCCTGGTGCCGCTGCCAGTCGCCGAACCCGCCCTGTTTCCACTCGGAGAGGTTCTGTTTGGTGACCGGACGCCCGGCAAACTCGGCCTTGAGCAGCGCCTGGACGGCCGGCTGGCCGTTGAGCCAGGCGACCAGTTCAGTGCCGGGTTCGCCGTCGTCCAGGCGGCGGTTGAGCTGGTCACGGATCTGGCGCGGCAGGCGCGCGATCTTGCCGATACGGCTCATGGCTTCACCTCCCCGTCCGGCCGGCCGGGCTTCAGCGGAGCAGGCGGAGCGTCAAACAGCGACTTCCACTCGATCACGCCACCGTGCACGCCATCGGCCCGTCCGTTCACACCTGCCCGCGCCTGTCGTGGGCGGGTGGTCTTCTTTGATTGCCTGTTTACACGAGTGTCCATGCACCCTCCTTCTATATCAGGACAGAAATCAACACCGCGCCGGTGAGTTAGGGGCTAGTGACGCGCGGAGTGTTCACCACGAAGAGCACGAAGGACACGAAGGCGGGAGAAGGCAAGAGTTCAGACAGGATTGACAGGACTGCGGGGATTATGGGGAGCGGGACAAGCAGCGGAATGCCAGATATTAACCGCAGAGATGAAGCGGTAGACGTTAGGGGCTAGGAGCCAGGGGCTAGGCGAGACTGCCACGTCCGATGCGTCCCCGTCGGCAAGCGCGGGCTACCGGCGCGCAGGCGCGGCTCGTACTCGTCCTCAGCGCAGCGGTCCTCGGCCTCGATCACGCGGCGAGGCATTGTCTCGCGCGGAGGCGCAAAGGCGCTGAGGAGATGGAGCAACGCCGTTCTTGAACTTGCGAATCGATCGCTCACGGGGTCCGGCGCCGCACAAACCGCTGCTGCTGCTGGCTGTCGCCGATCTGGCCGCGGAGGGGCTGCTGCCCGACGCTGTGCTGCCCCTCACACCGGAACTCGCGTTCCGCTTCCAGTCATTCTGGACCGTGGTCGCTGCCCGCCAGCGTCAACGGCCCGACAGCCGGAACAACGACTCCCGCAACGGACTGGCCCTGAGCCGCAACGCCCACTGGGCCTTTGACGCGGGCCTCTGGTCGCTAACCGACGCCTTCCGCATCCTCGTGGCCGACCGCCGCTTCCACGAGTCCGGCCCTGACGCGCACCTTCTCAAGCCCCTCGCCGGGACCGCGATCCAACTTCCCCGCAACCCCGCCCTCCACCCCGATCCGCGTCACCTGGCGTGGCACAGGAAGCGACACGGGTTCGCGAGCAGTGGCACGGGTTTAGGCGGGATGTCAAGTTGAGGCGAACTGGGGTCATAGAACGCGTGGTCCCACGAACGCGTGCGCGCGTCACCCGGGCCGCGTCCCGGCGGGGGGCCAGAACGCAGGGAAGATGACACGCTTTGCCTGTCCCCGGTGTTCCTGATTTAAGCCCGACAGGATCCCAGGCCACAATGAGACGAAATGCGACAGTTTCAGGGCCGTTGTCGCATCGCAATATATACCTAACAAGCTTACTACCAATCACTTACTAACAGACGGCAGCGTCTTGACCGCACGTTGCTGTCGCACGCCAATTTCCATCCTTCGGTGGTGGGGCGCTGTTCGGGAGCGGTGCAACTGTAGCCGCCGTCGGCCCGACGGCGGTCGTGCCCGCGGTAGGGGCGGGTCAGGCCCTTGACCCGCCCGCCGGGTGCCCCAAGGGCCTGGGGCACCCTACCCGCTGTCGGCCCGACGGCTACCGCGCGCAATAACCTCGCTCCATCGCCGCGGCGCACGGCGGGCCGACGTGCGCCACATGCCGGGCCGCATCCCGACGGGATGCCAGAACGTAGCCGGGGGTTGAGCGAAGCGATACCCCCGGAATCAGGAGCGTGTGGATCGCACCCTGAAGGGGTGCCAGAACGCCTGGCAGATGACACGCCTTGCCTGTCCCCGGTGCCCCCGTGTTCTTGTGCTTGGTCTTCTTGAGGCGCTTGGCCAGAGCCGCGAAATCAATCTTCGACAGGTCCAGCACCGGCACCGGTGTCGCAAGCATCTCCACGCCCGTAATGGAGGCGTCCAGCACCTCCCGCACCTGCCCCATGACCTCGGTAATGTCCGCCGGGTTGGGGTTGAGCTTCGCGCGAATGGCGTCGGCAATGGCCGTGATGCACGCCACGCGCCCGGCAAACTCCAAGGCGGCCGGATCGGGCTTTACTGCGCCGAAGAGGGTGTTGACCAGCCGCTCATGGCCGAGGAACTCCCGGCGCAACGGGTCCGGTGCGATCAGCGTGTTGACGCTATCGTCGATCCGCTGCAACCGGTCAAGGATGCCGGGAGTGAGTTGTTCGATTTCGGCCAACAGGACGTTCCGGCCGGCGCAGAAGGCCGTGGCCGCCGCGATCACCGAGAGGAACTGGGAAGAGGAACTGGGGACAGTGAATTTGTGCTGGAGGAACTGGGGACGAGGAACTGGGGACAGTGAATTTGTGCTGTGCGTGGCCCGCACCTTGCCCATAACTTCGGTTCACGATTACGGGCGACGATTACGGTGGACGATCGAGAGGGACGATCGAGAGGGACAGAGAAGACGCGTCGTGACTCCGTGCCGTGCCAGCCATGGACCTGGTCGTTACGTTGTTCTTCAGGTGAATTCAAGCCATCCCAGCGGCCGCGGTGCCCGTCGCAGGCCAAGCAGCGTAACTGGTTCACCGCCACTGGCGCACGGCCACTGGTTCACTGTCCCCACCGACGTCAGTCCCCACCGACGTCAGTGAGTTAGGGGCTAGGGGGCAAGCGAGGGGCTAGGAGCCAGGCGCTAGCAGCTAGGCGTTAGGGGCCTGTCCGATGCGTCCCCGGCGGCAAGCGGCAGTGCCTCCACGGCATACAGGGGGAGCGACAGCAGTTCGAAGGTCGCCTCGCGGGTCGTCCCGGCTGATCGCGCGCGATAGGCCGCCGTCACGTTCGAGGCCCGGTTCAGATCGAAGCGCACGGCCTGACGTACGTTCTTCTCCAGCACGAACTGCTGCAGCGACTTCAGCGAACCGCCCGCACCGGCTTTCACCTCGATCGGCACAAGCCGCGAACCCCGTGCCACGACGTAGTCGACCTCGGCATTGTTGGCCTTGCCCTCACGCAGCCAATAGTGAAGCTGTGGCCTCCCGCTCTCCAGATAGGCCAGGTGCTGGCCGACAAATTGCTCGGCCAGCGGGCCCTCGTTGACCAGGGTCTGCCCGGTCGCATCCGCAATGTCATTCCAGCGTCCGCCGCAGAGGTGGTTGACCATGCCCACATCCATGAAGATCAGCTTGTAGGTCTCATCGTCCGACTCGGCGGCGAGCGGGACCCCCGAGCAATGGGAGGCAACAACCTTCTGGCACACCTGGGCGAGACTCAGCA
>CAZZCT010000173.1:0-11313 GCA_964652365.1 uncultured Lentisphaerales bacterium
ACCTGCTGTTTCATCTCGATCAAGCGCAGTTCGCGGCCCGTCATGAGGCGGTTGAGCCGCGAGAGTTCATCGTTGGTCGCCTGCAATTTCTCGCCCTGTTGCCGCAACTGTTCCTCCGCCTGTTTGCGCACGGTGATGTCGGAAAAGACACAGGCAAACTGATTAATCTTGGGACGGAAGGCTACCACCTCGAAATGCTTCTTCATACTGGCAGCGTAATTCTCAAAACAGACTGGCACGCCAGTGAGGGCCACTTTGCCGTAATGCTCGATCCAGCTTCGCTCAGTGTCAGGCAAGATTTCCAAGACAGTCCGGCCCACGGTTTCCGCCGCCTTCAGCCCGGTCATGCGCTCAAATGCCGGATTGACCGCCAGGAAACGGTAGTCGGATGGATTCCCCGCCTCGTCACAAATAATTTCGTGCAGTGCGAAACCGTTCTGCATCTCACGGAACAGCAGCCGATAGTTGTCTTCGCTCTCCCGCAGCGCCGCCGCCGCCCGCACCCGCTCGGAGATATCGCGGATGTTGCACTGAATCACCTTTTGATGGTTCACCAGATAGACATTGCTGACGAACTCCACCTCGTGGCGCTTGCCGTCGTGACCTTCCATTGCCATGTCTTCGTAGCGGACGTAACCCTTCTGCTGTAACTCCACGAAGTTGGCCTCGTTGGCGATAAGGTCATTGAAGAATCCCAGTTCCCAGACCTTCTTGCCAAGGAATACCTCGCGCGTAACACCCAGCAACTCGATCAAGTAGGGATTCACATCCACGACCATTCCGGTCTCGGCGTCGAGGATCAACACGCCGTCCCGCGCCGCCTCGAAGAGCCGGCGATACCTAAGCTCCGACGCGCTCAACTGATCCGCGACCTCCGCCCTTTCCATGTAGAACCGGACGCGCTGTTGCCGCCAGGCCAGGAACATCGCGACCCCCACGCCGAAGAGCACGACGGTTACCATGGCAATCACTTGCCACAGTTGCCGGCGCAGCAGCGCATATACTTCCGCGATGTCCATGCGGGCCACCAGTGCCCACGGCGAGTCGGGGACCGTGCGCAGGGCCGCAAGCACCGGCGTGCCCCGGTAGTCCACGCCTTCCGTGATGTCTTCCCGACCGAGAACGGCCTGAGCCGCGGGCAGGGCGACCCGATCCAAAGGCATGCGCAAGTTCAGCGCGGTATTCGTCTGGAACAGGAGTTCGTTCAGGAAGACGACTTCATTGCCTTCCCGGCGCACGAGCAACGTCTCCGCCGTCTTACTGGGTGTGGGCCAGCGTTGGATGAAGGGATACAGATAAACGGCGGGATCTATGCGCAAGTAGACCACACCCAACGGCCGGTTGGCATCCTGTTCGTCAAGAACAGGAATCAAGACCCCCATATGAGCTCGCTGGTCATCTTCACTGCGATGGAGATCCTGCAACGTCACCTGACCCGACTGCAAGGCGCTTGAAGCGCCCTTGGCGACAGAGGTGGAAACCGCCGGCGGGCCGGCGGGAACTGACAGGCGGGTGACGCCTTGACCGTCCAACAGGCGAACCGCGTCATACTGACCGTGGCCCTGGTACTTGCCAAACCAGAGTTGAAGCTGGCGTTGCGCATCCGTATCCCCCGGCTTTTCCAGAAAGCGCCGCACCAGGTCGGTGATGGCGGCGTTCCCGAATAAGACGGCGCCATCCGCCAGTCGTTCCTTGCGATACTGCGCCAGGTCGGCCACTTTCAAGTCCGCAATAGCGGAAAGTTGCGTTTGTACCTGGGCGCGGTTCTGCTGCGAGAAGTGCCTGTAGTATACCCACCCGCCGATGACGGTGCCCGCCACCAGCAGCACGAAGGTCAACAGAAACGCTAACCCCTCAGTCTGTGTGTGTGGGGGGGGACGCATGGACTCGTCCGAGCGTGCCTGACCCGGTCGCCGACTCTCAGTCGCTCGATCTGACTTTGTCGCCATGCCATCCCTGCATCTCACGCTTCAAATGACTTTATAATTGAGGTCAAGAAGTTCCTACCATGTGTTTTCCGGGAATGCAAGTCCGAATGGGGGAACCCGAACTGCGAGAGTTGCCGCCGAATCTGTCGCCCCGACGTGCGCATGCCCATGCAATCGCGGCTCACGAGGACGTTCGCCCTTCCGCCACTGACCTCACCAGCGCATTGACCTGGGCTCCGGGAGGGCGAGGCTCCTGCCGAGCCGCCAGCGCAGGGTCAAGAGCACGAAACTGCGGCCCGCTTAGGGCTTACTCATCGCCCGGGACGGAGGTTCGCACGAGCGCAAGGAGTCTCCGCCATCTCGCGCGGCAACGACGTGCGACGTCGGGCGCCGGTCAGAAAAAGTCGCTTTGTGGCCGGCGCCATTTCCGGCTAAGCTGCTGGACATGCACTTGACGCGCCTGGAATCCGTGCTCGTGACCGGCGGCGCCGGTTTCATCGGCTCACATGTCTCCGAACGCTTGCTCCGCCACGGGCAGCGGGTTGTGATCCTCGACAACCTGAGCACCGGATCGCTGGCCAATATCGCCGGTTTTCGCGATCAGGTAACCTTCGTGAACGGTTCGGTTGCCGACCGGGCCGTGGTCGAGGATCTCGTGGCCGGCGTCGACGCCGTCGTGCATTTGGCGGCGAGCGTGGGCAACCGATTGGTGTCGCGGCGGCCGCTGGAGGCAATCGACAACAACCTCAAGGGGTCCACCCATGTTCTGGAGGCTTGCGCCCGGGGACGGAGACCCGTGCTCATCGCCTCATCTTCCGAGGTCTACGGCCGCAGCGACCGCATGCCCTTCCGCGAGGACGCCGACCTGGTCATCGGTCCTCCCGACTCACCCCGCTGGCTGTATGCGGCAGCCAAGATCATGACCGAGTTCGAGGCCATGGTGCACTACCAGCAGAACCGGCTGCCCGTGGTCGTGGCGCGTTTTTTCAACGTCGCCGGGCCGCGCCAGGCCGGGCGGTATGGCATGGTACTGCCGCGGCTGGTGCGCCAGGCGCTGCTGGGTGAGCCGTTGACCGTCTATGGCACCGGCCAGCAGATGCGCTGTTTCTGTCACGTCGCGGAGTTGGCGGAAGCGGTTGTCGCGCTGCTCGGCTGCCCGGCCGCCCAAGGCAAGATCGTCAATCTGGGGTCGGACCGGCCGGTTTCGATGGCCGAACTCGCGGTCCAGATCCAGGTCCGCACCGCCAGTGCGTCGCCAGTCGTGCGGGTGCCTTTCACGGATGTCTACGGTCCGGGCTACGATGATATGGACCGCCGCCAGCCGGACATCGCGCTGGCGCGCAAGTTGATCGGGTTCGAGCCCCAACGGACCCTCGACGCCATCATCGACGACGTGGCAGACTGGCAGCGCGCGAACTGGTCCCGCCTGTCGGTCGAACAGGACTACTGATCGCCGTGTGCCGACAGCCGGCCCAGGTTCCGGCGAACGGACTCGGGCGGGCAACGGCGCCGGAAATAGGGAGCGACGACGTGGCACAGAGCGATCTGCAGGCGCACCCCGAGGTCTTTCCGGCCCCGTGGGTCGAAGCCGTCATCCTGGTGACCCTGGCAGCTGTGCCGATCGCCATCTCGCCCTTTGCCAACAGCTTCGCAGAGGGCACCAAGGCCAACCTGGCGCGCCATCTGGGACTGGCGTTGCTGCTCTTCCTGGCCGGCGGCCTGGCGGCCTGGCTGCGCGGCGGGGGCCGGTTGCGCCTGGCGGCCATCGATGTCGCCGCGCTGCTCTTCATCAGTTCCATGGGTTTGTCCACGGCCCTGGCCGTCAACGGCGGCTACGCCTGGTCCGGCAGCCCGGGCCGTGGCGGCGGATTCCTGACGTTGCTGGCTCAGGGCGCGATTCTGGCCGGCGCCGCGATCACGATCCGTGATCTGGCGCGCGTGCGACGGCTGGTGGGGGCTGCGGTGCTGGGCAGCCTGCCCTGTGTGCTCTACGGGCTGTTGCAGGCCACCGGTGCCGATCCGCTCAGCGTGGCCCGCACGGTCTTTCAGGGCCGCATCATGTCCACCTTCGGCAATCCGATCTTTTTCGGCAGCTTCCTGGCGCTGGTCTCGCCGCTGACGCTGTGGCTGGCGTGGGAATCGCGGCGTACGGGACACCGGGCCGCGGCGGCGGTCTGGGCCGTGCTGTTCCTGCTGCAGGCCGTGGCCCTGTGGCTGACCGGCAGTCGCGGTCCCCTGCTGGCTTGGATTGGCGGAATGGCGCTGGGACTGCTGTTGGCGCTGCTGCGGATGGGGCGGCGGTCGCTGGCCAGGAGGCTGGCCGGACTGGCCCTGCTGGCGGTTCCCGTGGGACTGCTGGCCTTTCACCTGTTGTTCATCCTGCCCTTCCGTGGAACACAGCTGCCGCCGCCATTTGACCGGGCCACGCGCATTGAGACGGTCGTGACGCGGCTGAACATCTATCGTGCCGTGGCCAGTCGCATGTCCGATTCCGCCCCGTTGCGCTCCACCCTGGGAGCGACGGACCCTCTGGCCGCCTGGCGGCGGTGGATCGGTTTCGGCCCCCAGAACCTGCAGTTGGCAACGGAAGCCCATCTTCCGCCGGCACTGGAGCGTTTGGAGAGCGATCAGGCGATCATCGATACAGCCCATTGCCGTCTGATGGAAGTCGGGATCGAGGCCGGTTGGCTGGGTGTGTTGACGTGGCTCGGACTTTTCGGCGCGGTCTTGTGGGCCGTGTTGTGCGCAACCGGGTTGGCGGTTGGGCCCCGACAGGCCTCGAATGGCGTGGCCACTGTTGCGGCCACCGGGGTCGGCGGCAGCGTGGCGCTGGCGTTGCTGTGGGGCGGTTTCGCCTGGGTGCTCGGCTTCGCGGCCGGTGTGGTGGTCGGGTTGCTGCTGCTGGTGCGGCGGGCGTCGCGCGAACCGGTCGGCCACGACCCGGGCCGTGCGGCCGGCCTGTTGCCGGTGGCGGTGGCCACCAGCCTGGCGGTGTTCTTTCTCGACGCGCAGTCAGGCGTGCCGACCGTGGCGGTGGGGCTCGTGCTCTGGGCCCTGCTGGGCGTGATGCGCAACGCGGGACGCGGGTGTCTGGCGGACGCTGCACCGACTTCGGGCGCCGATGAGGCCGATGCCGCCCGCGCGTTCCCGGTGCTGGCGATGCTGGCGGCCGTGGGACTGAGCACCAGCCTGACCATGAACCCGGGCTTCACGCCGTCCGCGGGACGGGTGCTGGCGGCGGCCTTAGGGTCTGGCGTGACCCTGTGTGCGTTGGCGGTCTGCCTCGCGGGCGCCCTGCTGGGCAGCCTTCCGGCCGCTCCTGGCCGGCGTGGACGCATGTTCCTGGGTGGCTTCGCCCTGGCCGGACTGGTCTGGAGCATCCACCTGGCCAAGCGCAGTCTCTGGATGGCGCTGCTCATGGGAGACCGTGTGCAGACGGCGGACCAGGCGGCCGAACTGGTCCTGCGGCTGGCGCGCTGGGAGAGCCTGCGCTATATCTGGCTGGCGGTCGGCGTGGTCGTCGTGGGCTGGCTGCTCAGCTCGGACCGCGGCCAAGAGCGCCGACGGGCCGTGCTGGGGGCTGCGGCCCTGGTCTGCGTGGCGCTCATGCTGTTCCTGGCCTGGCCGCGCTCGGGCCAGACCGCGGCCCGGTTCGAGGCTTCGGCCGCCTACTTCTCGGCGGAGGCCAACCGGCCCGACATGGCGGCCCAAGTGCTGTCGCACGCCGTCGGCCGCAGTGCCTGGGACGACTATTACCACCTGGCCCAGTACGCGGCCTACGGCCATCTGGCCGAACGGTTGAGCGAGCCGGCCATGCGCGACACGACCCTGATGCGGGCGTTGCAGTCACTGGAGGCAGCCCAACGTGAGTCGCCCTTCGACGCGATGCACGCCGGTCGCTTCGGCCAGCTCTACCAGCTCTGGGCGGCCGGCAGTCCGGACCCGGCTTCGCGGCGCCTGCTGGCCACCGAGGCTGTGCGGCGCTTCGATGCGGCCCTGCTCCTGGCGCCCGGGCGCAACAGCTACCGACTGAGCGCCGCCCAGCTCCAGCTCGAGATTCTTGAGGACGCGGCCGGCGCCGAGCAACACTTGCGCACCGCCCTGCGCCTGGACGTGTACAACGCCCGGGCGGCCGAACTCCTGGCCTACCTGTGTCTGCACCGGGCGCAGGAGGCTTCCCCGGGCACGGTGCGCGACGAGGTGATGCAGGAGGCCGCGGCCTTCGCCCGGACGAGTCTGGACAGCCCCTGGCGCCGGCAATATGCCGTGGACGCCAACCGCCTCAAGCGCATCGCTGCCGTGCCCGGCGGCTGACCGGCGGCGGCGGGTGCGCATCGCGCATTTATCCGAAGACAGCGCCCTGCGCGCGCGCTATACTGAATCAACATGGCTGTGGGAGTGCGGTGGGGGTGGGCAGCGCGTGAGCATCTGGATTCAATTCGCCTTGGGGCTGGCCGGCGTCGTGCTGCTGACGCCGTGCGCGCGGCGCGTGGCCGCGTGGGCGGGCGTCGTGGACGTGCCCTCGGCCCGCAAAGTGCACGTGACGCCGACGCCGCTGCTCGGAGGCGTGGCGATCTATCTCGCGATCGTCTTCTCGGTTGCCTGCTCTTGCCGGATCTGGCCCGAGCTCTGGACGCCGCCCTTGCAGCACGTCCTGCTAGTGGTCACCGGGCTGCTGCTGGTGGGTGTCTTCGACGACTGCCTGAGCCTGTACTGGCTGTTCAAACTCGGGGTCCAGGTCGTGGCCGCCTGGTTGTTGTACCGTGCCGGAATCCGGGTGCAGCTGGCTTGGTTGCCGGGATGGGCCAACCTGGCGTTGACGCTGGGCTGGCTGGTGGGCATCACGAATGCCGTCAATTTTCTCGATAATATGAATGGACTGGCGGCTGGCCTGTGCACCATCGCCGCGGCTTTCTTCGCGATCCTCGGTTTCTTTCACGGCACGCTGCCCGTGGCCGGCATCGCGGCCGCCGTGGCCGGCGCCTGTCTGGGATTCCTGCGGTTCAATTACCGTCGCGCGTCGATCTTCATGGGGGATGCCGGTTCGCTGGTGTTGGGGCTGCTGCTGGCCGCCCTGGGCCTGATGTTGCGTTTCCCGTCGAACCGCAACTGGGTGACCTGGATGGTTCCCGTGTGTGTGATGGCCGTCCCGGTGTTCGACACGACGATGGTGTGCGTTTCACGGCTCCGGCACGGTCGCAACCCCTTCGCGACGCCGGGCAAGGATCACGTCTCGCACCGGTTGGTGCTGCTGGGCCTTTCGCGCGAACAGGCCGTCGACCGGATCTACCTCGCCGCCATCGCCTGCGGAATGGTCGGGCTGGTGGTCTCGTGGTGCGGCGTGCTGCTGGCCTACCTGCTGGGCACGGTCCTTTTCCTGACCCTTTTCGGGATGCTGGTGGGGGTGCTGGTTCGTGTGCCGGTGCGCTACCCGCCCAAGCAGGGCCTGCCGGACGAGAACCCGGTCGCCGGAGCCAGCGGCGCCAACCCGGCGCGCGTCCTCGACGAGTTGGCTGCGCTCCGGCAGCGGGTTCGCAGCTCGCAGGGCGAAGGCCGACGGCTCGTGCCGGGGTTGTCCGGCGGCGGCCCGCGCCGGCGGCACCGCTCCGTGCATCCACGGTTCTGAGGCCGCCACGCGCGTTCGCCGCGGACGCCCTCGCGGGTGCTACGGCGTGGCCGGCTTCGAGGCTGGCGCCGGCGAAATCGGCAGCGGCTTTCCGTCCTCGCCCACCACGTAGGCCGAGGCCTTGGTTTCGCCCACAAACATCGCCCGCGCGAAACCTTGCCGCCGCAGCGCGGAGGCAAGGCTGTTACGCAGACGCTCGCTGACGTCGCCTTGGGCTTTGATCATGATCGGCGTGCGCGCCGTGGCGCCGGCATCCTTGAGTGCTTCCGGCAGCTCCGACAGCCTGACCGGTTGGGCCAGGAAGGTGATCACGCCGTTCTCAGCCACATAGACGTAGGCGGTCTCGTCGGGCTTGATGCGCGGCCCCATGCAACCGGATCCCGCGGCCAACGTCAAAAGCAGCATGACGGCGATGCGCGCCACGCGAACGGGTTGCGCCGTGTAGTCATAGACGGTGTTCATGGGCGAAATGGTACGAGTCTACGGGCGTGCTTGTCACGTGCTTTCGGCGCGCCTCAGGGCAGGATCTGTACCCGACGCCCCTCGATCCGCAGCCGGCCATGAGCCAGCAGTTGGAGCGCCTGCGGGTAGGCTTGGTGCTCCTGCACCTGAATGCGGGCATGCAGCATCTCCGGGGTGTCGTCGTCCAGCACCGGCACCGGCCGCTGGAGGATGATCGGGCCGCTGTCCAGGCCCTCGTCCACGAAGTGCACGGTGCATCCGCTTACCTTGGCGCCGTAGGCTAGCGCCTGCTGCCAGGCATGCAGGCCCGGAAAGGCCGGCAGCAGGGCCGGGTGCACATTCAGCACGCGGTTTGGGTAGGCCTGCAACAGGCCGCGTTTGACCATGCGCAGGAAGCCGGCCAGCGCCACCGTGTCGACGCCGTGCTGTTGCAGGGTGGCAAGGCAACGGCACTGGGCGTCGCCGTCCAGTTTGGTCTGGTAGGGTGACGCGTCAAGATAGTGGGCCGGTATGCCCTCCTGCCGTGCGCGCTCCAGGATGCCGGCGTCAGGCCGGTCGGCAATCACGCAGGCCACCGTGGCGTCCAGGTGCCCGTCGTGGATGGCGTCAAGAATCGCGGCAAAGTTCGAGCCCGCGCCAGAGCCGAGCACGCCGATGCGCAACGGCGGGGTGTTTGTCGTCGTCATGCCGCTTACTCTGTGCCGGCCCGCGCGGTCTGTCAAGTCCGCGCATGCAATCCCCTGCGCACGGGCGCTTGGCGAAGCGCAGGTTCCGTCGCGGAGGCCGCCGCTCCGGGGCCGGTGAACAGGCCCTCTGGAGGCGCCGGCAACTCCGCCAACCAACGCCGTTCGCGCCGTCGCATGCGGGCGCGCTGTGCCGGTGTCGCATCGTCCAGACCGCACAAGTGGTCGATGCCGTGCGCCACGTAGAGCGCCAGTTCGCACGACGCCGACCAACCGTGTGGTGGTCCCGCGCGGCCGGCGGCATCCAGGTTGACGACGATCTCGGCTGACGGTCCGCCCGGTTCGAGTGGCAAGGGCAGGTATTCCAGCGTGATCACGTCCGTCGGCCCGGCGTGTCCCAGGGCCTCCCGGTTGACCCGGCTCATGGCGGCATCGTCGACCAGGATCAGGACCAGCTCCGCCCACGTGTCCCCGGGTCTGGCCGCGCGCAGACGTGCGGCCAGGTGTCCCAGCAGGTCACGAAGCCGCGCTCGATCGGGCCGGTACCGGCGCTGTCGATTCTGAATCGAGATTCGCATGGGGGGTGGGGTAGGCGATTCGGGCGTGCAGCAGGTGCGTCAAGGTGAACACGAACGAGGCCTTGACCGTGGCCAGTTCGGTGAAGTTGAGCGGGCTGTCGTCGAGTTGGCCATCGAGCAGTTTGCGTTCGACAATGGCTGAGACCATGCCGTCAATGTGCGTGGGCGTGACTCGCGCCAGCGAGCGCGAGGCGGCCTCAACCGCGTCGGCCAGCATCAGCACGGTGGTTTCGCGGGTCGACGGCAGCGGGCCGCCGTAGCGGTAGTGGCTCTCCTCGACCGCGTCGTCGGTGAGGTGCGCCGGGTTGGCGGCCTTGCGACGGGAGTTCTGGACGCGCGCCTTGTGGTGGAACCAGGTGATCACGCTGGTTCCGTGGTGCTCCTGGATGCTGTTGACAATCGGGGGGGGCAGGCGGTGAAATTGAGCTAGGCAAAGGCCCTCCTTGACGTGGTTAGTGATGATCATCCGGCTGAGGTTGGGCGGCAACTCGTCGTGCGGGTTGGGGGCGGAGGTCTGGTTCTCGGTGAAAAACTGCGGGCGGCTGAGCTTGCCGATGTCGTGGTAGTAGGCGCAAACCCGCGCCTTCAGGCCGTTGGCACCAATCCGGTCGACGGCGGCCTGGGCCAGGTTGGCCACGACCAGGCTGTGATGATAGGTTCCCGGGGCTTCGAGCGCCAGACGCTGCAGCAGGGGGTGCCCGAGGTCGGCGAAGCTCATCAGCGCGATGTCACTGGTCACGCCAAAGAGCCGCTCCATCAAAGGCAGCGCCAGCAGGGCGGCAGCCGCGCCGCCCAGTGCGCTCAGGACCGTCGCCGCCACCCGGGTGGTCTGTGCCACCACTGACAGGTCCGCGGGCGCGGCCATGGCGGTCACGACGGCCACGCCGGCCTGCGCCACGGCGGCACGGACCGCCAGGCGCAGGGCCTGGCTGCGTGTGCGAATGTGCTCGCCGTGCAGGACGCAGACCAGCGTGGCGGCAAGCGAGAGCCCCAAGGGGCCCAGATCGAATTGGGCGGCCACGGTCAGCGCCAGTCCGGAGGTGAGCCCGGCCGCGAGTCCGACGGTGCGATCAAACAACAGGGTGCCCAGCAGGGGGGCGAAGATATAGGGTAGAACGTGCTGCAAGACGGCCGGGGTGAGCAGGCTGAAAGAACCTATGGTAGCCAGGCCGGTCAAAGCTCTTGCGCCGGCCAAGGGCGCCACAGCCAGAAGTTGGAACAGCAGGATGTTGTGATTGCGGCGACTGATCTCCGGCGTCGCGACAGCCAGTAAGGCCCGGCCAGCGGCCCATACCAGAGCCAGCCCCAGAATCTGCGCGAACGGCATCTGCTGGGCGGAGACGTCACGCGCGGGGGGCAACAACGCCACCGCTGCGGCCAGCCCCAGCACGACGTAAAGGAATCCGATGACCGGACTGTCCTTCAGCAGGGCCTGGGCCGCCCCGCGCTCCGCCATGCGTTGTCGGAACCGGGCCTTGCGACGGCGCAGCTTGGAGAGAATCTCAGCCATGCCGCATATTGTCCGCCAGCGCGCCCCGGCTGTCAACCGCCCCGCGGCGCATGCACGACGCCCGCCGCCGCCGCCACGCACCGTACTCGCATTCGTTGGTTTCTCATGATCAGTTCTCCTGTGATCCCGATCGGCATTGCAGCAGAGGCGCCTGCAAAACCTACGGTTTGCGGCAGAGGGTATGATCGTCGCTTAAGGGGCCTGCTGCCATGGGGTAAAGCCCTGCCTCGGGATCATGAAACGAGCCGGCTATGACGGCGTGCTGTCGATCGAGTTCGAGGGCCTGGAGGACCCTCTGGTGGGCATTGCCGTCAGGTACATGCTTCTGGTATTGACCGTCGACCGTCTCCTGCATGCGCTGGAGCAGCCGGCCCTGCCCATCCGCGGCGAGCAGCGGGTCCCAGCCCGAGCCCCGGAACGCGGCTTCGAGCTCCTGGATGATCTTGCCGTTGCCGCGCACTACCATGGCCATGGCATTCCAGTGCACGAGACTCGCGATGCGGGCCTCCAGTTTGCGGTTGCCGGG
>CAZZCT010000174.1:0-11242 GCA_964652365.1 uncultured Lentisphaerales bacterium
TGTCGATCAGCGACCAGAGCCGCCCGCCCCACTCCAACAGAAACTCGGCGCGCAGATGATCATTCTCGAGCACCGCCGTCGCCAGACCGGTTGGGCGCGGGTCGCGCGTGTAGTCATCCTGCATCCGATACGGCATGACACCCGGCAGATCGCCCCAGCCCAGGTAACGGCGGTCCTCGTCGGGCAGGCTGGGGTCGATGGGGGGCGGCCCGGACGGCGCGAGCGGCGGCAGGGGCGGGAGCGGATTCCCCGGCCCCAGCGCGCCAACGAGCATGGAGCGGGTTGTCAATGTCAGTGTGCGAGTCATCGTCGTTCCTTCTATGAGAGTTCGCGCTCGTCACCGCGCTTCAGCGGCCGTGAGACATGCCGCTTTCGATGACGCCGTCGAGCCGCAGGACGCGATAGTGCGTCAAAGGGATCGCCATCAGCCCATCGGCCGCCAGCAGGTCGTTCCACGTTCGGCCGGGGTGCGCCCAGAGTCCTTCGCCGTAGAGCGCGTTGCCGCCGCCGGTGTCGGTGTTCACCGCGCCGTATTCCTGCAGCGCCCGCGCCACGACACGTGCGGCGGCGGACAAGCCAAAGCGGTCGAGGTCCAGCGCCGGATCGAGTTGCACCACGGCGCCCTCGGGGATGCCGCCGGCCCACGGCCCGTCCGTCCAGATCACCGGCGGGTAAATGAAACGCTTCAGGGCACTGCACGGACTGCAGAAGGCCAGGCGATGTTCGATGCGGCCGGCGCGGAGTTCCCATTCCATGATCAGGCCGGCGATGATCGGCACCCCGGAGGCGCGGCCCGGGCCGAAGTAGTGGATGCTCTCGCCCGCGCGGATCGGGAACTGGTCGCGTTCGAACACGCCGGGGCCGTCGAGCCGGTAGCGAATGCCCGTGGCCGCCGTCCAGCCGCCGTCGGGCGTGCGGACGGCGGAGAGCATGTCCCAGACGGTCCACGACTGCCAGTCCACGATGGCCATGTGCCCGTCCTCTTCGCGCGACGGCACGGCGTGCGCGGGAATCGGCACGGGGTTGAAGTCGCGGGTGTGGCCGAGGTTGTGGTGGGGCGAGTTCGGGTCAGTCGACCCGTGCCACCCGGGCGCGCCGCGGAGTTTGGCCGAGAGGAACTTGCGCACGTCGCAACGCGGCGTGCCGGCATCCGCCTCGTACACCGGGATCGTCCAGTAATCGAGGTTCAGCCAGAACCCCGGCGTGCCTTTCGCGGCCATGAGCGCCAGCAGGCGGCCGCTGTCGGGATCGGCTTCCACCCGCGGCCCGAGCGGCGTGTTCCAGTAACTGTCGTCCGAGAAGAAACGTCGCATTTTCACGGCAATGTCCTCCGATCACTCCAGCTCGAGCTCGTAGTACTGCGAGTCGAGACCCATCGATGCCTGCCGATGCCTTCTGTTTTCTTGGCGAATGTCACGGCTGTGCGGCGGTCTTGCTTTCGTCTTTTCGGTACAGGAGCCGCTCACAACGTGCCTCTCTCGAGGCATACAAGCGTTTTGCCTGCCCGCACGAACAGGCGCCCGCCTGCCACGGCCGGAGTGGCGTTGGCTGACTTGCCGACGGACCGGGTGCCGATCTTATCCAGGGTCTGGCCGGCATTCACCGCCGTCAGGGCGCCGTCACGGTCGAGCAGCAGGAGCGCGCCGCCGCACACACTCGGCGACGCGTAGAACTCCCCTTCCAGGTCCAAGGCTCCGACTTCCTTGCCGTCGGCTGCCTGGTGACAGGTCAAGCTGCCGCCGAACAGGCGGAAGAACAGGTCGCCACTTGCGACCGGCGAGGGGACGTCCGTGACGGCGTCTTCGTTGCGCCAGACGACATGCGTCTTCGTCACGTCACCATCGCCGTCCGGGGAGATGGCCAGCGTGCCAGCGCCGGTCATGGCGGCGATGATCAGTCCTCCGGCCACGGTGGGCACGGGGACGAGATCCTGCGTTTCGAGGCGAACGGTCCAGATTTCACGCCCGTCTTCCGGGGCGTAGGCGGCGATGCCGTTGTTGGCGCAGACAATGATCTGCGGGCCGCGGCGTGTGCCAATCACCAGCGGCGTCGACCAGGACGGCCCCATGGCCCGCTTGGCGCGCCAGATTGTTCTCCCGGTCTTGGTATCGAGCGCCAGCAGTGCGGATTCCCCATCCTCCTGCTGGTCATATTGCACCAGCAGGCGGTCCCGGTACAGCACGGGCGAGGAGGCGTAGCCATAGGGCGACTTGTGCTCGCCCAGTTTCGTCTGCCACGCCGGCGTGCCGTTCAGGTCGAAGGCCGCCACGTCGCCGGTCGCGAAGATGGCATAGACCTGCGTGCCGTCGGTCGCCGGGGTTGGGGCCGCGTACCCCGTGTCCTCCATGGGGGACGCCGGGCCGGTGAGCGGGATCTCGCGACGCCAGACCGGTTCGCCCGTGCCCGTCTTGAAACCGTAGACAACCCCCTGCTTCTCGTTGGCGCCCGTCACAAAGACCTGATCGCCCCACACCACGGGCGATCCCCGGCCGCTGTGGGACAGCTCAGTTTTCCAGGCAATGCGGCCGATGTCGGCGGCAATGGCCGGGCCCTTCCCCGCTCCAGCCGTCGCGAGGCCGCCGGGGCCACGGAATCCCGGCCAGTTTTCCGCCGCTCCGTCCGGTATGAGTCCCGTGGCTGAGCCAGCTTGCTTCTGCGCCCGACTGCCGCCGTCCTTCGCGGCTGGCGTTTCCCGTCCCGCATCCGCCCGCTCTCCGTTCCCTAACAGATCATAGCACACCACGCTCGTGTCGCCGCGCACATACAGCCGGCCGTTGGCAATGGTCGGCTGCTGGGGGATGCCGAGTTTGATTTTCGTGGCCACCCGGCCCAGTTCTTTGTAGCCGGTCTGGTTGGCCTCAATCAGCACCAGGTCGCCTTTCTTCGAGAGCGCGAAGATCAGCCCGTCGGCGACGATCAACGACTGGTCTATGCCCCAGTCGTCGCCGGCCTGTTCCCACAGCAGCCGGTCGTCCTCGAGACTGGTGCACTGCAACGACTTGGCGCCAAACCCATAGACCGCGCCGCTCAGCACCGCCACGGTGTGGTACATGTTGACTTGGTTCTGCCCGCTGCGGTAGAGCTGCCGGGCACGCACCTTGCCGTCGCGCACGTACATCTGCAGGCAGGCCGAAAAGGCCGCCGAGCCTTGCCCGCCGCACAGCATGACCCGCGAGCCGGTCGCAACCGGCGACGAGATCAGTGAATGGTGCATCGGCGTCGGGTAGCTCCAGAAGAACTCGCCGGTCTTTGCGCTGACCGCCCACGCCTCGCGCGCACCGCCGTATGCCCCGAAGATGATCTGCGGAATGCCGTCGATGATCTGGTAGGCCGGGCTGGCGGCGCTGCCGTAGGTGTCGGGGCGCTTCTGCGGGTCGGCCACGCTCCAGCGCAGCTTGCCGGTCAGCTTGTCCACCGCCACCAAGATCTTCCCCTTGCCGCTCTTCCCCGCCGGAATGTACAGCGTGTCGTCCACGATCAGCGGCGTGCCGTCGTTCTGGCCGAAATACTCGTTGTCGTCCGACCGCCAGACCTCCGCGCCATCCTCGGCATTGAGACAGTACACGGGGCTGAGCGGATTGTAACCGACGTCTATCTTCGGGCTGACATAGACCCGGTTGCCGTCCACCAGCGGGGTGACGACCGGCCCGTCGGTGACGTGCTTCCACTCCTTCGGGTAGATCTCGTGCTTCCAGACCGTAGCGCCGGTGGCGGGGTTGAGGCACAGAGCCCACTGTTTGCCGTCGAACTGCGCCGCGGTGAACGCCCGGCCACCGACCTCGGTTACCGCCGCCTTGCCTTCGCCGATCTCCACCCGCCACAGCTCCTTCGGTCCGTCCTTCGGCCACGTGCGCAGCAGCCCCTTGGCGTTGTAGACATGGTTATTGTCGAGCGGCATCAGTCGCGGCAGGTCGGTGTTCTCGGCCTTGACGGTGACCACCGGCGTGGCCGTTGGAATGACGATGGGCTCCACGCGCAGCTTCAGCGCCTCGAGCGAGGACTGCATGTAGACATTCACCGCGCGTATTAGTCCTGCGCCGGCGGGTGAGCCTTTCAGGTCAGCGACTCGAGCGGCGATGGCCTGCTCCAGCAGCGCGATGTCGCCAGTCGTGCCGACCTTCGCCAGCGCCCGCGCCGCCGAGATGGCGACGGTCAGGTCGGGATGGGCGGCCAGCTTCATCACCTCAGGCACAAATCCGAGTGCATACTTCTCGTTGACCAGGTTGACGAGGATCGCCACGTTTGGCGCCAGCGGGTCGGCGTCGGTCGCAGCATAGGCGACCACGCACGCCGCCTGCGCCGCTTCCTTCGGCTGGGCCGTGTAGCACAGCACGGCCAGGCAGTTCTCGCGCACCAGCGGCGAGCGGACCTGGATGAGCGCCTTGACAAGCGCCGGCGTGAACTGGACGTTGTTGCACCCGGCCCAGTAGACCAGGTCGGCCAGCCGGTCAGCGGGCAGCACGCCAATTGACCGCTCGATCTGCACCGCGGTGGGATCGGGCCCGAACAGCTCCGGCAATGTCTTCGGCGACGGCGCGGCCGCGGCGGCGCCAGCATCGGCCGCCTGCGGCCGCAGCGACAGCAGCCCGTACCCGTCGGTCCACCGAAAGACCATCCTATCCTGGGTGAACAGCCACGCCCGGTCGCCGGAGTTGTTCCAACCCTCGGTGCGCAGGACCACCGGATAGTCCTGGTCATCCAGGGTCAGATGGAAGCCGGTGCGCTCCAGCAGCGCCTTGGCGCCGAGCACGTCGAGCACGCTTTGGCCGTCAACCCGCAACTCGTACGCGGTGCCGCCTTCGACCGGCACGCAGGCGTAGTCGTACTTCCACTTGGCCGCATCGTATCCGATGCGCGCCTGTGCGGCGACCGCCAGCGTCTGCGGCCCCAGCCCGAACTGGCCCATGCCGGGCGGGTTGAAAAACCGGTCGCGATCTTTGCCGGTGAGCTTCCGCCAGTCGGGATGTTGCTCGTCGCGCGCCTGGCGGCCGAAGTCGAGGAACAGCTCGACGCGGTCGCCTTCGACCCAGTACGCCATCTGCTCGGTATAACGCTGCGAGTCCTGCACCACGATCAGGAAGTACAGGTCCGGGCTGCCCGGCTTCATGCCGCAGCGCAGCGTGGGCGCGAAATTATCCGGCGTCGGTCGCTTCGCCGGGCTGGGACTCGCATTGTAGGACTCAATCCCGAACCGCTCCGCCGGGACGGGTGGGATGCCCGCCCATTCGGCCAGCTTGCCGTCGGCCGCCGCGCCCTTGGGCAGCGTGTAGATCGGCATCACGGTCGTCCGCGGATCAGGCGCCGGCTCGGCGGCGAACACAGCGCTGCCGGCCATGAGTACGGTGGTCATGCATACGGTCAGGATGCGAGTTGTGTGCATGTTCGTCTCCTTCAGAGGCGTCGATACGGCAGGGGGAAATGATCGCCGGGTTCTTGTTCCCGTCCAACCGATAAACGTGCCCCGCCCGGACCGGAAGCCGGCGGTCAACTTGAATACGCGCGCCACTCTCCAGATCAGAAGCCGTTCCGGCAAAGGACACCACTGTATCGCGGAACGCCCAGATCACCGCCGGTTTGTTCTCCCGATCCAGCCATACGGTGTGCGTGCCTCCCGGCGCCACGCGCAGCCGGTACATCTGCGGCAAGACCGCATTGTACAGGTGGTTCACACGCGCATACTTTTCCGCCAGTTCGCCGCCCGGTAACTTCGTCCCGGCAGATTCGCCCCACGGCCGCGCCCCGGCCCCGGGTAACGCCCGGTGGCCGGCCAACCAGAAGTACAACTGCGGACTGATTCGGTCCGCGCTCAGCACCGGGCCGTCGCTGAAGAAGCCGGGACTGCAATCCAGCAACGCAAACGCGTCGTCGTTCCGCACCGTATCGGCCCAGAGCCGCCGACGGAACTTGTCGTCCTCAAACCCGTACATGGCCACGGCGCTGACACCGAAGATGGTCACAATCTCCGGCCTCTGCCGGTAACCAGCGCGTTGCAACTCCGCCTGCATCCGCCAGAACTCTTCCGCCTGTGGCGCTTTGTCTTTGCCCTGCCAGTCCACGCAGGTCACGCCGAGGTTCTGGTACGAGTCCCAGAAAATGCCGGCGATGCCGGTGTCGCGCTTGACCTGTTTGATCTGCCGCAGGAGTTCCTTGCCGTAACCGCTGCGCATCCGGCCACTCCAGAGCACCTCCCGGTAACCAGCGTCCCATGGATCGCCGTTGGCCTCGCGCAGCAGCCAGTCGGGATGTTTCTTCCAGAGCGGCGCATACCGGGAAAGCTGGGGCGCAAACCACTGGAAGAGACGCAGCCCCGCCGCTTGCGCCGCATCGTTCAGCCGCTTCATGCCGGCCGCGCCACCGAATTTCTCGGCGAACCGAAACGCGTACGGGCAACAAATATTGCCTTCCACCTTCGGATCGTCGTCGGACGTGACCGATTCCCACACGCCATGCGTGCCCACTTGCCGGTACCCCAACCGCGCGTACTCCGGCAACGCCGCACGCAGCGCTTCCGTCCACGCCGGTCCGAGCGCCTTCAGATCCTTGTCCCACAGCATCGCACCCACACTCGGCTCCGGTACTTCGAGCTTGAACCCGTACGCCGCATGAATCCGTTTCCGCACCTCGGTGAAGCAGTCGAGCCAGAGATTGCGCCTCTCGTGCCGACGCAGTTTCCGCGGATGCCGGTAGACGAGGAGTTTCCGCTCCGGCAACTTCGCCTTCTCGGTCAACGGGAAGAACGGCCGGTCGGTGTAATGGATCAGGTTTTCATCGGCAAACTTCTCGAGCCGCGCCCGGGTCAGCCCCGGTTTTTCGGCGAACAGGCACAACGCCAGATCATCTTTCACTTGGAAATCGCAGATTGCCGCCCCGGCCGCGCGTGGCAGCATGTCCATCGGATACGCGCCGCCCCAGCCATCGGTGAAAAACTTCTCAATCGTGCTGAAGGCGCTGGTGCGTTTGACGCACTGCTCCAGATCCATCGTCGAGACATCCTGCTGGATCAACGTCGCTCCCGCCGCCCCGCCACCGATCTCCAACGTGGTGTCCTCGATCATCCAATGCAGCGGCACACCCGGCGATTCGACTTCCAACTGCATCGCCAGCCCGTGCCACTCGTTCTCCCAAATGCGTTCGGTGATCGGGCGGAAACTCCACCGGAAAGTCGCTGTCGGCGCAGCCAGCCGGCGTGTCTTGATGCGCGCGTCGCCCATCGCGTCGGCATCCTGAATGCGCGGCAACCACCGGCCTTGTGAAGTGAAGACAATGGTCTGGCCGCCGCAGCGCGTCTTCACGACTTTCACCAACCGGTAATCCTCGAAACGCACGCCGTGATCGGACTCGGTGTAAAACGTCCACGGCAACCGCGGACTGCGCAGCAGCGTCGGGCCGTAGCGCACCGCGCCGATGCCGAGGAAACGGCCTTGTGCAATGGATAATTCGAGCTCGAAGTGTTTCAGTTTGATTTTCATTTGTCCTTTCTAACATCGCCTCACTGGACGCGGCGCTTGATGGCCGCGACCGCCTTACGCGCCTCGCAGGCGGTGCACCACTCCTCGTCGCGCGTCGCCTGATCGAGTACCGGCAGGCTTTCCGGGCAGGCGAGCTGGCCCAGGGCCTTGCAGGCCGCGGCGCGCACCATATAGTCGCGCTTCTGGTCGGTGGCGAAATCGTGCAGCAGTTCCAGCGCGGCCGCGGTGGGCGCGCCGAGGTTGGCCAGCGCCAGGCAACCGGCCTGCAGCAGGCGGCCGCGGCGGCGCCAGGCCTCTTTGGTCGCCTCCGTGGTGCCCTCGGGAAAAACGATTGGACTAACCAGCGTTGCCCCGGCGTGCCCGCCGCCCTCCAGCGGCGGTTGCGTGAAAAGCGGCTCGCGGTCCTCAGCCCGCAGCAGCGCACAGAGCGGCCCGGCCGCCCGCGGGTCGCCGAGATCGCCGAGGGCGATGGTCGCGGCGTAGCGTACGCGCCAGTCAGGGTCGGGCAGGGCGTCGAGGAGTGCGGGCAGGCCCGCCGGGTCGCGTCGTTCGACGATCTCGGCGTAGGCGTTCATCCGGGTCAGGGTTGTCTGCAGTGTTTGCATGGGTCATGCCTCCAGCAATGTGTGCGCGATGCTCCATTCCCGCCCCCCGGCGCGGATGACGATCTGGCCATCGCGGTACACGGCCTGTTCCACGCCGGCCGCCGGCTGCGGCACGAGGAGCGCCGGATGGCCGGAGAAGCCGGACCCGCCGTTACCGTCATATTGGCTGTGGCCGGCGTCGGCTCGCAGCAGGATCTCGACGGTCCGCCCCGCAGGCGCCGGCGGCAGCGTCACCTGCGGTTCCAGCAGGCCGATGCGCAGTGCGTGCGGCGCGAGATCGATCTCCGCGCCGTCGATCCACAGGCGCGGTTCGAGCATGCGCTTGGGCAGGCGCAGCCAGGCGGCGCCGGCCGGGAGCGCGATCGTCTTGCGGAACCACCAGCGCCGGCAGACCGGCAGGTCGGCCAGGAGGAAGGGAGGCTCGATGAGCGGGATGCGCCGCGAAACGGCTGCCAGCCCCTCGCGGGCTCCCTCCGGGCTGAGCGAGCGATCGAGATCGGGTAGCGCGGCCCAACCCTCCGCCTCGTCGGAGGCGACGCGGCGCGTCGGCTCAGGCCATGCCAGCCAGAGCCACCGGCACTCGGTGCCGCGCTGGGTGAAATCGACGCGCAGCGACTCGCCGTCCAGGCGATCGGGGTAACCAGCCACCACATCGGTACGGCAGGTGTCGCCGCCGAGGATCGGCATCAGATGCAGGCGCACGCCTTCGGCGGTCTCGATCGCGACACCGCGCGCGGCCGGGACGCGCCCCGGCCGCAGGTAGAAGCGGGCGGTGAACTCATGCTCCTGGTCGAAGCGGGCAAAGTCCTCGATGAGCCAGAAGCGCTCGTGGCACAGGCGGGAGCGGCGGCAGACGACGCGGGCATCGGGCCATCGCTCGCGGTACAGCGGCGTGGTCTCCGCGGTGACCGACTTCTCCCCCTCCTGGAATTCGCGCAGCCGGGCCTGGGGATATTCGGAGAAGGCGCGCATGCCCTCCCAGCCGTCCACCAGCAGGACCGAGTGCCCGCCGGCGCAGCCGACGCCGAAGTTGAACTTCCGCTTCTGGCCGAGATCCATGAACCCGACCTCGCGCCAGGTGTCCGGATAATTGAAGGCGGTGCAACTCTTGTCGGGGATGCCGTCCACGGTCAGCGGGCTGCCGTAGGCGGCCAGGACGAGCGCGTTGGGGTTGACGTGCGCCCGGGTCGGATAGTGGGGGCCCGATTCGTCCCACATCTGCATCAGGTAGAGCTCCGCATCGCCGGACACCAGCGCCGCCCCCACCTCAGGCTCGGCCCAGGAGCGAAACCCGCTCGCGACTCCGGTCCGTTCAGCCCCCGCCACCTGCCACTCGCCATCCGCCACGTTCCCCTCCGGCCACCAGACCAGAGCCCACGGCACATCGTCGTAGCCCCAGCCGATCGCGGTGTCCACGCTCCAGTCGGCCTGCCGCTCCAGCAGCCCGGCATAGAAGGGATCGGTGCTCCGGCGGGCGGCGTAGGCGATGCAGGAGCGCGTCGGCGCGCCGTAGCCATAGTGATCCCACGGCAGGGTCAGGCCGCAGCTCATCCATTCGCGGGCGATCATGCGGCAGATGCTGGCGGCGCTGCCCCCGCGCGGCGGTAGCTCGCGGTCAAACCAGGTGCCGCCCCTGGCCCTCTCCAGGAGCTCGACGACGAACGGGATCGAGGGCCCCACCACGTAGTCCATGTAGGTGCTGCCCTCGCCGGAGTAGCCGGAGGGAGGGAAACCGCCGAGCATGTCGGGCAGCCGCCGCAGGCCGTCCTCCGCCATCCGCCGCGCGATGGCGCTCTCGCCGCCGAAGAGCTGGCCGAATAGCGCGTTCGAGAAGCAGAGCGACAGGCTCTGGTTGTCGACACACTCCGGCTCGGGCTTGGTGCGCATGCCGCTGAAGAAGTTGACGTATTGGAAGGTGATGAACTCGGCGCGGAGGCGTGCCTCCTCCTCCGGCTCCCAGGCGCCGAGGGCGCGCAGCCACTGGAAGTAGAGCGCCCAGCGCGCGTGGGGGAAGGCCCAGCACCAGAAATGGAAGTGCAGGCCCATGCCGAACGACTGGCTGTCGAGTGTTCGCAGGTAGCTCCGGATCGCTTCCTTCGCGTTCTCTAGGTCGCGGGGCTCGCCGGCTGCCAGCGCCACCAGCGGGGTGAACCACGGGAAGTCGCCGGGCGCGTTGCGCGCCCGGCGCACGACCGAATCCCACACCCGACCCAGGCGCGTGCCGTCCCGGCTGGCGCGCGCCAGCTTCTCGCGCAGGGCTGGCAGATCGTCAATGTAGAATGTGGTGGAGGTGTTCATTGGGTATGTCGCATAAAGGGTGGCTCACTGGAGGAGAATGTCCCCCCAGTTCTTCGGCTCCATCTGCAGTTCGAACACGGCGTCGTCCACGATGCCGGTGTGCTGGTTGCTCCAGAAGGTGCGCAGGCGGGTCCGCTGGCCGGAGAGGTCGCCGTGGGTGACGCCGAAATCGCCGCGCAGCGCCAACGCCTCCGCCGGAGTGACGCCAAGGGCCGTCCACGGGATGGCTGCCTCGATGATGTATCCCTTGCCCGCCTGGGTCTTCACTTCAATTTTGGCGTCGGCCAGCACATCGACAAAGTCCATCGTGTAGGATTTGACCACGTTGGAGCTGAAGGTCCTGGGTTTCTTGGTTGCGGAGACCGCACGGAAGAGGACGGCCACCGGCTTGCCCCCGAGCAAAGTCGAGGGGCCGATGGAGATGCGCAGGTCACCGGCAACTGCCGCCGCGCGGTCCTTGGCCGCCTTCGGGTCGGTGCCGAGCTGGAGGTCGACCGTGTCGCCGCCGGTATACATTTGGGCGGGATCGGTGGCGCCGTTGACCCAGGGGGTGTTGTCATAGCCGAAGCCGTCGATCTCGAGCCGCTGGCGCATGTCGACACGCCGGCTGTCCGCCGAGACTTCCCAGGCCGGAGCCTCGACCAGCTCATAGGATCCGTGGAACTGATACGGTTGCGTGTCGGGTCGGCGCAGGCCCCCGGCGCCGATCTTGACGAAGCGGTCGCCCGGAGCGGCCTCGTCGAAGCCCAGCGGCGGCGGCATGCCGGCGATGCCCATGCCGAACTCGCCGGCGGTGCCGCTGACGTTGTCGTGCAGATCCAGCGGGAGCGGCCCGGGCTGCCAGGGGCCGAAGAGGTGGTGCTCACCCCA
>CAZZCT010000175.1:0-11232 GCA_964652365.1 uncultured Lentisphaerales bacterium
ACGGGCTTTCAGCCCGTAGCCAATCGTTCGCCCTGTGACGCACATCGGCCCGACGTGCGTCCCGATGGGTAGGGGTGCCCCAGGCCCTTGGGGCACTCGGTCGGCCAACGACCAGCCGCGGTTTGAACCGAAATGCGCGGGAACCGCGGACGGCAGTTTCAAGCTATGGACGGGGACCGGACCGGGGGATGGCGCTCGGCGCTTGCGGCGCGTCGCGGTTTGGCGTATTGTTCCCGCCATGCTTCTGGAGATCGCGCATGTCGACGAATGACTGTCCCTGCAGCAGCGGCAAGCCTTACGAAGAGTGCTGTGAACCGCTGCTGATCGGCCGGAGTCTGGCGCCCACGGCCGAGGCCCTGATGAGGTCGCGCTACACGGCTTACGCCCTGGCGGCAATCGATTACCTGTTCAAGACCTCCGGACCGCGTGTGCGGCGCGAGTTTGATGCCGCCGGCAGCAAGAAGTGGGCGGAGACCGCCGAGTGGCTGGGGCTTGAGGTGCTCGGAACGGAAGGCGGCGGCGAGCACGATGAACAGGGGACGGTCGAGTTCATCGCCCACTACCGGATCAAAGACCAGACCTTTGACCACCGCGAACGAGCGGATTTCGCCCGTATCGGCGGGCAGTGGCGGTTTATCGACGGCAAGATCCAGGGGCCCGAACCGATGCGTCGCGAGACGCCGCGCGTGGGCCGGAACGATCCCTGTCCCTGCGGCAGCGGCCGCAAGTACAAAAAGTGCTGCTTTGCCGAGGCTGCGGCCGCGACGCCGGCGGATGCGGCAGCCGCCGGCGAGGCCTGACCGGCCACGCTTTGGGCATTGCAGCCGGTGCACGTGAGCGCTATCATGGCCTCTGCGTGGACCTGTTGGGGTAGACGCTGGAAAGGACTACGATCATGGCGGAGATGCAACCCGTCGAGCAGCCGGCTGCCGGAGAGAACCGCCCGGCGGCATTCATCTCGGAGCGGCACCGCAACCCGGGCGACCTGGCGCCGGTGAAGGCCGTTGGCCGCGACAGCTGGGCTGGCATCGTTGCGATCGTAGCCTTGCTTGTGTTCGCGGCGCTGGTGGCGTTCCTCTACTTCGACTGGAGCACGATCCAGAACGCCTGATGCCATCCCCGCCGCGCTTGGTGAGTTCGCTGGCGGAGGCGCGGCGTATCGGGGACGGCAACCTTTCGGGCTCGGTCCTGCGGCATGTGTGAGAGTGGCTGCGCGCCGGGCTTCCCGAGTCGCGCTACCGGCTGGAGGTCCGCGACCCGGAGTGGGTGGCCGAGGCCGGCCCCTGAGCCCGATCCGGCACCCTGCGGATGTAGCCGTCCACGTCGAACTTCGAGCGGCAGCCGCCGAGGGTCATGCAACGGACCATGCCGGTGATCGGCCGCTCCGGCCAGGGCCGGTCGTGCAGTCCAAACAGCGACCAGGCCACGTTGGTGTAGCCGTTGGGGTCGCGTCCGTCCAGGAAGTAGCGGTCGTTGAAGGCCAGCGCGGTGGCCTGCGCCTCGTCGGCGCAGCTGCTCCACTCGAGAATCTTCTTGGCCCAGTACATCCGCAGATACCCGTGCAGGCGCCCTTCGCCGACCATCTGTGTCTGGGCGGCGTTCCACAGCAGATCGTGCGTGGCGGCGGCGCGCAACTGCTCGGGCGTGTAGCGGTAGGGGCGCGGGTCCGCACCGTGGGCCGCAAGGGTCTGTCGCGCCCAGCGCGGGGCGGCGGCGGGCGTGTCATAACCCGTGGTATGCAGACAGAAGTTGTCCGCCAGTTCGCGCCGCACGACCAGTTGCTCCAGGAACTTCGCCTGCGCCTCCGGGGGCGCGTCCGCCTGCGTGACCGTCAGGGCCACCCGCTGGGCGCTCAGCTGGCCGAAGTGCAGGTAGGGTGACAGTTCCGAGGTCGCATCGGCCAGGGGGTCGTTGGCGGCGGCGGCATAGCGCGGCAGACCGTTGCGCAGAAAGCGCGCCAGGACGGCCAACCCGGCGGCCGGGCCGGGCGGGGCCCACGCGAGATCCTGGGTCGATCGCGCCCGGGCGTGTAGCAGGGCTGCGATCAGATCGTGGCCGGGGTGGGGCAGGGCGCCAGGGTACGCGTGCGGGTGCGGCCGCAGGGCCGGGTAGGGCTTGAGGAACCGGGCCAGCGCGCGGTCGATCTTGGGCCGCAGGGTGCGGGCGCCGATCTCGGCGTGGTCGCTGACATAGCGGCAGGGCACGAGGTTGTGGCTGTCGACTTCGTGCACGGCCAGCCCGGTCGCGTTCGCGACGGCCCGCAGCCAGCGCTGTTTGTGGCGCAGGGGGTCAAAATCGGCCACCAGCATGCCGGCACGGACCCCGGCCAGAAACGGCGGCAGGACCGCGGGCGGCTGGCCATGTAGAAATACCATTGGTATGTTCAGGCGTGTCAGCCCCGCGAGGGTCTCCTGCAACCCGGCCAGCAGGAAGGCAAACGCGTCGGGCGTGGCCGAGGGGTAGTCGGGGACGCAGCAGAAGAGCACGATCAGCGGGCTGCCGGCACGACAGGCCAGATCCTGGGCATGCAGTAGCGCCCAGTTGTCGGAGGCCCGCTGGTCGCGGCTCATCCAGTAGACCACCGGTGCCCCGGGCACCGGTCCGCCGGCGGTCAGGGGGTAGATGCGGGCCTCGTCGGCGGCCAGGGTCATGGGGGCGCTCCGGGTGGCTCGGTGGTATCATCCGGCAGGAAGGCTTCGAAGAGCGTCCACGTGCCCTGCCAGGCGGCATCGAAGGTGACGCGGGGCCGCAGGGTCACGTGGGTGGAGATCCCGGCCTGCTGGTGGGGGTGGCGGGTTGGCCGCAGCAGGAAGGCCACCTGGTTCGAGGCTTGGAGCAGCGCCGTGACGCGCTCGGTGCGCTGGCTGGCCAGGCCCGTCGCGCCCAGTGTCTCATAGAGCGCCACGAGTTCCGCGCGGCGTTCAGGCTGGACCTTGATGGCCCATCGCTCGCGGAAGGATCTCCGGGCGTCTTGCCGCAGATCGGGTTCGTTCCAGGGCGGCATCTCGGACTCGACGAAGCCGGGCTGGAACGAGACTAGGCGGTAGGGACGGTAGCGCCGGTGGGCGCCGATGCCGGTGTCGATCGGCGGCCAGACGAACAGTGCGGCGTCCTCGCGCAGGTGGGGGGCGATCGCGGCGGCGACCGCGGCCCGTGGGCGCGCCTGGTCGTTCATGCCGTGGCCGGCCAGCGTACGGCCCAGGCTGAAGAGAAAGTAAGCACCCACCAGCGTGGCATACGTGCAGAGTCCGAGTGTGCGGCCCGTGGGCGAGCCGGGGATTCGCTGCACCGTCGGGAGCGCCAGGCCGACGAGCAACGGCACGGTCGACAAGAGGAAGCGGCTGTAGATCCACCCGGGTGGCGCCCAGTAGTAGAACAGGTAGAGCAGGCACAGCGGCACCAGCCAGAGCGTGCGCACGAGGCGCTCCAGGCGGCTGCCCACCCGTGCCAGCCCCACCAGCGCCAGCGGCAGCAGCAGCGGTGCGCAGTCACCATTCAGCCCGTTGAGCAAGGTCGTGAAGTTACCCAGCGCGTACCGCCAGCTCAGGGCCTGCTGCTCGCCCGACAAGGCGTAGCCGCTGGTCAGCGGACTGCCGAACCAGCGCCAGTGGTACAGCGCCAGCGCCAGCGGAAACAGCGCATAGGCCAGGGCCAGCGCTATGGCTGTGACGAGGGGCCGGCCGCGGCGCGGGCGGACCCGCCAGAGTGTGCCCGCCAGCGCCGCGGCCACCGCCAGCCCGAATAGCACGGCGGCGTGACGGATCGTGGTGGCGAACCCCAGGACCAGGCCGGCCGCCAGTGCGCTGGCGAGGCCCTGTCGCTGCATCCAGCGCCAGAGGAAGTAGAAGCCCCAGACGGCGCAGGCGGTCTCGGTAATGTGTGTCAGCGGATACCCGCTGTAGGCTTGGATCATGGGATGAAGCGCCAGGAGCATGGTTCCCAGCGTGGCGGCCAGACGGGGCATCCAGAGGCGGTAAAGCAGGAACGCGCCCAGCAGCACCAGGCCGCCCATGACCGGGCTCACCAGGAAGGCGCCACGGTCGCCATCCACGCGGTAGGCGAGCCCCAGCAGCAGCGGGTAGCCGGGATCATACTTGGGAAGCAGTTCGCCGCGTCCGTTGCGGACCCAGACATGGCTCTGGTAGATGAAGGGGTCCGGTTCGATCCGCCCCGCCGGTTCGCCATGGGCCAACCGCTTGCCGAGTACGAAGTACCCCTCGCAGTCGACCTCATGTGTGGCCGGGACGAAACAGCGCGCCTGCGTCCAGGCGTAGAATGCGAGTGCCACCAGCAGTCCGACCCATGGCCACGCACAGGCTGTTACCCGCTGTCTGAACGCCGCCGCAGGAGCGTTCGGCGGATTTGCCTGTCTAGTGAGCATGTCGTTGCACTGTTCGGTCGCCATTCGAAGCGGCCGGCTTGCCGCTAAGACAACGCCATCAGTTCCGGCGCGACGCGGTTGACGACCGCGCGGCACCGCGCCATGGCGTCGCTCGCGGAACGGGCCGTCAGGACCCGGGCGGCCAGTTCCCTGGCCTCGGCCATCGAGGTCTTGCGGATGACATCCTTAACGGCGGGCACCGAGACCGGCGCGACGCTGAGTTTGTCCACGCCCATGCCCAGCAACAGGAGCGCCAGGACCGGGTCAGCCGCCATCTCGCCGCAGACGCCCACCCACAGCCCGTGGCGATGGCCGGCCTCGACGGTTTCGCGCACCAGTCGCAGGACGGCCGGATGGGTCGGCTGGTAGAGGTGCATGACGCTGTCGTTGATCCGGTCCACCGCGAGGGTGTACTGCGTCAGGTCGTTCGTGCCGATGCTGAAGAAACTCACATGCTCGGCGAGCAGGTCGGCCGTGAGTGCGGCCGACGGAATCTCGATCATGGCGCCGACAGGGATCTTCTGGTTGCAGGCCACGCCTTCGGAGATCACCTCCTGCTTGCAGGTTTCGAGCAGTTCGTTGGCGAGGCGCAGTTCCGCGACATCGCTGATCATGGGATACATTACCTGCACGTTGCCGTGGGCGCTGGCGCGCAGGATGGCGCGCAACTGCGCCTTGAACACGTCGGGATGGCGCAGCAGGAAGCGAATCGAGCGCATGCCGAGAAAGGGGTTGGACTCGCGGCGCATGCCCACGCCGCTCAGAAACTTGTCGCCACCGAGGTCAAAGACGCGGATGATCACCGGCTTGTCGCCGAGGCGCTCGGCCGCCTGCCGGTAAACCAGGCCTTGCTCCTCTTCGCTCACGGCGCGGCCGGCGGTGAGCCAGAGGTACTCGCTGCGGAACAGGCCGATGCCTTCGGCGCCATGCTGCAGCACGGCCTCGCACTCGTCGATGTTCTCCACGTTGGCCAGGATCTGGATGCGATGGCCGTCGAGCGTGACCGCCGGCTCCTTCTGCAGGCGGCTGAGCGCGCGCTGCACGCTCTGGCGGGCCACGGCGACCCGGTGGAACCGCTCCAGGTCCTCCGGTGTGGGGCGCAGCACCACCACACCCCGGCTGCCATCGATGGCCAGACCCTCGCCCGTGCGCACGCGCGCGGTGACATCGTGGAGCCCGAAGACCGCCGGGATGTCCAGGGCGCGGGCGATCAGCGCCGCGTGCGACGTGCTGCTGCCCCGCTCGATTGCGAATCCGAGTACGCGGTCGCGCGGCAGCGAGACCGCCTCCGACGGCGACAGGTCCTCCGCCACCAGAATGCAGGGGTGCTCGATCCGCATGGGCAGCGATTCGTCCATGCCAAGGAGGTTGCGCACAATCCGCCGCGACAAATCGCGGATGTCGGCAGCGCGTTCCGCCATGTAGGGATCGTCCATCCCGCTGAAGGTCGCGATGTACCCGTTGGCCACCTCGCGCACCGCGGCCTCGGCGTTGCGCCGGCGCTCGCGGATCACGCGGACGAACTTGGCCAGCAGCGCTTCGTCCTCGAGGACCATCAGGTGGGCGTCCAGGATCCCGGATTCGCCGGCCGTGCTGCGGGCGCTGAGCTGCTCGCGCAGGCGGCGGATCTGCTCGCGCGAGACGGCCAGCGCCGCATGTAAGCGCGCGATCTCGGGCTCGGTCTCGCCCTCGGCCAGCAGCCGTTCGGGGATCTCGACATGGTCGGTACGGATCACGAACGCCGGGGCACACGCGACACCACCGGCCGCGCCGATGCCCGTCATGACGGTACCGAACGTGTCTGGAGGGGGGGCGGCGGTGCTGTCGGCGTCACTGCTCATCGGGGATGTCGAACTTGCGGTTGACCAGTGACTGCAATTCGTCGAGCGCCTCGCGTGCCTGCGGGCCGCTGGCGGTCACGCGCAACCGCGAGCCGCACACGGCCTCGAGGGTCATCAGCGCCATGATGCTCTTGCCGGACACGACGTTGCCGTCCTTCTCGACCTGGACATCCGCGTGGAAGCGCGCCGAGACCTTGGCGAAGAGGCCGGCGGGCCGCACGTGCATGCCATAGCGGTTCAGGAGCACAAGCTCCCGCGTCTCCCTGTTCTCGGAAGCTTTCATGCGTCAGGATTCTCCGATGCCGGTGTGGTGGCGCTTGATGCGCTCGTCCAGGTCGCGATAGGCGACCTGGCCCGAGAAACGCAGCTTGTACTCCTGGGCCACGGTTTCGACGATGTTGATCAGGTCGCGTCCCGGAGCCACGGGCAGGACCACCTGCGGCACGCGCACGCCCAGGAACTCACGGAATAACTGCGTGTCGCCGCACCGGTCAACCTCCGCGTCGACCTCCGCCTGGCGCATCAGGGTCACGACCAGGTCCAGGTGCTTCTCGCCGCGCACGGCGGCGGCACCGAAGATTGACGGCACGTAGATGATGCCCAGCCCGCGGATCTCCATGTAGTGCCGGGTGACCGCCAGGGCCGCGCCGAGGAGGCGGCCGGAGTTGTCGCACCGCA
Organism: uncultured Lentisphaerales bacterium; assembly: GCA_964652365.1. Taxonomy (GTDB): domain Bacteria; phylum Verrucomicrobiota; class Kiritimatiellia; order RFP12; family CAZZCT01; genus CAZZCT01. The sequence goes on from CAZZCT010000175.1 coordinate 6,901, forward strand.
ACTGCGTCAGGTCGTCTGCCACCAGCGCGTGGCCGCGCTTGATCAAGCCCAGGGCCGTCTCGCTCTTGCCGATGCCAGGCTGGCCCTCGAGCATCACGCCGAGGCCGACTACCTCCATCATGGTTCCGTGGACCTTGCAGCGCGGCGCCGTCAGATCCTCCATGATGATGGTCGCGGCATTCATGAAGTGGCCCGTCACCATGGGGGTGTGCAGCAACGGCACGCGAAAACGCTCGGCCAGTTCCACCAGTTCGGGGAACAGCCGTTTGCCGCGCGCAAAGACGACGCACGGGGCACGGTTGTGGAACAGCACCTCCATGCGCGCCACCCGCTCGGCTGCATCCAGCGCGCTCAGGTAGGCATGCTCCGCCAGCCCGATGACCTGGATGCGGTGGCGCGCGAAGTAGCGGTAGAACCCGGCCAGTGCGAGGCCGGGCCGGTTCAGCGCCGCCTCGCGGATCACCCGGTCCAAGCCTTCGCCGCCGGCCACCAGTTCGAGACTGAGCCGCTCGCGGCCCTGTTCATAGAAAAGGTTAACCGACACGGGTGACAGCTTGGGGCGATCACGCATGGCAGTATGTTCCACGACTGGATTGCGGCGCACGGCAGGCATAACTAATTGGCGGGTGGCGGGCAGGTTGACGGTGCAGGCGCGTGACAACCCCAGACCACCCCGGTGGCGGCGGATTCCAACTCCGGAACCCGCCGGCGACGGTTTGTGAGCGGTCACCGGACGATGGCCGGCAGCCTCCTAGCGGTGGTGATGCGCATCGATGATCTTCTCGTGGTGGCGGCGCAGCTGTTTCTCGGCCTTTTCGGCAGCCCGGTCGATCGAGGCAACGAGATCCTCGCTGCTATCCGAGGTGCCGAACTTCGCCAGGCCCTTGTGCTGCACCACAAACTCGGCCTGGAACAGATGCCGCACCACGTCGAGGATCACGTGGACGTGCTCGATCTTGGGAAACTCCGCCAGCAGGCCCTCGGCCCGGGTGCGCGCATGCACCTGCAGGGTTTCGCTGATATCCAAGTGACGTGCGGTGATTTCAATGGCCATCGCTCTCCTCCATGCTCCGGCGGTTTTCGCCGGTTTCGCGGGCACCGGCTTCACATGTGGAAACCACGGCCCAAGTACAGTTCGCGTGCGGTGTCGTCGTTGATCAGAAAATCGCTTGAGCCCTCGCGCAGCACCTGGCCTTCGTAGATCAGGTAGGCGCGGTCCACGATCGCGAGGGTCTCGCGGACGTTGTGGTCGGTCACCACGATCCCGAGTCCGCGCTCGCGCAACCGCCGGACGATCTGCTGGATGTCGCTGACCGCCAGGGGATCGACGCCGCTGAAGGGTTCGTCCAGCATCAGGATGGCCGGTTCGCGCACGAGCGACCGCGCGATCTCGAGTTTGCGCCGCTCGCCTCCGCTCAGGGTGTAGGCGCGCTGCCGGGCCACCTTGGTCAGCCGCAGGTCCTCCAGCAGTTCCTGTAACCTGGCGCGCCGCGCGGCGGCATCCAGATCCAGGGTCTCCAGGATTGCCAGAATGTTCTCCTCGACGGTCAGCTTGCGGAAGACCGAAGACTCCTGGGCCAGGTAGCCGAGCCCTTCCCGCGCCCGGCGGAAGACCGGCATGCGCGTGATGTTGCGGCCGCGCAGCAGCACCCGGCCGCTGTTCGGACGCACCAGCCCGACAATCATGTAGAAGGTCGTGGTCTTGCCGGCACCGTTCGGACCGAGGATGCCCACGATCTCGCCGCAGCGCACCTGGAAATTGACGCCCTTGACCACCGTGCGGCCACGGTAGCGTTTGACGAGGTCGATCGCTTCGAGATCGGCCCGCCCCGTTGCCGGGGGGCTCTGCGTCAACCCATCCATCACGGCTTGTTCGCGCCCCCCTTCAGGGTTGCGGGTTGAATGACCATCCGGGCCGGGAGACACTCCATGCGCTGGTCGTTGACCCAGATCGTGATCTGCTTGCCCCAGATCTGGTCGCTGGCGCGCTGCAGCATCGCCTCGCCGGTCATCACGATCTGGCCCGTAGCCCGGGTATAGACGGCCTGGTTGCAGGTGGCCGTCCGGTCGTTGCTGACCAGGCGGACATTGCCCATGGCACGCACCTGGCGCACGTCGTTGGTGCCTTCCAGGAAGACCAGCACGCGGTCCGCCGTGAGGTCGAACTGGGGATCCACCACGTGTACGTTCTCCTCGAACAGTACGACCGACTCTTTGTAGTCGAACTCCAGCCGGCCCGAGGTGATGACCGTCTCGCCCTTGACTCGCGCAGGTTGGGCCGACAGGATCAGCGGCACCGTCAGGGCGGCCAGCGCCAGGCCGGCAGCCATCCATCGCTTCGTCTTCACTTGAGAAACCCTCCCAGATCGCGCATGAAGCGTTCGACCCGCACTTCGGCCTGTGACAGGATCTTGGCGTTCTGCTCCCGCACCAGCCACACCATGTTCACGCCGAGAATGCGCACGCCGGAACGCTCGATGCGAATCTTCCCGTCACAGTAGCCGCGCTGTCCGCGTCGGTCATAGATGCAGTTCTCGGCCGTGACCACGCCTTCCAGTCGGCCCTTGTCGTCGTACATCTCGACGGTCACATCCTTGGCCCGGATGAATCCGCGCTGTGGCACCAACGCGGAGGCTGCATGCAGCACCGCGCGTACCCGGCCGTTGGGGTGGGTGTCGATCGGGAGGGTCAGGTTCTCCACGGGCATCGCCGTGGGGTCGCTGGTCTGCCAGGCTCGCAGCAGGTCCTCGGTCGTGGCTGGCGCTTCGTTGACGGGCTCCGTTGCCGGTTCCGCGCTCGCGGCCGGCTGGGTCGCGGCGGGCTTGGTTGCCTCAACCGGCGGTGCCGCCTTGGCCTTGGTGGCACGGCGCGTGAAGAACGTGGATTGTGCCGGCGCGGCCAGGGCTCCCAACGCCAGCAGGCCCGCCAGCAGGGGGGCCGCGCCCCGGCCCACGCGCGGCCGACCAGCCTGGGTCACCACCGCGTGCAGGCGCACCAGGGTTTGCCAGAGTCCCGGCAACTCGCGCAGCGGCACGGCATTTTCCTTGTCGGATAGAGCCGTGGCCGGGTCGCGGTGCGTCTCCAGAAAGACCCCGTCGCAGCCGGTTGCGACAGCGGCCCGCGCCAGGGCCGGAGCCCATCGCCCATCGCCGCTGCTGTGGTCGCCCGCGCCGCCCGGCCGCTGGACGCTGTGCGTGGCGTCAAAGATCACCGGATAACCGGTTTCGCGCAGAATCAACAGGCTGCGCATGTCGGCCACGAGGTTGTGATAACCGAAACTCGCGCCACGTTCCGTCAGCAGGATCCTGCGGTTGCCGGCATGCTCCAGCTTGGCCACCACCTGGCGCATGTCCTCGGGCGCTACGAACTGGCCCTTCTTGACGTTGATGCAGCGGCCCGTGGCTGCCGCGGCCAGCAGCAGGTCCGTCTGGCGGCAGAGAAATGCCGGGATCTGCAGAATGTCCACTACCTCGGCCACTTGCGCCGCCTGTTCGGGCAGATGGATGTCCGTGAGCACCGGCACCCCGAAACGCTCCTTGATCTCACGCAGGATCGCCAGTCCCTGAACCAGCCCCGGGCCGCGGAACGACTTGATCGATGAGCGGTTGGCCTTGTCGAACGATGCCTTGAAGACCAGCGGTACATTCAGGCGCTGGGCCAGCCGGACCAGTGCGGCCGCCAACGAAAGGCAGCTTGCGCGCGATTCGATCACACACGGTCCGGCCACGAAGGCCAAGGGCGCGCCGCGACCAAACCGCACATCTCCGACGCGGACTATCTGTTTTCCTGTCATTCGCTGCCCGGCGCGTGCGGCCCGACCGCGGCAGTGCCATTCACTGCCCGACCAGTCCGCGTTCGCGCATGACCGTCTCAACATACTCTACATCTTCCGGCATGTCCACTCCGACCCCTGCGTGCGGCGTGCGCAGAACCGCGATGCGCGCCCCCAGGTAGAGGGCCCGCAACTGTTCCAGCGACTCGGTTCGTTCGAGGACGCAGGGCGGTTCGGCCACCAGACGCCGCAGGAAGGCTCCGCGGTAAGCGTAGATCCCGAGATGCCGCAGGTAAAGTCCGCCGGCCAGTTCCGGCGCTCCGTCGCGCCGGCAGGGGATGGGCAGACGCGAGAAATAGAGCGCCGCATCGTCGCGGTCCAGAACCACCTTGACGACGCTGCGGGCCTCGAGGTCGCGCAGGTTGTCAATTGGGCAGGCCGCCGTGGCCATCTGCCAGCGGGAGTCCGCCGCCAGTTTGTCCGCCAGGGCGTCGATCAGCGCCGGGTCGATCAGCGGCTCGTCGCCCTGAATGTTCACGATCACGTCGTCGTCACGCGCG
>CAZZCT010000176.1:0-3272 GCA_964652365.1 uncultured Lentisphaerales bacterium
GTCAAGAGCACGAAACTGCGGCAGGCTTCGCGGCAACTCTCGCAGAACAGGGGCCCTGTCGGGGTTTGCATCCGCGCGGCCGCTGGCGTATGCTGGTGCCATCTTGCGGCTGGTGAAGGAGGATGGGGCTATGCTGAGACCTTGGGTGGTGGCGATGGGGTTGGTTGTGGCGTGCGCCAACGCCCCGGCGGCGCAGGCGCGGGTTCAGGTGCAGACCACCCAGGTGCGCGCGACGCCCTCGTACCTGGCGGCCGTGCTGGCCTCGCTGAAATACACCGAGAGTGTCGAGGCGTTCGAAACCCAGGGCGGATGGACGCGCGTGCGCACGGCCGCCGGACAGACCGGCTGGGTCAACCAGTCAGCTCTGACCACCCGGCGCATGACGGCAAAGGCCGGCACGGCCACCGGTAACACGGGCGCATCGAGCGACGAACTCGCGCTGGCCAACAAGGGGTTCAACTCCGACGTCGAGGCGCAGTTCAAAGCGTCGCACGCGGAGGTCGATTTCGCCTGGGTCGACAAGATGGGCCAGATGAAGATCGATCAGGCCGAGATCACCAAGTTCGTCAGCGATGGCGCCCTGGCGCCCGCCAAAGGAGGTGCCCGGTGAGCACCTTCCCCACGCCCCATCCTGTGCGCGGCCGCCTCGTCGGCATCAGCCTGCTGGCCGTTGCGCTCGTCGCCGCTTCGTGCACATCCGTGATGAAGTACACGACCGCCGCAGGCGAGGCCGCCGGCGTCATCAGCAGCGACCAGGCCGCGTCGCTCAACCGCGGCGCCGCCGCGGTTGAGAAAACCTTCCAGGACATCACGCCGGAGCAGGAGTACTACATCGGCCGCTCGGTGGCAGCCACCGTCCTGACGCAGTACAAGCCCCGCGATGACCGCGAGGCCAATCACTACCTCAACGTGCTCGGCCAGACCCTGGCCCGCTTCTCGGACCGGCCCGAGACCTTCGGCGGATTCCACTTCCTCCTGCTGGACACCGATGAGATCAACGCCTTTGCCGCGCCCGGCGGGTTGATCTTCATCTCACGCGGGCTGGTCCGCTGCTGCGCCGACGAGGAGATGCTGGCCGCTGTCGTGGCCCACGAGATCGGCCACGTCGAGCAACAGCACGGCCTCCGCGCCATCAAGAAGGGCCGCCTGAACTCGGCGCTCACGACCCTCGCGGTCGAGGCCGGCAAGAACCTGGCCGGCGACCAACTGGCCCAGGTGACCCAGGCCTTCGAGGGCAGCATCACGGACATCAGCACGACCCTCATGAACAGCGGCTATTCGCGCGGCCAGGAGAAGGAGGCCGACGCCGCGGCGGTGCGGATCATGCTGCGGGCCGGCTACGATCCGGCCGGCCTTGTGCGCATGCTCGAACGCATGCAGAGCCGGATGGGCGCTGACGCGCACGGCTTCGGCCAGACCCACCCGTCGCCGGCCGACCGCATCCGAGCCATCAGCCGTGACGTGGCGGCCGCCCCGGCCGCGGCCGTGCCGGCCAGCCGGCAGAAGCGCTTCGCGGCCGCGGCCGGCCGGATCTAATGCGTAAGCTCACCGGCATGTCCAAACGCGTGCTGCAGGGCCTCAGCATCGGGGCGGTAGCCGCCCTGGTGGCGCTGACCCTGCGGCTGGCCGGCTGGCTTGACCACCTGGAATCCACGCCGTGGGCGTGGCGTGTCCGCTACTTCGCACCGCAGCAGGTCCCCACGCCCCAGATTCAGGTGATCCTGATCGACCAGGACAGCCTGGACTGGGGCAAGCAGACCCTCGGCCTCGCCTGGCCTTGGCCGCGCGAAGTCTATGGGCCAATCCTCGACTTCTGCCGGCGCGGCGGCGCCGCGGCTGTGGCCATCGACCTGCTCTTCACCGAACCGTCGTTCTACGGCGTCGCCGACGACCAGGCCCTCGGCACCGCTCTGGCCGCCAACGGACGGTGTGTGGGAGCACTCTTTCTCGGCGACCACACGGGTGAAGTCCGTGCCTGGCCCACGAACTGGATCTGCCGCCTGCCGGAACCGGCCTCCAGCCAGGCCGCCGAGGCGGCGGCGCCCGCCACGCGCCGGGCGCGACGGTGCGCCCTGCCGGTCGCGGAGGTGGCCACCAACGCGGCCGCTTTGGCCAACGTCAGCGACACACCGGACAGCGACGGCGTCTTCCGCCGCGCCGCCCTCTATGGCATCTTCGACGGCCGCGTCGTGCCCTCGCTGGGACTGGCCGCGTATCTCCTGGCGCACCCGGGGGATGACCAGCGCGCGCCCTGGACGCTGGATGACCGGGGCTTGCTCGTCGGCGGCCGCCGCGTGCCGCTGGACGCCGGCGGTCGCATGATCCTGCGCTTCAAGGGAAGCACCGGACGCCACGTGACCTTCGGCGCTGCGCCGGTCATCCGCTCGGAGCTGGCCTTGCGCGCCGGCGAGACGCCCGACCTCCATCCCTCCGAGGTCAGCAACGCCTTCGTGTTCGTCGGGCTCAGCGCGCCCGGGCTGCTCGACCAGCGCCCCACGCCGATCAGCCGTGTCTATCCGGGCGTGGAGGTCCATGCCACGGTGGCGGAGAACCTGCTCACTTGGAGTATGCTACGCGACGCCGGCTCACCGGCGGTCGTACTGGTCACCGCCCTGCTGGCGCTGCTGGCGGGCTGCACTGGTGTCCTGGCCCGGCGCGCCCGCCAGAGCGTGCTGGCATTTGCCGTGTTGCTGCCCGTGCCGGTGGTGCTGGCATTCGCGGCCTACGGCCAGGGCGTCTGGTGGCCGCTGGTCGCCACCGAACTGGCCGTGCTGCTGGCGCTGGTGGGATCGGTGATCGCCAACTTCGCGACCGAGGGCCGCCAGCGGCTGTTCCTGAAGAACGCCTTCCGCCACTACCTCGGCCCCGAGGTGATCGAGCAGATCATCGCCGATCCGTCGCGCCTGTGCCTGGGCGGCGAAAAACGCGAGCTGACCGTCTTCTTCTCCGACATCGAGAAGTTCTCCTCGTTCTCCGAGCGCCTCGACCCCACCGCCCTGACATCCCTGCTCAATCTCTACCTGTCGGAGCTGGGCGCCATCATCAAGGAGGAAGGCGGCTATCTCGACAAGTACATCGGCGACGCGATCGTGGCCTTCTGGAACGCCCCCCTGGCGCAGCCCGACCACGCCGCGCGCGCCTGCCGGACGTCAATCCGCTGCCAGCGACTGCTGACGGACCGGCGTGAGGAGTTTGCGCGCCTGGCAGGTGCGCCCATCCGCACGCGTATCGGGCTGCACACCGGCGAGGTGGTGGTGGGCAACATGGGCTCG
>CAZZCT010000176.1:3282-11212 GCA_964652365.1 uncultured Lentisphaerales bacterium
GCGCTTCAACTACACGATTCTGGGCGACGCCGCCAACCTGGCCTCGCGGCTCGAAGGCGCCAACAAGGCCTTCGGCACCTACATGATGGCCTCCGAAGCCACCTGGCGACAGGCCGGCGCCGAACTGCTGGGCCGCGAACTGGCCTGCCTGCGGGTGGTGGGGCGTCAGGCGCCCGTGCGCGTCTACGAACTCGCCGGCCTGGCGGGAGATCCCCGTCCCGCCGGCTGGGCGGACTTTGAGGAGGGACTGCGGAACTTTGAGGCCGGTCGCCTGACCGAGGCCGCGGCCTGTTTCGCGCGCCAGCCTGAGGATCCCGCCAGCCGGGCCTATCTGCGGCGGTGCGGCGAACTTCGGGTGACTCCGCCGACGGCGGCCGCGGGCGTCTGGGAGTTGCACGAGAAGTGACGCTCGTCGTCGTCCTCGTCGTCGTCCTCGGAAACGAGCACGAAGGAGCTAACAATGCAAATCGGCTTTGGCGGCGTGCGGGGTTCGTGTCCCGTGGCGCATCACGATTTTCTGGCCTATGGCGGCGACACGACCAGCCTGCTGGTCGAGGGCGCGGCGGGTGAACGCGTGCTGCTCGATGCCGGCACGGGACTGCGCAACCTCGCGCCGCGTTGCGCTGGCGAGGCGCCACTGCTGTTGCTGATGACGCACGTTCACCTCGATCACGTCATCGGCCTGCCAACCTTTGCCCCGCTCCACCAGCCCGGCCGCGCCTTCGAGATCGCCGCGCCGGTCCGCGAGGGTGTCGCCGTAGCGGAGGCCATCGGCCAGTTGCTGGGCAAGCCGTTCTGGCCCGTGGCACTCGCCCAGGTGGGCGCCGCAGTCCGCTGCCACGTGTTGCCAGACGACTCCTGGCCAGCGCCGTGGCAGCACGGGGGCCTGGAGATCCGTTGGTGCCCGGTCCACCACCGCCACGGATGCCACGCCTATCGCATCGACGAGCCGGCCAGCGGCGCCGCACTGGTCTTTGCAACCGATCTCGAGTGGTCGCTTTCGACAGCGCAAGAGCAAGACGCCCTGCTGAGGCTCTGCCGCGAACCCTCGCCGTGCGGGTTGCTGATCATGGACGGGCAGTTCTGCCAGGCCAACCAGGCGGCTTTCCGCCACTGGGGCCACAGCACCTGGGAAGACGCCGTGGCGGTCGCACAGGCCGGCGGCGCCGCCCGCCTGGTGGTCACCCACCACGCGCCGGCCAGCACCGACCTCTACCTGGCCAACGTGGACTCGGACCTGGGGTCAACCCTGCCGGGCGCCAGCTTGGCCCGCCAGGGGCTGACAATCAAACTGGGAGCAAATCGATGAGCGAATATGTCGGACTGGCCGCCGAAGTCGCGGCGGGGCTGCTGATTATGGGCGTGGCCCACCTCGTGAGCGCGCGAATCTGCCGCTCCGGCGCCGAGATCCCGGCCGGCGGCCGGGGCGCCGAGGTGCGACTCACCGCGCTGCTGGGCTTGCTGCTGCCGGCGGCCATGGTGCTGCTGTTGACCCAATCCGTGCTCGGCTTCTGCCAACTCCAAAACTGGTGGCAGGCCTGGCTGAGGGAACATACCACGCATACGCAAGCGTGGCTATCCTTCTGGTGGCTGACGCTGCTGATCGGCCTGCTGGAGTTCCTGGCCCGATTCTACTTCGGACTGCGCGGCAGGCCGTTCCCGGTGCCTAACCTGATCCGCAACCTGCTGCGCGGCCTGCTGCTGCTGGCCGCAGCCCTGCTCGTCGTCAAGTACCGCCTGGGCCGTGACATCTCCACCGCCCTGGCCTCCACGGCCCTGGTGACCGCCGTGATCGGCTTCGCCCTCCAGGGTGTGCTGGGCAACCTGTTGGCCGGCATGTCGCTGCACATTGTCCGCTCGACCGTGCCGGGCGACTGGGTCGCGATCGGCGACGTCGAGGGCGAGGTGATCGCCACCAACTGGCGCGAGACGCGTCTGCGCACCGTCGCCGGCCATGTGATCATCCTGCCAAACAGCAAGGTGGCGGAGTCGGTCATCCACAACATGACCTACCCGAATGCCCTGCGGCGCCACCGCATCGCCGTGGGTGCCAGCTACTCGGACGCGCCGGCCGCGGTGATCGAGGCGCTGGTCGCCTCGGCGGCCAGCGTGCCAGCCGTGCTGACCGAACCACCGCCCTCGGCCTTCCTGACCGAGTACAAGGACTTCGGCATCAACTACGACTTGCGCTTCTGGACCAACAGCTACTATGACCGGACCGCCGTGCAGGGCGACGTGCAGCGCATGATCTGGTATCAGTTTAAGCGCCGCGGCATCGAGATCCCCTTCCCCATGAGCGACAAGCTGCTCAACGACTTCATGGAAGTCGTCTATGAGCAACGCAGCCAGCCGCCGCAGGACTCAGAACTGGACCGTCGCGTAAACGACCTGCAGCAGAGCGATTTCTGCCGACGTCTGCTAACCGATGCCAACGGCCGGGCCGTCGTGACCGCCGATGAGTTGCGCCCCGTCGCCCATGCCACCCGGCACCAGCTTTTTACGGCCGGCGAGCGCATCTTCATGCAGGGCGAGGCCGGCGACACGGCGTACGTGCTGGTACGCGGCGCGATCAAGGGTCGTGTCGACTACCAGGACGCCGGCCAGTCAAACGAGTTCGAACTCGCGCAGGGCGCCCTCTTCGGCGAGATGAGTCTGCTCACAGGACTGCCGCGTACCGCCACCCTGCTGGCAGCCGCGGACGCCGAACTGCTGGCGATCCCAAAGGAGGCCTTCACGCTGCTGCTGGGTTTGCGGCCGGACATCCCCGCCAAACTCTCCGAGCTGGTCGCGCAGCGCGCGGCTCAAAACGCCGCCAGCTACGAACGCATCAAGTCGCTTGGCCCGGTGAACGTGGGCGATTCGCTGCGCCAGACCAGCATCCTCCGGCGGTTCATGCAGATGCTGGGACACGGACGCGCCTGAGGGGACAGTGAATCTGCGAGTCGCGATACGCTCGCGTCTGCCGGCCGGCTCCAATCGTGGCACGCTCGCCCTGTAGCGCACGTCGGCCCGACGTGCGTCCCGACGATCAGGGCGCCCCAGGCGGTCGGCCCGCTTCGAGTACCGGGCCGCCGAGCGGATCCTGAGCGATCCCCGTAGCCGGGTCTCAGGGCCTGAGCACGTTGCCCACCCAGGCCGGATCAAGCGACTGGGCGTATTCCTTCAGACCCTCGCGCGTGAGCACCATCGTCGCCCCGCCCCGCGTGACAACCACAGCACCCTTCGTCCCGTATGGCGCCACATCGATCAACCGCAGGTCGACCGCCCCGTCCAGCACCGCCATCTCAAGATTCCGGGTAAACAGGAACGGCGTGGCTCTGGCCGTTGACGGCAGCAGCATCCCGAGCAGAGAAAGGAGCATCAGTGCCCCGCATACTGTCCAGATGACCATGACACGGAGGAGGCGGTATGAGCTCACCTTCACCCAGCCGTAGATGTAGGCGAATGGCGCGAACAAAAGGCCAATGACGCCAAGGCCAACGTTCTCCTTGAATACCTTCGTAAGCACCATGACCCAGCAGACCACCGCCCCAGCGAACACCGCCAGCGCCAGCACCCCAGTCAGCATCGAGATCAGCATACATCAACCCTATGATCTACTGGCGCGTTGCGTGCGAGGATCTTCGGCATCTCGGTAAGGCTACCCCCGTCACATCGGGCCTGTTTGCTCAGCCTCCGCCGGCTCTCCCTCGGCAGCGTTCCCAGCCACTGGCGCAGCGTGAGCATGCGGATCCCGAACGGCTGTTCCAGCGTGGTCAGGTCCCGGTCACGCGCCACAATCGTGTGCGCCTGGCCGCCTAGCGCGGCTTCGATCATGATGTCGTCCTTGCCGTCGCGGCACACGGGACGCTGAAGCTGAACAGGCGTGGTCCAGACCCCATACTCTCTAACGAGCGCGAGCCAAGGCTCCACGTCGGTCCGAAAGCCCTGTTGCAGCTTGACTCGGTGCAACGTCCGTTCATATTCCGCGTAGATGACGTCGGTTACAACCAGCGACGCCAAGCCCAGCATCCATGCTTTGACACACGCGTGCGGCTCACGCCTCCAGAAGACCCCGGCCACGAACACGCCCGTGTCCATGACAATCGTCATCATGGGTTTCGCACGTCCCGCAGTGCTTGTTCCACGATTTCGCGCGCCCGCGCGGGCGAATGACGACCCGCGGGCGTCTGCTTCAACAGGCACTCAACTTCATGCGCGGAAGGCGCACGCACGGGGCGTATCAACAGCCCGGCAGGCCCCATGTCGAACACGTTCAACGGCCCCCCTGTTCGAGGCCCTCACGCCGACACCATTCCAACGGAAAGACCGACTGGCGCTTTCGCGTCAGGGTCATGGTGGTTGCTTTCATAAGTAGTATTCTATTACCTCGATGGAGATGTGGCAATCCGGATCCTCGTTGTGCGAGTGTTGGCGGCGCCATCAATGGCCCGCACCCGCCAGGTATGCGGGCCAACTCCAAGGTCCTGCGCAGGCAGGAAAGCAGTGGCCGGCCCGACGGACTGCGTTGCCGCATCGAACTCCACTACGTACTCCTGAATGCCGCTGGCATCGTTCGGCCCCTCCCAGATGAGCAGCGGACGCGTCTTCCTGACAACCGCCCCATCCGCGGGCGCAAGCAGCGTCGGCGCATCCGGCGCAGCCACGTCGGTCGTCGGGCACAGCAGTGCGGGCGGGACCTCGCGGTCCTCGTCAGTCGAACTCCACCAGTTCAGGGAGATGTGCGCCTTGTCAGTCGGGTCGGCATAGGTTTTCCGGAACGGAAAACCTAATGGACCGTGATCGGCGCGCCGACGGTGCCGGCGTAGAAGACCACAATCTCGGCCGGTTCGGTCCCTTCGTTCTGGCCGTAGTGCCACGTGTCCACTACCTCGACCAGAGCCTGGCCCGCCTTGAGATGCAGGACCTTGCCGTCGTCGGCCCGGACCGTCAGCTCGCCGCGCACCAGGTAGCCGGCGTTGATCACCGGGTGCTTGTGCCGCGCCAGGGTGGCTCCCGCCGGGATCAGGATGCGCAGCAGGGTGATCTCGGGCTGGCCCTGCGGATAGGCGGGCAGCCGCGCGCCGTCCCAGCTTAGCGCCGACTTCGCCAGCACGTAGACTTCGTTCGTCCGCGCCGGCTCCAGCGCATTGGCGCCCGGCAACCGGGCCGCGGCGGGCAGCGTCGCGCAGCCGGTCATCAGCCACAGCAGTGCCGAACAGCACCCGATGCCGGCGATCTGCACCGCGCGGACTCCGACTCGCTCACCAGACGTCATAGGGCTGCTCCTGCACCGGCGGATGCCGCCGACGCACTCTTCGCCTTTGGCAGGCACGTGATGCGGAACCCCGCCACTCCCTCCGCTCCTCCCCACTGGGGCAGACGCGGCCGGGGACCCTCGATGTGCACGAGCGGCGGATCGCGATCCACCAGCGCGTTGATGTGCGCCCACAGCGTGGTGTCGCCCCAGTACTGGGGATGGGTGTCACGCGCCGCCGTGGCCTTGAAGATCTCAGCCGGCGTCTCGCATCCGCCGCGGATGGCTTCCAGCGCCAGGCGGTCGAGCCGCCCCAGCCCGGTGTGCGGGTCGGGCTGCTCCTGCAGCCAGCGCGCCGCGGCCGCCGGAACCCATGGCAGAGGTGCATCCGAAAGCCGGGCCAGTTCGGTCAAGGCGGGAATGCTCTGAACTGCAAACGCCCAGTCCACCTTCTGCGCCAAAAGAAACTGCGCCTCGGTCACCGGCCGGCGCCGGTCGTACTGCGCGGCCAGTTGCGCGGGCGCGAGCTGGCCAACCCCATTGTAGGGCTCAATCCCCGGAAAGGCGTCGATGCACAACAGCTCCGCCGTGCGGATGCCCTTCTGCCACAAGCAGGTGAGGATGTGCGCCAGCATGGATTGATCGAATAGGCAGGCGTCGAACCAGAGCACGCGGTGCGCATAGTCGCCGGACGCGGCGAGCTGGCGGTACTGGGCGGCCAGCGTCTCCTGTACGACGGTCCAGCTCAGCCCGCCTGCCGTGGCCGTTTCGAGGAACACCGCGCGCGCGTCCAGCGTGTCCTCCGTGGGCCAACCGGGGTTCCGGGGGCCGTCGTACAGCAGGTCATGCCACACCAGGAGCTCGCCGGCCAGGCCGGAGCGCACCAGGCTGCCGCCGACACTGTCGCCACTGGTGATGTGCAGGGTGGTGTTCACGGTCCTCGTTCCCGATCAAGCGCTACCGGCAAATGCCGATCGGAGCATGCCAGATGTGAGACCGTGACGCAAGGAGATGGTCCGTCGCGTGGGCATGCGGCCCGGACCGGTGAACTGCATCGAGCATGGCCGCAATCTTCCCTCGCTCGCGGTGGCGGTCCGGCTGGCTCACGCGTTGGACGTGCCGCTGGAAGCGTTACTCGGCGATGCCCCCCAGCCTTACGTACGCGAAGCTGCCGCGCCCTATGGCGAGATTGCCACCGCGGTCAGCAGCAACGAACCGGCCGTCTACCGCGTGCCCCTGCGTCGCCCCGACTTCCGGGCGCCGGCCGCCCTACCGTGCGCCAGCCCAGTGCATCTGCTACCGGCAGCCGTCCCCTACCCCGAAGAGCTGCTGGAGGCCCTTGAGGAGCTCGTCCACGCCTGCCTGACGCTCGAGGACCTGTGCGGCGCCACGCGCCGCGCGTCCATTCCGCTGTGCCTGGCCATGCCGCACACCGAAGCCGGCATCGAAGACCTGGCCATGCGCGTGCGGGGCCTGCTGGGTGTCGGACCGGCGGTGATCTTCGACTACCTGGAGCTCTTCGAGAACGCCGGCCTGCGGGTGGTCTTTGCACCGCTGCCGGGCGCGGTCGCCAGCGCCGCCTGTCACGACCCGCAGCGCGAAAACGCCTTCCTGTTCGTCTCGACCACCCCGCGGCCGACCTCCGAACACCAACTCTTCCGGCTGGTGTGCGAACTGGGCCGCATCTACTGCCACACCGGCCAGCCAGTGTGTCGCCACCGGCCGACTACGCCGGCCTGCGGGCATTGCTTTCTGCGCACTTCGCCCCGGTGGTACTGCTGGAGGGCATCCGCGCCCTGCCTGCGGCCGACCGTCCGGCGCTGGTGGCCTTTGGTGCCCGCCTGGCGCGCGACTTGCCCCGCCCGCCGTGGCCGCCGAGGACGGCGGGGACGGCGGGGACCAGGGAAGAATCTCGTGCCAGACGGCGCGTCGAGCAAGCGACCGCGCTTCGTCGGCTCCACCGCCAGCCGTGCCTGTCCGCGCGGCCGTGACAAGCACGGCCCTCCATCGGTCACGCGCGCAGCGTGGAGGGGCGACCTCGTGTCGCCCGTGCTTCGTCGGCTCCACCGCCCCACGTCTGCCCGCACGGCCGTGAAATCACAGCCCTCCCTCAGCGCCGCCAAGTGTTGATTTTTTGCTTTGGGCAGAGAAACACGCATCGTCGCCCATGCCGGCCGCCTGTGGCGCATGTCGGCCCGACGTACGTCCCCGCCCTTTCCTGACTTCGCATGGCCCCCCTCCCAATGACCAATGACCAATGACGCGCCCCCAGGCGCCCCTGACGCGCCATCACAGGCGCGGTGTTGATTTTCTGCCTTATGTAGAAGGAGGGTGTATGAAGACTCACGTCAAGCGATCAAAGAAGACCTCCGACCCACGACGGGCACGGAAATATGTCAATGGGCGCGCGCAGGTGGTGGACGATGGCGTGATCGAGTAGAAGTCGGTGTTCGATGCGCCGCTTGGCCCGCCAAAGCACCGCCGGCCCGACGGGGAGGTGCCGCCATGAGCCGCACCGGCAAGAAAGCCGACTGCCTGTTCGAAGTGCTGCGCCACCAGGGCCGCAACGCCAAGCAGTCCAACGTGACGCGGGTCGAAGCCGAGGTCAGGCCCTAGGGGTCGCGCCGTGAGTGCAATCGCTCGTCCATAACTTGAAACTGCCGTCCGCGGTTCCCGCGCATTTCGGTTCAAACC
>CAZZCT010000177.1:0-11209 GCA_964652365.1 uncultured Lentisphaerales bacterium
CTACGGGCTGAAAGCCCGTGCCACGCCAACACCCACTGAGCGGAAGGGAGCAGTAAGTCCGTGAGTCGCAGTACGCGCGCCTCTGCCGATCGGCTCCACAATCGTGGCACGGGCTTTCAGCCCGTAGCCAATCGTTCGCCCTGTGACGCACATCGGCCCGACGTGCGTCCCGATGGGTAGGGGTGCCCCAGGCCCTTGGGGCACCCGGTCGGCCAACGCCCAGCCGCGGTTTGAACTGAAATGCGCGGGAACCGCGGACGGCAGCTTCAAGTTATGGACGAGCCCGACGGGCTCCTAGTCCGACAGGGCCAGCCCTTCGGCACCGGGCCGGCTGGGGATCAGCGGCGTTTCACGTTCGAGCAGATCGATATGCCGCCAGCGCCCGCTCTGCCAGCGCCACCAGAAGCCCGCGGCCAGGATCAGCACGTAGACGGTCATCACGGCCCAGGCCTGCAGGATGGTGCCGCCGCGGCGCAGCACGATGAACTCGGCCGGCAGCCACACCAGCCACCCCATGCCCAGCATGTAGAGCATCACGAAGCGCGTGTCGCCGGCGCCTTTCAGGGCGCCCGAGAGCACGATGTTGACCGTGTCGAAGAGCCCCCACGCGGCCATCATATACATCATGTTGCGGCCCATGGCGACGAGCTCGGCCGTCGTGTAAGCCGCCTCCTGCGAGCGGAACAGCGCGAAATAGCCGCTGGGAAACAACACGAAACTCAGGCCGGCCAACGCCATGTAGATCCAGGCCAGCTTGAGCGCCGTCCAGCCGGAACGGGCGGCCAGGTCGCTCTGCCGCCGGCCCTGGTACTGCCCCACCAGGATCGACGCGGCGATGCTGATGCCCATCAACGGCATGAAGGCCACGCTGTTGATCGTGAAGCCGATGTTGCTGGCGGCAAAGGCCGTGTCGCCCAGCCGGCCGGTGAGCATGACGAAGAAGGTGAAAGCCCCCACGTCCACCAGCAGGTGCAGCCCCGCGGGCAGGCCGTAGCGCAGCATGCGTCGCAACAGGGCGGCCTGCGGCGCCAGCGCCGTCCGCCAGCCCATCCGGCGCAGGTCGGGATCGCGCAGAAAGAGGACGATCTGCAGGACCGGCGCGAAACAGCCGGCCAGCACCGTGGCGATGGCCGCACCGCCGATGCCCATCTCCGGGCATCCCCAGCGTCCGAAGATCATCACGTAGTCGAGCACGATGTTGATCAGACACCCGGCGACGTTGGCCAGCGTGTTGGCGGTCATGCGGCCGCGGCCGGTGAAATAGCTGCCGGCGGCCACTCCCAGCGGCACGGTAAGGCTGCCGGCCATCAGCCAGACGAAGTAGATGCGTTCGGCCGCCAGCACGGCCGGGCTGTGCCCGCTCACGCGCATCAGCCACAAGCCGACGGGGATCAGTGCCACCATGACGGGCCATGACAGAACCGCCAGCCAAAGCCCCTGGCTGGCGGCGCGCACGCACCCGGGCGCGTCGTTGGCGCCATGATACTGGGCCACAAAGGTCCCGGCATAGCCGGCGAGAGCCTGGAACAGGCAGATCAGCGTGAAGGAGAGAATGCCGGCCGGCAGGGCGGCCTGGATCGCCACGCTGCTGTAGCGCGCCAGGAACATGCGGTCGCAAAACTGCATGATCGTGAAGGTGGCCATGCTGATGATCAGCGGCAGGGCCACCCGCAGAACTTCGCGGTAGCCGCCGGGTCTCGGCACATCGGATGGCGTCTTGGGAGCGGAGGACATGGCGGGGAAGTCTAGCGTCTTCCGTGTGCGGGGGACAGCCTCCAGACAGCCGGAGGGCGGGATCTGGGGTGTGCATGCGGCCTTGGGCCGCGCCGCATCGCGGAACTCAGACAACCGACCGCGCAACCACCGGCGCCCATCGCTGCCAGCAGCGTGTCGGACTCGGCGGGTCAAGGGCCTGACCCGCCCCTACTTGGGCATTGTCTTGCCCCGTCCGGAGCGCGTATCCTCTGGGGCATGCGTGCGGCACACCTGCCGGCCGCCACCACGCCCGAGGCCCTATGCCCTTTGCCCTCTTCCTGGCACTCAAGTACCTGAAGCCGAAACGCTCGTTCACCTCTGCCGTCACGGTGATCTCCGTGCTTGGCGTGGTGTTGGGCGTGGCCATCGTGATCATCGTCCGCGCGGTCATGACCGGGTTCGGCGACATGTGGCGCGAGAAGATTCTGGCCTTCAAACCGCACTTGACGATCACGGCCGACAGCGGCCTGATCGAAGACGATCAGGCGCTGTGCACCCGCATCGAGGGCGTGCCAGGACTGCTGACCGCCTCGCCCAGCGTCGAGATGCGTGTGCTGGCCGAACACAACCGGCGGATCGTGGCCCCGGTGGTCGTGGGCGTCGATCCGGAGCGGGCCGACCGCCTGACCCCCAAGCTGCTCGACAGCCTGGTGGCGGGGGCCTACGACCTGACGGGCGACAATGTGGTGCTCGGCCTGGACCTGGCGGCCCAGCTTGATGTGGGTGTGGGCGACAGCATCCTGCTCTATTCGCCCATGAACCTCGTGGCCCATGACGAGGTCTACCTGCCCGAGGAACTCACGGTCAGCGGCATCTTCAACCTCGGGCAGCGCGATTTCGACAGCGGCTTCGTGCTGACCTCGCTGGCCGTGGCCCGCGACCTGATGGGCCTGCAGCGGGGGGCCTATACGATCCACGTCAAGACGGCCAATCCCGAGGACCCGGTGGTCTTCGGCCGCTATGCCGGACGCCTGCGGGCGCTGCTCGGCCCCGGTTACAGCGTCCGCACCTGGCAGGAGATCGACCGCGACCTTTTTGCGGCCCTGGCGGTCGAGAAGAACATGATGGTGATCCTGCTGATGTTCATCACCGTCGTGGCGATCTTCTGCGTCACCAACACACTGATCGTCATCACGGTCCAGAAGACCGACGAGATTGGTCTGCTCAAGGCCCTGGGCTTCTCGTCGCAGCAGATTCTCTGGACCTTCGTGCTGCACGGCTGGATCCAATGCCTGATCGGTGCTGCGGCCGGCATCGGCGTGGCCTTCCTGGTTCTCCACAACCTCCAGCACCTGGTCGACAGCCTGGCGCACTTCGGCTTGCAGGTCTTCCCCAAGAGTGTCTACGGCCTCGACGAGATTCCGTGGCGTGTGGAGACCGGCGAAGTTTTCGAGATTGCGGTCTCGGTGATCCTGTTCTGCACCCTGGCCAGCATCGTGCCGGCCTGGCGCGCCGCCCGGCTCGACCCGGTGCAGGCGCTGCGCCGCGAATAGCACGTTTGGATTGTCTGGAAACCCCATGAACGACGATAGCCTGCTGACCGCCCGCGGACTTGTGAAGAGCTACCATCTGCCGCACGGCACGGTGGACGTGCTGCGTGGCGCCGCGTTGAAGGTGGGACCCTCTGAGCGGGTCGCGATTGTCGGCGCCAGCGGCGCCGGCAAGAGCACGCTGCTGCATGTGCTGGGCGGCCTGGACCGCCCGGAAGCGGGCGAGGTGTTCGTCGAGGGCGAGTCGCTCTTCGAGCTCTCCGCGCGCCGCCGCACGGCCCTGCGCGCCCGCCGGATCGGCTTCGTCTTCCAGTCCTATCACCTGCTGCCCGAGATGGACGTGGTGGAGAACGTGATCCTGCCGGCCATGGCCCTGGGGCGTTTCAACCGGGCGGCGCTGCGCCGCCGGGCCCTGACCTTGCTGGATCAGGTCGGCCTGTCGGCGCGCGCCGCCCACACGCCGTTCGAGCTCTCCGGCGGCGAGCAGCAGCGCGTGGCGCTCGCCCGCGCGCTGATGAACGAACCGCTCCTGATCCTGGCGGACGAACCCACCGGCAACCTGGACCGCGGGACTGGCACGCACATCCTGGACCTGCTTTTCGATCTGACGCACTCGGGTGCGCACGGGCTGGTGATCGTGACGCACTCGCCTGAAGTCGCGGCCCGCTGCGACCGGGTGCTCGAGCTGCAAGACGGCCAGCTCGTGCCCCGCGCGGCGGCCGCCGTTCCGGAGGCCCCATGCGCGACCTGCCACCGCTGATTGCCAGCCTGTTGCCGAAGCTGGTAGAGCTGCGCCATGCCCTGCACGCCCACCCGGAACTCGGCTTCGCCGAACACGCCACGGCGGCGCGCATCGTCGCCCTTCTGCGCGATCTGCCCGGCCTGCACGTGACGACCGGGGTGGCCGGCACGGGCATCGTGGCGACCCTCGGAGCCGACAAGCCCGGCCCCGGCGTCGCGCTGCGGGCCGACATGGATGCGCTGCCGATGACCGAGGAGACCGGCCGGCCCTGGGCGTCGCAGGTTCCCGGCTGCGCCCATTGCTGCGGGCACGACGGCCACGTGACCTGTCTGGTGGGCGCGGCGACGATCCTGGCCGAGGTAGCCGACGAACTGGCCGGCCCGGTCAAGTTCATCTTCCAGCCGGCCGAAGAGGGCGGCGGCGGTGGACAGCAGATGTGCACCGCCGGTGTGCTCGAGAACCCTCCGGTGCAGGCCGCGTTTGCGCTGCATGCCTGGCCGGCAACGCCGCTCGGGTGCGTCGGCATCCGGAGCGGGCCGGTGCTGGCCGCCACGGACGCCGTGGATATCGTCATCCAGGGCCGCGGCACGCATGCCGCCAGCCCGCACCGCGGCGTGGATCCGATCCTGATCGCCGCCCACGTGGTGACGGCCCTCCAGAGCGTGGCGGCCCGCAGCATCAGCCCCACCGAGTCGGTGATCGTCACGATCGGTCACATCGAGGGTGGGACGGTACGTAACGTGATCCCCGAACGCGTCATCCTCAACGGCACAGTCCGTTCTCTGACTCCGGCGGTACGCGCCGCCGCGACGGCCGCCGTGCGTCGAATCACCGAACAGACCGCGCTGGCATTCGGCGGGCGGGCAGAGGTAACCATCACGCCGGGCTACCCGGTGACGGTCAACGACCCCGCAGCCACGGCGTTTTTCGTGCGCACCGCGCGTGCGGCGCTGGGCGACGCGGCCGTGCGCGATGACCTGCCGGTCAGCATGGGCGGCGAGGACTTCGCCTACTTCCTCGAGCGGGTGCCTGGCGCGATGTGGAGGTTGGGCGTTGGCGCCCCGGACGCCGCCGAACCCATCCCGCTGCACAGTCCCTTCTTCGACTTCCCTGACGCCGCGATACCCATCGGCGTGCGCCTGCACTGCGAGCTCGCGCGCCGGTTCGGGCGCTAAGCGTGCGGCTTGGGACTGCGCCCGTGCGGCCGCCTGTGGCGCACGTCTGGCCGACGAGGCGCCTGCAAAACCTCCGGTTTGTGCATGCGGAGGGTTCAGGGTTCGGGATTCAGGATGCGATTCTCGCCTGAACCCTGACACCCTGAACCCTGTTTCCCGGCTCTTGCAGGGGTTCTGCAAGAGCCTCCGACGTGCGACGTCACGCCCCCGATCGTGCGTCAACCGGCGGCCTGATGCAGCCACCAGACGCCCTGCGCCAGCACGATCAGCGCCAGTCCGATCCGGTACCAGCCGAAGGGGCGGAAATCGTGGCGCTGGATGAAGCGCATCAGGAACGCGACCGTGGACCAAGCGACTACGAAGGCCGCCAACAACCCGATCGCCAATGCCATCCCTTCGGCGCGCGATAGCCACCGGCCATGCCGCAGCAGCGCATAGGCGGCGGCGGCGGCCAGGGTGGGAATGGCCAGGAAGAACGAGAAGCGCGCCGCCAGGCGCCGGTCAAAACCCAGCCACAGCGCGCCGAGGATCGTGGCGGCCGAGCGTGACGTGCCCGGGATCAAAGCCAGACACTGGAAGCATCCCACCGCCAGGGCCGCGCGGAAGGTGATCTCCGACACCTGCCGGACCGTGGCCGTCCGCGGGCGGCGTTCCAGGGCGATCAGCGCGATGCCACCCACCAGCAGGGCACCGGCCACAACCCAGCGGTTGAAGAGGTGCGTCTCGATCGTGTCAGCCAGCAGAGCGCCGGCGGCCAGGGCTGGAACCACGGCCACCAGAATGCGGTGCCAGAGCGCCCAGACGGCCTTGCGCGCGCCGCCGTCGGCCCGAGGCGACCACGGCCAGAGATCGTGCCAGAAGTAGAGCACGACCGCCAGGATGGCGCCGATCTGGACCACCACTTCGAACAGGTGCCGGAAGTCCTCAGGCAGCGGCAGCCACTGCCCGACCAGGATCAGGTGACCGGTGCTGCTGATGGGCAGGAACTCGGTCAGACCTTCAACGATTCCCAGCAGCAAGGCGTGCAGATTGAGCATGAGCCTCCGGAAGGCCGGCAGTCGGGCAGCCGGACATGTGCCCAGCATACCGGACCCGCGCGTCCGGCGCCAAACCCCAAATCACGATCGTCATTTCGGCGGGAAACGCGAAGGCCCCGTCAGGGGGCTGTCATCTGAGCCCGGCCAATTGGGCATCGCTGCCACCGCCATGCCCCGTGCTGACCCAGAATGGGCTTGTCATCACACTTTATAAAGTGTGATGATGGCCCCATGGATGCGAACGAGAGTCTTCGCCCGACGTTCTGGCGGACGTGTCGGGTGCTGGCCAATGCGACGCGCCTCGAGTTGCTGCGCACCATTCTGAGGCAGGGCGAAGCTTGCGTCTCGCACTTGGCGCGGGAATGCCACCTGTCGCTCTCCCAGACCACGCAACACCTGCGACTTCTGCAAGCCCGCGGACTGCTGGCCGTTCGCCGCCAGGGAAGGTGGGTCTTCTACTCGGCCCGCCCCGACCCGCTGGTCGAGTCGGCCGCGCCCCTGCTCGACGCCGTACAGAGGGCGCTCGATCACAACGCCGAGTCCAACGCCCTGATCCGCGCCTTGACCGCTTTCACGCATGTGCGGCGCATACACCTGGTGCAAACGCTGGCCCGCGGCCCCTCGGATCCGGTCCGCCTGGTCGGGCAGTGCCGCATCTCGCGTCCGGCGCTGGACCGCCACCTGCTCAAGCTGGCGCGCCGCGGCGTGATCATCCGCCAGCGAAGCGGCGTGGCGCTCGCAAAACTCACCCCCGGGCTCCTGGCGGACCTGGTGAAGCTCGCGTGCGCCGACAGCACCCAGGAGCCTGTCGGGCTCAAACCACCTGCGGTGCCCACCCCTGTACCGACAGGCTCCTGAGGCGGGCGCTCAGCCCATCGGCCCGCACGGGCGAATGCCGATTCGCGGTTGCGCAGGCAGGTCCGCTGTGCAATCCTGACTGCGGTGCCAGCCACCGTTCGCGGTGCCCGCTGCCGGAGAGTACCATGCTCGTAACACTCATCGTCATCGCCGCGCTCAGCCTGCTGTTGGGGGTGGCCATCTTGCTCGTGTGCCTGATGGCCCTGCGGCAGGCCCGCCAGCCGATCGGCCGCGAACTGGAGGCCGCCCTGCGCGAGGAACTGCGGGCGGCACGCGAAGAGTCGGGCCGTCAGGCCGCCGCCCTGCGCGAGGAGATCGGCCGGATGGCCGACCGGGCCCAAGGCGGATTCCAGGAGATCCGTGCCACCACCGAACAACGGCTGGACCAGGTGCGCGCCACCCTCGAGCAGCGACTCGCCGCCCTCCAGCAGTCGAACGAGACCAAACTCGACGAGATGCGGCGCACCGTCGACGAGCAGCTCCATGTCACCCTCGAGAAACGCCTGGGCGAATCCTTCCGGCTCGTCAGCGAACGGCTGGAGTCGGTCCAGCGGGGACTGGGCGAGATGCAGGCCCTGGCCACCGGCGTGGGCGACCTGAAGCGCGTGCTCACCAACGTCAAGGAGCGCGGCACCTGGGGAGAATACCAGCTTGGGGCCATCCTTGAGCAGATCCTCACGCCCGACCAGTTTGCCCGCAACGTCCGGCCGGGTGAGGGCCGCCAGCAGGTCGAGTTCGCGATCAAGCTGCCGGGACACGGCGCGGCCGGCGATCCGCCCGTCTGGCTGCCGATCGACGCCAAGTACCCGAAGGAGGACTACGAACGCCTGGTCGAGGCCGCCGGCCGCGCCGACGCCGATGGCGTGCGCAGCGCCACCGAGGCCCTGGCGCGCAGTGTGCGGAACTCGGCCCGCGAGATCCATGACAAGTATGTCCACCCGCCTGAGACGACCGATTTTGCGATCCTGTTCCTGCCCACCGAGGGCCTCTACGCCGAAGTCCTGCGCCAGCCCGGCCTGCATGACGAACTCCAGTCGCGCTACCGCGTCCTGGCCGCCGGCCCCACCACCCTGGCCGCGATCCTGAACAGCCTGCGGGTGGGATTTCAGACCCTGGCCATCGAACGGCGGTCGCATGAGGTCTGGACCGTGCTGGCCGCGGTCAAGACCGAATTCGGCCGGTTCGGCGAGATCCTGCTGCGCGTCAAGGCCCAGCTCGCCACGGCCGCCAACACCCTCGATAAAACCGCGGTGCGCACGCGGGCGATGGAGCGCCGTCTGCGGGCCGTCGAGCAGTTGCCGGTCGAACAGGTCCAGGCCGCGCTTGATCTGCCGGCAGACACCCCGGCCGAAGACGAATCCGAGGACGGCGATGTCGCGCCGGCCTGAGCCGTGGAGGTTCGCCGTATGGTCATCGCCGCCACTCGCCGTGTTGCTGGAGAAGGCCCCGAACCCATGCCCCCACACGGCTCCGCCGCCGGCAGCGGTGCGCCGGCCCCGGTCCATCCGCACATCGCCGCCGACCCCGGCGTGCAGCACTTCATGCGCTACCTGATGTCGGAACGCCAGGCGTCCGAGCATACCCAGACCGCCTATCTGCAGGATCTGGGCCAGTTCGCGGCCGTGGTCTGGCCGCAGTCAGCCCCGCCCTTCGACTGGGATCAGCCGGACCGTTACGTGGCGCGCGGCTTTCTGGTGACGTTTCAAAAGGCCGGCTGTGCGCCCGCCACCACGCGTCGCAAGCTCTCCGCCTTGCGCGCCTTCTACCGCTTCCTGCTGCGCGAGGAGCGCGTGGCGCACACGCCCTTCGCCGGCTTGCGCGGCCCGCGGCTGCGGCGCGCCCTGCCAGCCGTGCTGACCCGCGAGCAGGTGGTGGCGCTGCTGACCGCGCCCCTGGCGGCCCTGGCGGCGCACGGCCAGGCCGCGGCGGTCGACCCGGACCCGACGGCCTGCTATGCCGCCTGGCGCGACGCGGCCATCCTGGAGTTGCTCTACAGCACGGGCGCCCGCATCAGCGAAGCCACGGGCCTGACGCGCGAGCGCACGGATCTGGCTTCCGGCGTCGTGCGCGTGCGCGGTAAGGGCCGCAAAGAGCGCCTCTGCGCCCTCGGCCGACCGGCGGTGCAGACCCTTACGCGCTGTCTCGAGCTGGCCGCCGCGTTGTGGCCGGATACCGTGCGCGGCTCCAGCCCCCTCTTCCTGAACCTGCGCGGCGGCCCGCTTACGCCCCGCTCCGTCGAACGCCAGATGAAGCGCTGGCTGGCTGCCGCAGGCCTGCCGCCCACGCTCTCGCCCCACAAGCTGCGCCACTCCTTTGCCACCCACCTGCTCGACGCCGGGGCCGACTTGCGCAGCGTGCAGGAACTGCTGGGCCATGCCAGCCTCTCGACCACCCAGATCTATACGCATGTGACCGTCGAGCGCCTCAAGGAGGCCTACCGCAAGGCCCATCCAAGGGCGTGAGGCGGGGCAGGGCGTTGAGGGTACTCGAGACGAGCCCGCCGCGCGGCTGCGCCGCGAATGTTCGAGGGGGTAACGGCGCCCAAACGTCCCAGCCATGACAGACGGAGAAAAGTGGCCGCCGAGGGCACAGAGACCACCGAGCAAGCCGAGGCCAATCTCGAGCGTAGCACGTTCCAGGCGGAAACCTGCGGACAACAGCTTCAAGTTACGGACGCGAAAGGGGAGCAAGCCCGGCAGAGGCCAGGCTTGACGGCGCGCGAGCGGCAGCGGACACTGGGACCATGACAACGACGCTTGGCTTTACGGTCGACGACGCCCGCTGCACGCGGTGCGGGCAATGCGTGCGGGACTGTCCGGCCCGAATCATCGTCCTGGAGAGCAAAGCCGCTCCGCGGATTCGGCCGGACGACGAGGAGAACTGCCTCCGGTGCCAGCACTGCCTGGCCGTGTGCCCCAGCGGTGCGATCTCGATCCTGGAACGCAAGCCCGCCGACAGCCTGCCGCTGACAGCCGGCAGCCTGCCGTCATTGAAGCAGATGACGACGCTGGTGCGCGGTCGGCGCAGCGTGCGTCACTACCAGCACCGCGACGTCGACGCCGGCCTGCTGCAGCAGTTGTTCACAACGCTCGCCCACACGCCGACGGGCTGCAACCACATGCACCTGACCTTCACGACGGTCGATAGCCGCGCCGCGCTCGACCGCTTCCGCGCCAAGGCGTTCGCGGCCCTTCAGGCCGCCGCCGCGGCCGGTCGTCTGCCGGAGCAGGCCACCTTCCTGCACGCCGCCCTGGAGGCCCACCAGAACCACCAGGCGGACATCATCTTCCGCGGCGCGCCGCACGTGCTGATCGTCTCGGCGCCCGCCGATGC
This sequence comes from uncultured Lentisphaerales bacterium, assembly GCA_964652365.1. Taxonomy (GTDB): domain Bacteria; phylum Verrucomicrobiota; class Kiritimatiellia; order RFP12; family CAZZCT01; genus CAZZCT01. The sequence goes on from CAZZCT010000177.1 coordinate 10,391, forward strand.
GCCGTGTCCGGCCGAGGATGTTACGATTGCCGCCGCGACGTTCGACCTGCTCGCACCGACTGCGGGACTGGGCACCGTCTGGTGCGGCATGCTCAAGATGCTGCTGGAATCCGTGCCTGAACTCAAATCCGACCTCGGGCTGCCAGCCAGCCACGTCTACGAGGCGGTGCTGTTCGGCTACCCGGACGTCACCTACCACCGTACCGTGCAGCGCGAGTATGCTGCTGAGACCCGCCGGGCACCGCTCTGAGTTGGCGAGAGAAGCTATGACGATGCGGGGGGATCGGACTCGCGGGCATCGCTCGCTCCCCGCCGCGCCGACGACGCACCCGCCACCCGAACCCACCGCTGCCGACCTTGATGAGCGCTATGCTCCCGCACGTCTCCATCTCCCATCGACCGTGATTCGCCAACGCGAGCGCCATCAGGTTGCCCCTGGAGGACCGGGCTTGCGTTGCCGCGCCGGAGCGTTGCGCGAAGGCGAGTCCCGGCCGCCCCGGTCTCGCCACTGCCCGACCGTCGGACCGTTCCCCACTGCCTCACCGTGATCCCACTTGACCCGGCCACGACACCGGCCTACCATCACACCCGGTGACGGGTATATGGCCGGTCTGCCGCTCCACTTGACGCATAGCAAAGCTCCCAATGTCCGTTGCTATCCGTCAACTCGCCGACGTAAGTCACTAATAATCAACGTGGCCGTTGACGCATAGCAAGGACTCGCATGGCATTGAGCTTTGCTATGTTGGACGCATATTGGGAATGTTCGGCACCCAGAAAGAAGTCAGAAGATGGAGGTTGACTCGTATATCTCATAAG
>CAZZCT010000178.1:0-11138 GCA_964652365.1 uncultured Lentisphaerales bacterium
TTGCACTTTCATTTGAAAGCGAGAGAAGGCACCAACAGAACTGCCATGCGCCCCCGGCCGGCCTGCGTCGCCGGAAAGGCTTTCCCTGACGCGTGCTGCGCTCTAGAATCGCGCGCATGACTTCCCGGGTGCTCTTTCTTTGCGTTCGCGGCTGCTGCCTCAGCCGCATGGCCTTGGCATTGGCGCGCCGGGTGGCCCCGCCGGAGGTTACGTTGGCCTGTGCGGCGGTCGAGCCACAGCCGCCCGATCCGCTCCTGGCCACGGTGATGGCCGAAGCCGGACTGGATGGGGCCGACGCGCCGTGTCTGGCCCTGGACCAGAGGCCTGCGCGTGAGTTTGACGTGGTGGTGGTTCTGTCCCTGTTGCCGGCTGAACTGCCGCTGCTGCCAGGCCATCCGGCCGTGGTTCAGTGGGCAATCCCGGATGCCGAGAGCCTGCCCTCCGAACCGGCCGCGCGGCGCCAGGCGCTGGCCGATGCGCGCGATCTGCTGGCACGCCTGGTGGGGGACTTCTTTGCGCATGGCTACCTTCAGGCCTTTCTGGGCCAGCGCCGCAACGAGAGCCTGATTCTGGACGGAGTCAGCGATGGAATAATGGCGCACGATCTCGACCAGCGGGTGGTCTATCTCAACCAGGCTGCCGAGTCGATCACCGGCATCCGGCGCGAACAAGCGCTCGGTCGCCCCTGCCACGAAGTCTTCGGTGGCAGCTTCTGCGGGCCACACTGCTTGCGCGAAGAGGTGCTGACGTTTGACGAGCGTCGCCAACGCGTCAAGTTCGTGACGCCCGCCGGCGAACGGCGCGTGCTCGACACGCGCATCCGCCCCCTTCAGGACCGACGCACCGGCCGGCGCGTCGGGGTGGTCGTCTCCTTCCGCGACCAGACACGCGAGCAGCAGCTCGAGGCCCAGATCGGCGAGACGCAGTCGTTTGGCGGAATCATCGGACGCGACCCCAAGATGCAGGCGGTTTATGCGCTGGTCAAGGATGTGGCTGATACCCATGTGCCGGTCATGATCCAGGGCGAGAGCGGCACCGGCAAGGAGCTCGTGGCGGCCGCGATCCACAATGAGAGCCCGTGGGCGGACCGCCTGTTCGTGACGGTCAACTGCGGCGCACTGCCCGAGGGGTTGCTCGAGAGCGAGCTGTTCGGGCATGTGAAGGGGTCCTTCACCGGAGCCATCCGTGACAAGAAGGGGCGCTTCGAGATGGCCGACGGCGGCACGATTTTCCTGGACGAGGTTGGCGACGTGACGCCCGCCATGCAGATGCGGCTGTTGCGGGTCCTGCAGGAGGGTGAGATTCAGCGCGTGGGCAGCGAGACCCCCATCCACGTGAGCGTGCGCATCATCAGCGCCACCAACAAGGACCTACGCAAGGAGTTGGAGTCCGGACGCTTCCGGGAGGACCTCTACTATCGTCTGAACGTCGTGCCGATCTTCCTGCCGCCGCTGCGCGAACGTGCCGCCGATATTCCGCTGCTGGCCGACTACCTGCTGAAGCGGTTCCTGAAGCAGATGGGACGCGAGCAGCCGGCGCGCATCAGCCCCGAAGCCATGGATGCAATGCTCTCGCACACATGGCCCGGCAATGTGCGCGAGCTGCAAAACTGGATCCAGTTCGCGCTCGTGAAGTGCCGCGAGAGTGAGATTCGCGCCGTCCACCTGCCGCTCCATCTGGTTGGCGATGCGCCGGGAACTCGTCTGCGCGTGACCGAGGGCGCCGCCGGCCCCAACGGCGAAGCGGTGGCGGGGTTTCCGCCGCCGGGCATGCATCGCGCGCTGACGGTTGAACGGGTGCGCGAGGCGTTGGTGCGGACAGGCGGCAGTCGGATCGAGGCCGCACGGGCCTTGGGCGTCTCGCGCGCGACCCTATACCGGTTCTTTGCGGCCCACGGCGAACCAGTTTGAGCCCAGGGGGCAGTGGGCCGTGAGCAGGGGGCAGTGATGTGAGCAGTCACCGATCACCGGTCACCGATCGCGCGCCCCTTGCCCCGCTTCACTCGCCACCTACGATGACGACCGCTGGCCACGCGGCTGCACGTGGCGCAGCGTCTCCACCAGTTCACGCTGTGTGACCGGTTTGCCCAGCACGCGGTCCACGCCGGTCGGGCATTCGCCGCGGAAGCGCATCAGGTCGCCGAAGCCGCTGAGCATGATCACGAGAACCTCGGGGGCCAGCAGTTTGGCCTGCCGCGCAAGTTCGTCGCCGTTCATGCCCGGCATGGCGCGGTCGGTCAGCAGTACGTCATAGCTTCCGGTGAAGAGGCGCTGCACCGCCTGGTCCCCGCTGTCCGTGGCATCGACCGTGCAACCGATGCGCTGCAGACAGGCTGACAATAGGTGCCGCGAGGCTTCGTGGTCGTCCACTACCAGCACGTTCAGCCCCAGATTGGCCGGTGGCTGGATCTGGTCGTCCACGGGCGCCGGTTCGGTGGCTGGCGGAGGTACGCGCGGCAGCCGGATCGTAAAGGTGCTGCCGCGGCCCGGTTCGCTACGCACCTCGAGACGGCCGCCATGGCGCTTGACGATGCCGTAGGAGGTGGACAACCCGAGTCCCGAGCCCTGGTCGCCCTTGGTGGTGAAGAAGGGCTCGAAGAGGCGGCGGCGCACGTCGTCGGTCATGCCGATGCCGGTGTCGGTGACGCGGATCAACCCCCAGTCGCCGTCGGCCATGGCCGAGATCTGAATGGACCCGTCTTCGCGGATCGCATCAATGGCGTTGACCACCAGGTTGGTGAGCGCCTCGCGCAGGCTCGATTCGTCGCCCCAGATCGTCGGCGCGTCCGCCAGATCGGTCAGCATGTCGATATGCTTGGCGTCGGCCTGCGCTTGCACCCGCCACGCCGGTTCGGTCAGCGCCACGACGCGCTCGATCAGGTCACGCGCCGACACGGCCCGCGCCGCCACGGGTTCGTTGGGCCGGTAGAACTCCCGCAGGCGCCGGACAATCTGGCGTGCTTCGGTGGCGGCCGACACCACGCTTTGCAGCACGGCCTGGACCTCGTCACGGTCGGCCATCCGCTCCGGTTGGGATAGCAGCAACTGGGGCAGTCCGAGGATCGGCATCAGGACGTTGTTGAAGTCGTGCGCCACGCCGCCGACCATCTTGCCCAGGGCGTTCAGCCGTTCCTGCTTGATGGTCTCCGCCTGCGTTCGGCGCAGGGCCTCCATGGTCTCCTGCAGGCTGCGGTTGCTTTGGCGCAGCGAGGCTTCCATCTCTTTGCGCTCGGTGATGTCGTTCATCGACAGCACGGTGCCGCAGATCATGCCATGGCTGTCCACGAGCGGGGTGATCGTGACCGTGAATGCGCGTCCGTCAAGACGGTGCTCGCGGCGTTGGGCCTGGCGCGTGGTTCGCGCGGAAGCGAAGGGCAGTTCGGTGCCCGTCTCCCGCGACGCCTGCAGGATCTCGTTGCCAGGCCGGTCGCGGATCTGCTCGACGGTCTTGCCCATGAGTGTGGCAAAGGCACGGTTGCAGCGCTGGATCCGATCGAGGGTGTCCAGCAGGCAGATGGGCTCGCTCATGGCATCAAGGGGGTCGGGCCAGGAGCAGGCGCCTGCGGTTAGACCCGCGTCTTCGGCTTGCACCGACACGAGGTTGCAGCCGGCCTGTCGGAGCAGAGCCTCCAGCCGCGAGGCGTCCATTCCGGGGTTTTCGATTGTCAGGATCTGGCGTTGGGGGTGCATGCGTATTCCCAAGGTGGCAGCCAACGGACGCTGCATCGGAACCACAGATGACGGTGAAACCATGCACCATTCGGCCCCGCGTGGCAAGCCCGACGTGTGCGTCGCGATCGGTGTTGAGCCGCCGCCCGGATTTTGCTATAAAGAAAAACACTCTGCGGGCTGGCTCCTGTCCCCGCCGCGCGGGCGTAGTTCAATGGTAGAACTCCAGCCTTCCAAGCTGGTCACACGGGTTCGATTCCCGTCGCCCGCTCCACCCCTGCAGCCCCCCGCCATCCACCAGATGCAAGTCATTGAATTGCAGGATGTTGCCTCGATTACTCAGCCTCAAGACCAATAATGGTCCCGAACTCACCGTCCTCGGGTCGGTGCCAAAACTGGCATAACTCGACAACGACGGCGTCATCGACCGCGACGGACCCGACCGCGTCGAAGGCAGCGCCTCCGACTACGTGGAACAGGATGGCGCCTGGTGGCGCCGCAGCGTCACCTGGCTCTGTGCCGACGCCAACAGTTCCGCCGCCACCACGACCAGCGTCAGCCTGGTCCGCCTCACCGGCCTGGGCGTCGCCTGCACCAGCGGTGGGGCTTCCGGCATCCTGACTGCCGAGGCCCGCACCCATGACATCCGCGGCAACGTCACCGTCCGCCGCACAGTCATAGACCGGGACAACCGCATGGTCTACGAGCTGACCGACGTGCCGGATTCCACCATCGACGCGCTTTCCATCGCGGTCAACGTCGTGACGCAACTCACCCGCTCCACCCATGGCCTTGAGACCACCTACGCCCACGACCCCCTGCGTCGCCCGGTCGCCACCCAAGACGCCCGCGGCGCAGTCCGCTCCCGCGGCTATGACTCGAAGGGCCGCGTGGCCTGGGAATCCGATCCCGCCACCAACGGCACCTGGTTCGCCTACGACAGCATCGGCCGGCGCATCGCCGTCACGAACGCACTCGGCCAGGTCACCCACACCGCCTATGACCTTGAAGGCCGCGTCATCGCCACTTGGGGCGCCACTTACCCCGTGGCCTACGAATATGACCAGCAGGGCCGCATGGTCGCCATGGCCACCACCCGTGACCCCGACCTCGCCGAGGTCAACCTCTGGGAGGCTGTTCCCAACTGCCCACTGGATCGCACCCGATGGCTCTATGACGAAGCGACGACGTGCCCTTGCTGGACGGCACGGTGGGCGACACCGGCGACATGACCCACGCCGACTACACCACGGACTCGACATCTGACACCTGGGTGCCGCCACTCCAACCCGGTCACTACCCCGGTCCGGCGACTGACCGCCTGTCGATTACCGCGCACGGCGATTTCTGCGACGTGGACGCCTTGGCGCAGAGCGAGACCAACTTCCGAGCGATCCAGGCGGCCTACAAGCCGTCGCTGCGCGTGGACCTCGTGGCGCAGGTGCCAGGCTACAGTCTGATCCCGGGGTTCGGCTACCAGACCAGCCTGAGCCGGATCTACCTAGCCGACAACGTGGGCATCACGCCGGTCATTACATCGGGCTCGGTAACGACGCAGTTTGTCTACGACGTGGCGATCGAGTCTTGGGCGCTTCCCGGTGACGGCACGGGTATGGACGTCCTTCTGGACGCTACGGCGGATGTTGCCACCAACTGGACATCCATCGAGGTCTACATGGATGAAACGGGTGGAGGAACTCATTGACGCCCCAGTCCGTCCGCCAGCCTCAAGACGATGTCCCGCTTTGCGATCACGTCCCGCCAGGACAGGGGTATCCCATCATAGCCATAGAACGCTCCGGCGATCTGCCCGTAGACGGCGCCGGTGGTGTCAGCATCGTCGCCCAGGTTAACGGCCAGCAGGGCGCCTTCCCGGAAGTCCTTGCACTTGTGGAAGGCCCACAGCGCCGCTTCCAGCGACTGAACAACATAGCCGGTCCCCTTGATGTCCGGCGGTTCCTTGCGCTTGAACGAGCCTTGGGCGATCTCGTCGATTTCAGGCGCCAGTGGGTGTGCCTTCCAGTAGCCGGTCACCGGGCAGTATCGTTCCGAAAGGATGTCATCCTTGCTGGCACCCGTCACGGCCCCGACGATCAACCCGGCCAGGTACCGACACGCATCTACACAGGTACGGGCGCCATGGGTAGTGCGGGAGCTGTCGCCGGAACGCTCAATTGCATCCTCCGGTTTGCTGGCAAAGAACAACGGCACCGGCGCCAGGCGCATGATGCTGCCGTTGCCGGCGGTGTGGGGATCGGTTGATCCGCAGTAGGCGGCGTGCGTGCGCTCGAACTGACGGAGAGCCTGCGATGTGGCGCCGCCCATGTCAAAGCAGGCCCCGGTGCTGCTCATGTGCCCAGTCCGGTACCACCTCACGTAACGCTCAAGCTGGTCGACAGAATCGAACCCCTTCTTCTCGACTAGGCTCTCGGCCAGGCACAGCGCCATGGATGTGTCGTCTGTCCACTGGCCTGGCTTCAAGTGGAACGGCCCGCCGCCCACGATGTCATTCAGCGGCTTGAACGAACCGGGCGGGTGGAACTCGACGGTTGTACCCAGGGCATCGCAGACGGCCAGGCCGACCAGGGCGCCGCGGTATCGGTCAATTGGTTTCATGGGGTGGCGGTGCTGCTGGCAACACTGGTCGATAATCACGGGGCAGGACTGAATACCCTGAAGAAGCGGGTAGGGAAATCACTGGTCGAAACAGGCAGCGTGTTTGTCAGTCCAGTGCCGACGACCGGGGCGCCCAGCGGCTGCCAGTCGGACGTGACCAGATTCGTGCACGTTTCGGCCTGGTAGGTCCGTCCGAAGTCGGACTGCCACGTAAGAGCGCTCACGCCGTCAGCCAGGCGTACCGTCAGGTTGCTGGGCGTCAGCGGATAGCCGTCCGTGACGACAAGATCGTCAATGAGACCGGTGCCGCCGAAGGCCAGACCGGGGAAAGTGCTCCCAGATGCCGGCGGGCAGCGCAACCAAGGCCCCACACCGATGGTTCCCGCCAAGCCGGGCAGCCGTTCGCCGCCAGGCCAGTCGACAGCCGTACTGTCCAGGAAGACGGCGAAACACGCGCCCGTGGGAGCCGCCAGATAGGCGAGATGAACTGACAGGCGCGAAAGGAATGGAGAGTCCCCGCTGTTAGGCATGACCCTGCGGGTCGAGGAAATCATCGAGGCTACGCCCGTGTCAGGCTTCTGGGCGAATACACAGAGGTTCGAGCGGGTATTAACCCAGAGTACCAACTGCGGCGAGCCGTCCGTGGGTGGCGGGTCCTCGCACAAGCGGAAGCCCAGTAGCATGTCGATCCAGACGTGCTGCTGGCCGCCCGTGATGGCGTTGACAAGCCACGCGCCTTCTGTGTTGAGCTTCCCGTAGCGTGTGTGGTTGGTCTGGATCGGGAAGTCGGTAACGCTCGACGGCAACGGGCTGTTGGTCACACTGGACTGATCGTAAGCCGAGCTGTACCAGCCGCTCGTGCCCTTGATGTAGGTATTGTCGGCGTACTGCTCGAAGGACTCTGCAAACGGAATGGCATTGGTCATTGTCGGCCGCTCCAAGGCGGCGAGCGGGCGGACGAACAGGACAGTGCCAGCTGACGGTACTATAGGCCCGATCCAGCCAGCCTGACATAGGGCAGCGCTGGAAAACGCCACGAGAAAGGCGGGCAAATATCCGTGGAGTATGCGGTTCATTCGTGCTTCCAGAAAGGCGTGCAGGCGGCGAGCTTGGCCGTGACCGGAGCCAGGTTGACGATAGCCTTCGGCCCGGCGACGGTCAAGCGGCAGTGACAACCGCCCGCGGCACACCTACGCCGCCGTCGCCGCCAGCGTTGAGATCCCTCATGCAGCCCCTCCGCCGGAGACGGGGAGCATCCCAACCGGTGCCAGATAGACGGTGAACTCATTCTGGCCATCCACACCGATCAGCCGGTCCATGGCTTCCTGGTCAAAGGCCGCGATTGCACACGTGCCGGCTCCGATCGCCTCACAGGTCAGATACAGGTTCTGGCAGACGTGGCCGGCGTCCAGGGCGATGACCTTATGTGCGGCCAGTCCGTAGCGCCACTCCATGCGTTCGGGAATGGCAGCCCAGACGAACGTGGCAGCCGCCTTTCCCGCGACCGCCTGACCCAGTGTCGCGTTGACCAGCCGGGATGCAATGTCCGGTATGGCGGACACCAGCATCAGTCTATGTTCCACCGGCAGGTATCGGTAACCGCCCACGCACGCGAAACCGCTGTTCTGTTCTACCAGCACCTCGGGTACACGACGGTGGGCCCGCGGTTAGCCGAGGTGGGACTGCCGCATGTCGCAATCCGGAAGAACCTGGTGCAGGAGTAGGCCAGCCGGTTGCCTTTCATGACCCCAGAGACCATTCATGGGCTTGCATTGCCGGCATGCGGCTCTACAATAGCCCTTCCAGTGCGAACCAAGTAAACGGAAGGGCAATGCAATGAAAGTCGTGATCGGAATCGTCGTGTTGGTTTTCTCCCTCGGTGTCGGGCCTGTCGTAGCCCAGGATGCGTGCTGCGCCGCACCCAAGAAGAATGAGAGATCTTGCTCTGCAGGCGCCGTGTCGAACCTAGTGGTACAGCTCAAACTGAACGCCGATCAGGCGGCGAAGGTCCAGCAAGTCTGCGCGAAGTACTCTCAGGGGGAGCAAACCGCGGCCGGGACGAGCAACTGCATGGCCGAGATGAGCCAGATTCTGACGTCCGAGCAGGCAGCGAAGCTCAAGGCCATGTGCCAGGGCCAGGGTTGCCCGATGAAGCAGGCCAAGTAGGGGGCAGCCCCTTCGAACGGTGCGGGCTGAGGCTCCGAGCCGCCTGCCTGCGCACGCCGTGACTCACAGCGGCAATCACGGCGCCGCAGGCCGCCGTCAATCGAGCGCAGCTCGCTGCTCTGATGGTGCGTTACATCGGAAGCCACTGCGTACAAGCGCCTCTTAGGGCTGGCGACCGTGAGAGACCGATATGAGCACAGGCTGGATTGTGGTTATTGTTTTGGCTGCGGTCATTGCGATGGCGGTGGTTAGAATGCGGGTAGTTGGGTCGAATGCATCAGACGCCAAGGAGAAGATCGCCCAGGGCGCATCGGTGATCGACGTCCGCACGCCGGCGGAGTACGCGTCCGGGCACTTCAACGGTGCCAAGAACATCCCTTTGGCGGAACTGCAGGCCCGCGTTTCAGAGATCGGCGATAAGCAGAAGCCGATCGTGGTCTACTGTGCTTCAGGCATGCGTAGTGCTCACGCAGCAAGGATTCTAACGGCGTCAGGGTTCACCGATGTGACAAATGCCGGAGGCCTTGCCAGCCTGGGGCAGTAGAGCTCCTGTGATCAGCATGACCCAATAGCGCCGACAATGACTGACGGCATCCATATCGGCACTTGCAGTTGGAAGTACCCCAGTTGGCGTGGTCTGGTTTACAGCGAGACAGCCGGACCCGGCGACTACCTGCGGGAGTACGCGCAGCACTTCGACTGCGTGGAGGTCGACCAATGGTTCTGACCTCCTGCGAACGATCACAACGACAGCCATGCGGGGATGCTCTTCAGCCAGGTCGGAATGCGGCTCACAGGAACCAGGCAACGGACAGGGAGACGATCCGACATGAGTATCTGGCTCGGGGTCGACTTTAGCGGAAACCATCTGATGTGGCGCCAGCGTTGCCGTCGCAGCAACGTCTGGGTGGCCAGCGTGGAGGGCGATGTCGGCACCTACCGGCTACGGGCCCTGCGGACGGTCCAGGACCTGGCGGGCGACAAGGCCCTGATTGCTGCCATCGCGTTTACGGAGCTTGCGGTACCGGGTGTCGGTGTCCTCGTTCGCGGGCAGGCCCGGGTAGTCCTTCAAGAGAACCGGCCGCCCCGGCAGGGGCTCGGGGACTCACTCGTTAACGGTCACTTTTTCGGCGGTCGTGCGCGCCATCTGGTCCTCATTGGCTGAAGGCTGGTGAGGCACGTGCTCGAAAAGCACATGGTTGTAGCCCCGAGCAGACCTCGACGCAGTCCCGGAAACAGAGCGCCGGCCCTGAGGGCTTGCAGCAGCCCAAGCCCCAGGGCCGTGTAGGCAAGAAACGTCGCTGCGCAGAATGACGCGCCGACCGCCAGCAGCCGTCGGCCGCGCACCCGCGCCACCGCCAGCAGCGACACCAGGAAGACCAGCGTCGAGAAGGCACAGGGGTTCAGGCCGTCCGCCAGACCGTTCGCCAGGACGAGCGGCACCGCAAAGGTCGCCATGCGCTCCCTGACGGCTGTCGGCGACGCTTGGCGGGGTTCGGACTCGGCCGTAGCGGCGCCGGAACCGGACGCGGTCGGCGTCGAGGCCCGTTGCCGCAGGCACTGCGCCACGCGGTCGACCAGCCCGGCGGAGATCGCGGCGTAACCCTCCAGCGCGCATGACGGCCCTGAAATCCAAATGACAGAGTGCGCCGTTGCTGGTAATCTGGTGATAAATGGGAGCAGTCAACCATGACGTACCTGAATGACCGAATCACGATCGATCCCGAGCAGTGTGGGGGGCGACCGTGCGTTCGCGGAATGCGCATCCGCGTGACGGATGTGCTCGACCTCTACTCCGCGGGTCTCACCGCGCACCAAGTCCTGGAAGAGATGCCCGATCTCGAAGAGGCGGATCTGAAGGCCTGCCTTCAGTATGCGTCCAAGCGCATTGATCACCCGGTGCTCGCAGCATGACCATCTGGATCGATGCCCAGCTTTCGCCCTCCTTGGCGCAGTGGATCACCGACACGTTTGTCATCCCGGCACGAGCTGTCCGCGAAATGGGCTTGCGCGAGGCGCAGGACTTGCCGATTTTCCAGGCAGCACGAGAGGCAGATGCTGTCGTGCTCACCAAGGATGCCGACTTTCTTCACCTTCTCCAGCAGCATGGCCCGCCTCCGAAGGTCCTATGGCTCACCTGCGGCAGTACGTCGAACCAGAACGTGCGAGAGATCACGCGCTCGACGATCCCGTCCGCACTCAAGCTCCTCGAAGCAGGAGAATCACTCGTCGAGATCACGGGGCCAATAAGATGAATCCAGCATGTTGGCGCTGGCGCGCCAAGTGCTGATGCACGACGATGGCCGTCGACCACCACCGTGACCGGTGTCTTGGCGGTCATGCCCAGCCGCTTCTGACAGGCCGCCAGTGTAGGCCACGGTGGCCAGCCTCGCGCCACCCTCGCAACTGCGGACGCAGCCCTTCGCGAGTGGCGGATCGCCACGAATGACATCCGCCGCGCAGCCGCTGCAACCCTGCTTGAAAGCGTGGTGCGCGATCCATCGCGTAGCGACTTTCTCCCGGGCCTCACCTATGACCACCGGGGGTGGATGGTCTGGAAAGAGATATCCCGCAGAGGCGCAGGGGCGCAGAGTTGGGAAATCGAGAAAACGGCCAAAATCTTGTGGGACGGCTAGCCGCCCGTGCGGAACGAGATTGGGGCGGCTGACTTACGGGCCCGGCGGGCCT
>CAZZCT010000179.1:0-11110 GCA_964652365.1 uncultured Lentisphaerales bacterium
GGATGCCGGACTGCCGCGTCTTCCGCTACTGGGAAGAGGGCTTCCCGCTGCGGACCGAAGGCGCCGAGATGCGCGCCCTGGTGCTGGCGCGGGACGGCAAGGCCATGCTCGCGCTCGGCAACTTCGGTCCGGCAGGCTCAGCCGGCGCGGCGGGTGCGGCGAAGCCCGCCGACGAGGAAGACGGCCCGTCGCTCGAGGAATACGATGCCGGCCAGTTGGGTCTGGCGGGCGCGACTTCGGGCGGTGCCGCGGCGCCGGCAGGGCCCAAGGTCCGGAAATACACGGTGCGGCTGCAGTTGGATCTGGCGAAACTCGGCCTGCCGGAAACGGCGGATGCCGTGGACGTCGAGGCGCGGGCCGGGCGTCCCAAGGCCACGGACTGGCGCGAGATCGCGGCTCCCGCGCGTCCGGCGCAGCGGCGTCAACCCGGAGCGGGCGCCGCCGCACCTGCGCTGGCGCTGGAGGAAGCCACCCACCCTCTCGTGCGCCGCCTCTCTCCGGGCGTCTTCGAGCTGGACATCGTGCATCACGACTTCGCCCTGATCCTGGTGGAGTAGGAAGTGGCCGGAGCTTCCAGCTCCGGGAAGAGAAGTCAACCAAAGTGGACGGGATGGGATCTCTGAAATGCTGGGACGCCACCCGCTCCCTGATGAAAGAAGTTGAGTGACCTACACATCGAGACTTCATGTCGCCTCCGCACTCCTCCTGACCCTGCTCGCCGTGTCGGCCCCCGCAGCGCAGGCTGCGTCGGTGCTGGTCGAAGCCGAGGGCTTCGCCGCGAAGGGCGGCTGGGTGGTGGACCCCCAGTTCGCCGACATCATGGGCTCGCCGTTCCTGATGGCGCACGGGCTGGGCCGGCCGGTTGAGGACGCGGTCACACGGGTCAAGATTCCCCAGCCGGGGACGTACCGCGTCTGGGTGCGCACGCGAAACTGGGTTCCGGGCGACTGGGAGGCTCCCGGACGGTTCCAGGTGCTGGCGAACGGGAACGCCCTCGACACAACGTTCGGCGCCGGGGACGAACCGTGGCACTGGCAAGATGGCGGGACGGTGAATCTGCCCGCGGGAGAGGTGACGCTGGCGCTGCATGACCTGACGGGCTTCAACGGCCGTTGCGACGCGATCCTGCTGACGACCGATCCCGGCCTTCCCCCGAACGACCCGAAGGCCCTGCGGCCGTGGCGCAACCGGCTGCTCGGCATGCCGGACCTCCCGGCCAAGAAAGACTCCTTCGACCTGGTGGTGGTCGGCGGCGGCATCGCGGGATGCGCCGCGGCCATTGCCGCCGGGGAGCAGGGGCTGAAGGTGGCGTTGATCCACGACCGCATCACCTTCGGCGGCAACGCCAGCGGCGAGGTCCGCGTGGGCGTCATCGGCATCAAAGGGCGCGAGCCCGCGCGGCGGATTCTCGACCGCCTCACGTGGGAGAGGAAGGGCGGCAACGGCTCGCCCGTCATGCTGAAGGACGACGAGCAGCGCAACGCCGCCATGGAGGCCGCCCAGGGCGTGAGCCTGTTCCGGGGCTGGCGGGCGTACGATGTCGCGATGGACGGCAAGCGGATCAAGGCCGTCCACGCCCGCCACATCGAGACCGGGGAGTGCCGCTCCTTCGCGGCACCGGTGTTCGTCGATGCCACCGGCGACGGTTGGATCGGCTACTGGGCGGGCGCGGAGTACCGCTACGGGCGGGAGTCCGTCCGTGAATTCGGCGAGTATCATCCCCGGACGGACGTGAAGGGCCAGAAGGGCCATCTCACGGTCATGATGCCGAATCTCCGAAACAACAGGAACAAGCCCAACGCGGTGCCGGCGAGCAGCAGATTCCCCGGCGGATGGTCGCCGCAGAAAGTGCCCAACGACGCATGGTCGCCTGAGAGGGCGGACCAACGCGTCATGGGGAGTTCCCTGCTATGGTCGTCCGCGCCGGCCGCGGCCGCAGCGCCCTTTCCCGACGTGCCCTGGGCCACGGCGGTATCGAAGGACGTGTCGGCGAGCAAGAGCGAGTGGTTCCTGGAGTTTTCACGGAACGATCTGAGCCAGATCGAGGATGCCGAAGCGATCCGCGACCACCTCCTGCGGGCCGCTTACGGTGCGTTCTCCACCTGTCACCGCGAAAACCCCGGAAGGGAACTGCAATGGGTCGCCTACATTCTGGGCAAGCGCGAGTCGCGGCGTCTCGTGGGGGACCACCTCTTCACGCTCGGCGACATCTGGGATGGCCGGACCTTTCCCGATGCGGTGGTCGGGGAAGAGCGCGGGGTGGACCTGCACTACCAGACGATCGAGTATCCCATCGGCAGGCAGTTTCCCTGGAACGGATCCGTGGACTTCGCTACCTGGATGCTGGACGGCGGCAAGCGCTCCTACACGATCCCGTTCCGCTCGCTCTACTCGAAGAACATCGAGAACCTGATGATGGCGGGCCGCTGCTTCAGTTGCTCGCACGTCGCGCTCGGCGGCCCCCGCATCATGAACACCACCGGTCAGATGGGCGTGGCCGTCGGCTACGCCGCGAGCCTGTGCCGGAAGCACAACACAACCCCGCGCGGGGTGTACGAGAAGCACCTGGCGGAACTGCGGGCGTTGACTGGGTATGACGCATCCGGGGGTGCGAGATGAACGTACACGCAAAGCGGAGATCCACAATGAGTATTGACCCACGGACGATGAAACGGACTGCGGGACCGCTGCTGGCCGCGCTGGCTATCGGCATGACGGCTTTGGCCGAAGCGCCACCGATGCCGGCGTTCTTGAACAAGGTGCAACTGCACAATTTCGACGGTTTCGAGCCGACGCCGGATGGAACGGGCGTGACCGTCTACCGGTTGCCGGCCGGGGTCCGTGCGGCCCTTAGTCCCGAAGGCGCGAGGCAGGTGACGCACGCGCGCTCGAGCGAGATCCGCTTCGTCCTGAACGAAGGGGCGAAGCTCGAGGATGTCGTCATCCGTCTCAAATCGAACCGCAACACGAGGGTCATGGTTTATCGCGGCGACGAATTGCACGGCGTCATCGGCGGACTTGTGGCAAGAAAGGGCGTCGAACTCTATATTCCGCCCAGCCTGCGGGGCTCCTATCAGCCGACCAACTTGGACAAAACCGTCGAGGCCTCCATCGCGCCGGCCCGGATGCGCGGTTCGCCCGAAACCGCGGTCGCCGGCGAGCCGGCGCCGCCGAAGCGCTTTCCAGGTCACGTGCACCGCATCCAGTTCGATAGCGGGGTGATCACCCTCACCGGAATCGAGGGCGATATCCGCCCGCCCCGGACGGACGAAGTTCCGCCCGTGCTGGTGAGCTACGGCACCTCGATCAGCATGGGCGCGGCGGCGACCCGCCCGGATCGCAGCTTCACCGCGCTCACGGCGCAGTCGCTCGGTTACAGCCTGCGCAATCTCGGCGTCAGCGGGAATGCGTTTTGCGAACGCGAAATGGCCGACTACCTGGCGGAGCAGCCCGCCGGCCTGTACCTGCTGGAGATCTCCGTGAACATGGTCGGCAGGGACTATTCCGCCGGCAAGGGCTTTGCCGTCGAAGAATTCCGCGCGCGCGCCGGTTACATGATCGACCGGATCGCCGGGAAGAATCCGGGCGTGCCCGTCGTCTGCGTCAGCGTGCTGCCCTACCGGGGAGGCGACGCCGACGGGGCGAAACCCGAAACCCGGGAACGCGCCAAGGCCTTTCGGGAAACCCTGGAACGGCTCTGCAAGGAATCCAAGCACAAGAACGTCCTTTTCGTCAGCGGTCCGGATCTGCTGAGCTATGGAGGCCTCTCCGAGGACGGCATCCATCCATCCGACCAGGGCATGGCCGAGATCGCCTCCAAGCTGGTGCCGAGGATCCGGGCCGTGCTGCCATCGACTCCGGCACAAGCGCCCGCGCCGTCCAAAGCGCCCGCGTCCGAATAGATCAAGGTGGACTACGCCCACAACCCAGAATACTCACCACGAAGATCACAAAGACCACGAAGGGGTGGATCATGCATCCATCAAACTTCGTGCTCTTCGTGTCCTTCGTGGTGAAATAACTCTTCCCCACATCTCCCCCGAGAAACCCATGCGCCTCCCCTTCCGTCAGATCCACCTCGATTTCCACACCCACGCCGCCATCGACGGCATCGGCTCGGACTTCAAGCCCCGCGAGTTCGCCGACACGCTGGCGAAAGCGGCGGTGAACTCGATCAACTTGTTCGCCCGCTGCCACCACGGCTATCTGTATTACCGATCCCGTCGCTTCCCGCAGTTCGAGCACCCGCACCTGGCGTGCGACCTGTTGCGCGAGCAGGTCGCGGCCTGCCATGAGCGTGGCATCAAGGCCCCGATCTACGTCTCCGTGCAGTGGGATGCGCTGCAGGCGGAGTTGCACCCCGAATGGCTGGTCCGCGCCCCGGACGGCAAGGTTAACATCCCGGCGTTCTATCCGGGGTTCTACAATGTGCTTTGCCTGAATTCGCCCTACGAAAGCTACCTGCGCGAGTTGGTCGCGGAGATCCTTGACACGATGCCGGTGGATGGGTTCTGGTTCGACATCCTGCTGCCATACGACTGCGCCTGCCGCCACTGCCGTGACCGGATGCTTGCTCAGGGACTCGACCCGGCGCCGGAAGAGGTGCGGAGGGCGTTCGCCCGCGAGACGCTGTGGCGCTTCAAGCGCGAGATGAGCGCGTTCGTCCGCGCCCGTCGACCGGAGGCGCTCCTCTTCTACAACTCCGGCCATGTCGGTCCGCAACTGCGCCGCGAGTTGGACGCCTTCACGCACCTCGAGCTTGAAAGCCTGCCCAGCGGCCAGTGGGGCTACGATCATTTCCCCGTGACGATCCGCTACGCGCGCACGCTGGACAAGCAGACGCTGGGCATGACCGGGAAGTTCCATACGTCCTGGGGCGACTTCCACTCCTTCAAGAACCCCGAGGCCCTCGCGTTCGAGTGCTTCAGCATGCTGGCGCACGGCGCGACGTGCTGCATCGGCGACCAACTCCATCCGCGCGGCCAGCTCTGTCCGCATACCTACGAACTGATCGGGGCGGTCTACCGCGAAGTCGAGCGGCGCGAGCCGTGGTGCACGGAGGCCGATCCGGTGGTGGACATCGGCGTGCTGACGCCCGAGGAGTTCGTCGGCACGGGCCGCTCGGAGGCGCTGCCGGACATCATCAAGGGCGCCATGCGCTTGCTGCAGGAACTTCACCAGCAGTTTGACATCATCGACAGCCAAGCGGATTTCGGCCGCTATCGTCTACTGGTCCTGCCCGACGAGATTCCAGTCGATGGCGCCTTGGCGTCCAAGCTGGCAATCTTCCTCGATGGCGGCGGGGCCCTGGTCGCTTCGCACCGCGCCGGCCTGAATCCTGAGGGCGCGGCGTTCGCGCTGCCGTTCGGGGTTCGTTTCGTGGGCGAGGCTCCCTTCACACCGATGTTCGTGAAGCCCCGTGCGGCCCTGGGTGCGGAGCTGCCGGCTACGGAGCACGTGATGTACAAGACCGGCACGGCCGTCGAGTTGCTGGCCGGCAGCGAGGTGCTGGCCGACAACGTCGCCCCGTACTTCAACCGGACCTGGCAGCACTACTGCTCGCACCAGCACGCGCCTTCCTCGGGCCAGCCATGCGGTCCGGCGGTTGTCCGGAGCGGCAACGTCGTCTATTTCGCGCAGCCGGTCTTCGCGCAGTACCGCACGAACGCGCCCCGGTGGTGCCGGGCGCTCGTCAAGGCCGCGCTGGATCTTCTGCTGCCGGAGCCCGCCCTGCGTGTCAAGGCTCCGCCCACCGTGATTGCCACCGTCACGCGACAGGCACGCGCGCAGCGTCAGCTCGTGCACCTGCTCCACTACCTGCCGGTCCGCAGCAGCGCGCAGATGGACATCGTGGATGCCGTAATCCCGGTGCATGGCATCGAGCTATCCCTGCGCGCCGATCTGCCGGTGCTGTCGGTGCGCTGCGTGCCGGAGAACACCTCCCTGCCCTTCACACAGGCGGCCGGGCGCGTGGCCTTCGCGCTGCCGGTGCTCGACGGCTACCAGATCGTCGAGGTCACTAACCCCTAGCCCCCAACGCCTTCCCCCTTAACGCCTTCCCATGCGGCCCAACATCCTCTTCCTGTTCTCCGACCAGCACCGGGCCGATGCCATGGGGTGCGCCGGACATCCCGTGGTGAAGACCCCCAACCTCGACCGGCTGGCGGCCGAGGGGGTGCGCTTCGAGAACGCCTACTGCCCGACACCGCTCTGCATGCCCTCCCGCACCGGCCTGGCCACGGGACGTTTCCCGCACAACACCGGGCACAACACCAACAACGAGGGCTACCTCTATCCGGACACCCCCATGCTCAGCCACGCGCTCCGGGACGCAGGCTGCCGCACGGCCCTGCTGGGCAAGCTGCACCTGTGCCAGGTGGCCCAGGCCGGCAGTCCGGAATGCGACGCATGGTGCCGCGCCGCGGGCTACGACGACTGCATACCCATTCACGGCAAGGCCTGGAGCTGCGTCTACGAGGAGCCGGAATATGATGCCTATCTGAAATGGCTCGCCACCACCGGCAAGCTGGAGGCCTTTCAGCAGGACTACCGTGAGCGCTGTTTCGCCTGGAAGTTCGCGGGCATCAAGCCCAAGCCCCCTGGATACGCCGCGCCGTCGGTGCTGGAGCCGGAACAGCACCAGGACGGCTTTATCACCCGCAAGGCCTGCGAGTGGCTCCAGGACGTGAGCCGGGAACAGCCCTGGTTCTGCTGGGTCAACTGGGGCGGGCCACACGATCCCTGGGACGCGCCGGGGACATTCGGGCGCATGTACGATCCGGCCGCGATGCCGCCGCCGATTGCCGACGGTTTGGGAGGCGCACCCGAGAAGCTGCGCCGGCATGCGCAGAAGCACACGGGCGGGATGCCGGAGAATGCCTGGCGGACCGTCATGGCCCAGTACTACGGATCCATCAGCTTCATCGACGACGGCATCGGGACGATTCTCGACGTGCTCGAACGCCGCGGCCTGCTGGAGAATACCGTGGTCCTCTATGCCAGCGACCACGGCGAGATGATGTTCGACCACCAGATGCTGCACAAGGAGGTGATGTACGAGGCGTCGAGCAAGGTGCCGCTGATCGTGCGCTTACCGGGAGGCAAGGCGCATACCGTGTCGGAGCCCGTCTCGCTCCTGGACCTCGTGCCGACCCTGGTGGATCTGGCTGGCGCCGAGCGCCAGGCCATGCCCGTGCTGCACGGCACCTCGCTCCTGCCCGACCTGCGCGGCGAAGCGCGTCCGGAGCGCCCGGTCTTCTGCGAGATGAACAAGACCAAGATGGTCCGGCTGGGGCCTTGGAAGTACAGCACCGACCCGGAATTCGAGTTCGACCAGCTCTTCAATCTGGCTGACGACCCCAGCGAACTGGAGAACCTGGCCCGCGACCCCGCACAGCGGGATCGCGTGGAGGCCTTCCGCAAGCGGGTTCTCATTTGGTTGATCTGCACGCAGAACGCGCCCCTGCCGCGGGGGAGGCAGGGAGAATAGCCCATGCCCAAGCGCCCCAACATCCTTTACATCAATCCCGACCAGATGCGGGCCGATGCCCTGGCCTGCTACGGCCACCCGGTTGCGAAAACGCCGAATTTCGACCGTCTGGCGGCCATGGGCGTGCGCTACGAGCAGTGCCACGTCCAGCATACGGTCTGCACGCCAAGCCGCTGCAGTTTCATGACCGGCTGGTACCCCCACGTGCGCGGGCATCGCACCCTTTGGCATCCGCTCCAGAAGGACGAGCCCAACACGCTGAAGTACCTCAAGCAGGCCGGCTACGATGTCCATTGGATCGGCAAGAACGACCTTCTCGCCGAAGACGCCTTTGCGGACTCCGTCACGGCCGTGCACCAGTGGCACTGGCCGTCGCAGTGGCCGAGCAATCCCTTTGCCTTCGGTGAGCCGGGCTACTACTCGTTTCTGATGACCGCCACCCCGGGTGAGACCATGGACGGCAGTTGCTACCACCGCGCCGCGAACCTCATCCGCGAGAAGCAGTCGTCAGAGCGCCCCTGGATGATCTTCCTGCCCACGCTGTATCCGCATTGCCCGTTCACCTGTCCGGAGCCGTGGTACAGCCTGTACGATCCGGACAGCCTGCCAGATTTCCGCCCTGCCGACCTCGCCGGCAAGCCCGCGTTCCACCGCCTGATCCGGCAGTACCGGCGACTCGACGCGATGGACCCCGCGGTTCTTCGCAAGATCGCCGCGGTCTATCTCGGCATGATCTCCTACCAGGACCATCTGTTGGGCGAGTTGCTCGACACCCTTGGGGCGACCGGGCAATTGGCGAACACCGCCATCTTCCTGTTCTCCGACCACGGCGAGTGGGCCGGCGACTACGGCCTGGTCGAGAAATGGTCGAGCGCCCTGGATGACTGCCTGACCCGCATCCCAATGATCGTCAAAACCCCGGGCTGCAAGGCAGGCCATGCGGTTCGGGAACCGATCGAGTGCTTCGACATCGTCCCGACCACTTTGGAACTGGCCGGCGTCGAACTGCGACACACCCAGTTCGGGCGCTCCATGCTTCCGACCCAACACGGCGGGGCCGGTGACCCGGACCGCGCGGTCTTCGCTGAGGCCGGATATGGGCACCACGAACCCCACTGCTTCGAAGCCGTGCCTGGCGGTTTTCAGGACATCGGTGACAATCCCAAGGGGAACTACTATCCGAAAGGCCGCCAGCAGCAGGACCATCCGCATTCGGTGACCCGCTGCACCATGATCCGCACTGCCACCCACAAGCTGGTCCGCCGCCCCGACGACGTGAGCGAGCTCTATGATCTGCTCAACGATCCCGCCGAGACCGTCAACCAGTGTGACGCACCGGCGTACGCCGCCGTGCAGGCCGGCCTAGAACGGCGCTTGCTCGACTGGTACATCCGCACCAGCGATGTGACGCCCTTTGCCCGACAGAACCGGAACCATCCGGAAGGACTGTTGGTACCATGAACAGGGGCAGATCCGTACCACCCAAACTCACCCTCACATTACAAGGTAACGGCGCATGAAACGTCCCAACATCATCCTCATTTACACAGACCAGCAGCGGTATGACACCTTGGGATCCTCAGGGAACCCGTTGATCCGAACCCCGAATCTGGACCGGTTGGCGGCACAGGGAACGTGCTGTTCCCGCGCCTACGTCACCTGCCCCATCTGCGTCCCGTCACGCGTTTCCTTGTGGACCGGGCGTTACAGCCACACCAACCTCAGTTACAACAACAGTCGGCTGATGTCGGCCCGGGAAGACGATTTCGCCGCGGCCTTCAAGACGGCCGGCTACCACACGGCGCTCATCGGGAAGAATCACTGTTTTCCCGGCCCCCGCGCACAGGAGACCTTTGATACGTTTCTGCCCGCCGGGCATGCCGGTTTTCAGCCTGCCCTCGATCCGGCAGGCCAGCGGAACCTCGATGCGCGGGCCGGGAAGATGCAAGTGCCGCTCGCGCCCGACCCGGTCGATGCCGAACAGAACCCCACGGCGCAGATCGTGCGCGAGGCCGTGCGGTTCGTGCAGGAGAAGCGGGACCGCCCGTTTCTGCTGTGGCTGTCCATTCCAGACCCGCATCCCCCGTACATGGTGGCGGAACCCTGGGCCAGCATGTACGACTCGGTGGCCGTGCCCCCGCCGGCCTGGAGCGAAGGGGAGATGCAGGATAAGCCCTACCGCCAGCAATTGCTGGTGGCGTGGGACCGTTTCAGCCGGGACTACCCGCGGGACGACATCCTCACGTTGCGCCGGATCTATTGGGGAATGGTGTCCTGCATTGATGAACATGTGGGACGCCTGCTGGCGGCCTTGGAACGCTCGGGCGGTGACGAGAACACGATCGTGGCGTTCACGTCGGACCACGGTGACTACATGGGGACCATCGCATGGTGCGCAAGAGCGTGAACTTGTACGAGGCGCTGGTGCATGTGCCGTTGATCATCCGGGGACCCGGTATCGTCGCCCGGCCTTCGGAGGCCATGGTGGAGAACGTGGACATTCTGCCGACACTGGCGGAACTGGCAGGCGTGGTGTCGCCGCCGGGCGTGCAGGGCCGCAGTTTTGCCGGCGTGCTGCGCGGCGAGCGCACCGCGCATCGGGACCACGTTTGCCTGGAGCATGGCAATCCGGGACCGGTGCTGCGCCCCGGGGATCTTTTTCCGGCAGACCACGAACGTCTACGGCACAGCGAGCATCATCTTGGACGCGAGATTTCGTCCGGTCCCGTCAAGTGCGTCCGTTCGGAGCGCTGGAAGTTTTGTATGACGCCCGGCGATGTGGACGAACTCTATGACTTGCAGAACGATCCGCATGAACTGGTGAACCTGGCCCGGGATCCGCGCTATGCCGAGGTGTGCGTGACGCACCGGCAATTGATCCTGGATTGGCTCATCGCCAGCGAGGACTCGCGATGGCAGCCGTGATCACCAACAAACCTGTCTTGCGAACCCGAATCACTACAGGAGCATTCCCATGAAACCAGACCGTCCCAACTTCCTCGTCTTCTGTGTGGATCAGATGCAGTCGTATTGCCTCGGCTGCAACGGCCATCCGGTGGTCAAGACCCCGAACATCGACGCGCTGGCCGCGCGCGGGGTCAACTTCAGCCGCGGCTACTGCAACAACCCGGTCTGCATGCCGAGCCGAGCGTCGATGATCACCGGCAAGACACCGCGCCAGCATGGTCTCCTGACCAACGGCAACCTCCTCTCCCCGGAGGTCCCGACCGTCACCCAGGCGCTGGCCGACGCCGGTTATCGCACCCACAGTTCCGGCAAATTCCACTTCCAACCCGGCGGCGGATACTTCGGCGACAACATCCCCTCTGCCGAATGGTGGAAACCGTGGTGGAACGGCGAGGGAAAGCCCCTGCCAAACCCCTATTACGGCTACCAGACCACCAATTTCGTCTGCGGGCACACCACAGACGCGTTCGGCGAGTACCGGGAATGGCTGAAGCAGAACCATCCTGATTCTTCGCGCAAGCTGGCCAAGGATCAGTCCTACTACAGGTGCGGACGGGGCTTTCGCATCGATATGCCCGAGGAGCACCACTACAACCACTGGATCGCGGACCGGGTCATCGAGTTTCTCGGGAAGATGGCGGGCGAACGGGGATT
>CAZZCT010000180.1:0-2526 GCA_964652365.1 uncultured Lentisphaerales bacterium
GGCGCGGGCACGATCTTCGGCGTCACCGGCGGCGTGATGGAGGCGGCCCTGCGCTCGGCCTACTACCTGATCACCCAGGAGGACCTGAAGGATGTCCGCTTCAACGACGTGCGTGGCATGCAGGGCGTCAAGGAAGCGGTCATCGACATCAAGGGCACGCAGGTGCGCATCGCCGTCGCCCACCAGATGGGCAACGTCGAGCAGGTCCTCGATCTGCTCCGCGAGGACCGTCAGGCCGGGCGCCCGCCACGCTATCACTTCATCGAGGTGATGGCCTGCCGCGGCGGCTGCATCGGTGGTGGCGGTCAGCCGTTGGGCGCGACCGACGAGGTCCGCAAGGCCCGCACGGCCGGCATCTACACGGATGACGAGAAGTCCAAGCTGCGCTGCTCGCACCATAACCCCGAGGTGCAGCAGGTCTATGCGGAGTTCCTCGGCAAGCCGCTGAGCGAGAAAGCCCACAAGTACCTGCACAACCACTACCACGCCAAGAAGGTCTACGCGCGGTAGGGGCCGCTCAGCACGAGGGGCCACCCTTCGACTCCAGTCGACGCCGGTCGACTGGAGTCGTTTCGTTTTCGGGGGGGGGCACCTCACAGCCGCAGGCTGACCGGCAGGCCACCGCGCTCGCTCAAGCTGCCTTGCGTCGTGCGGCCGAGAAATGCGGCCGCCATGCGAAAGGCCAGCTCCGCGTCGCGCCAGGGCTTGGCCAGCAGGGGCACGCCGCAGCCGTTCAGGATCTCCATCTGAGCCTGCAGGAGCGTCTCGCCCGCCACGGCAATCGCCGGCAGGCGCGCCGTCTTCTTATCGTGGCGCAACTGCAGCACCAGGTCGGTGCCCGGCATGTCCGGCAGATGCAGGTCCAGGAACATGGCGTCGGCCCGCTGCTGCCGGATCAGTTCCAGCGCCTCGCGCCCGCTGGCCACGGCCGCCACGCGGTAGCCCTGCTCCTCAAAGAGCCGGGCGGCGCGCTCGCGGATGTCGGCCTCGCCGGCCACGACCAGCACCACGGGCGGTTCTACCCGCGGCAACCGCACCGTCACCTGCGTGCCGGTCGGCGAGCCCGGCACCGGGCTCTGCACCTGCAGCGATCCGCCGTGCAACTCCACAATCTCCTTGGAGATCGACAGGCCCAGGCCCGAGCCGCTGGGTTGGTCGCCCACCTTGAAGTAACGCTGGGTCACCCGCGGCAGGGCCTCGGGCGGGATGCCGATGCCGTTGTCGCTCACCTGCACGCAGGCCCAGTCCGGCGCCGCGGGATCGACCGAGATCACCACGTGGATGTCCCCCTCGGTGGGGGTGAACTTGATGGCGTTGCCGACGACGTTCAGGACCACCCGCTCCATCTTCTGCGCGTCGCACATTACAAAAGAGTGCCGCTCGGGCGGACACACCAGCAGGCGGATGCGCTTGGCATCGGCCTGCACGCGCAGGGCGTCGACGCCGCACTCCACCAGTCGCGCCAGCGGCACACGCGTCTTGCTCAGCGTCAGCGAGCGGTTTTCGATCTGCCGCAGATCGAGGATGTCGTTCACGGTCGCCAGCAACCGCCGGCAGTCTGAGTCCAGCCGATCCAGGTACTGAACCGCCTTCTCCGGCAGCGGCCCGACTACGCCCCGCAACATGTTGCTGACCGCGTAAATCATCGACGTGAGCGGCGTGCGCAGCTCGTGCGAAACATTCGAAACGAACTCCGACCGCGACCGGTCGATCGCTTCAAGCCGCTCGACCGCGTCTTCCAGCGCCTGCTGCGCCCGTTTGCGGACCGTCACGTCACGCACGAAGAAGCAGAGCTGCCCCTCGGCGTCAAGACTCACCCGGTTGACCGCGATCTCGGCCGGGAAGGTCGAACCATCGGCCCGCGTGCAGCGAGCTTCCACGACCGTGTACTTGTGCGCCTCCAGATTGCGCAGGATGGTCTCGAGCAAGGTCTGGTCGGCGCCGGCAATCAGGTCCATCACGGCCAGCCCCAGGAGCCGGCCCGCCTCCAGGCCGAAGAACTCCTCGGCCCGCGCGTTCAGGTCGATCACCACGCCGTCGCGGCCGGTGATCAGCACGGCGTCGTAGATGCTCTCGAGCAGCTTGTCATACGGCGTGTTGAGATCGCGCCGCGCGTAACGACGGGCCACAAAGGAGGTCGAAAGCACGCGTCGACGCACACGGGTCTTGGGCGCACCGGCCTCGCGGCCGCCCAACTCGATGCGCATGGTACGTTCGGAACTGGCGTCGCGCGATGGCATGTCGGACAGCGTAACCGGATCGCCCCACGCGATCAATGCCGAACGCCGGCTTCTAGTATTGCGGGAGATGGAACACGGGAATGCTGGCATGTTGGGAAATGGCCCATCAGACAGTCTGCTTGCCGACGATTCGCCGCCCGGCCGTCATCACCATGGCATGGATGGAAACGCAAACCGCATCCGGCTTCCCCCCACGGATGGCTCCGCCGTGCAAGACTCCGCATGGGATGCAGGATTCAGCGCACAGCCGTCCACGATTCCAGCATTCCACCATTCCACCATTCCA
>CAZZCT010000180.1:2626-10962 GCA_964652365.1 uncultured Lentisphaerales bacterium
CATTCCACCATTCCACCATTCCAACGGCGTAGTTTGAGGCCATCGCTTCCCATCGGCGCGCTTCTGCGGCATAATGCCCGCATCGACAACCCGACGCCGCCCCGCACCAAGGAGACTGCCATGTCCGCCACCGATCTCAAAGCCGCCTACCGCACCATCCTGGATGAGCACTTCCCTCCGCGGATGGAGATCAGTTTCGTGGACGCGGCCGGCCGCCAGACCCTGGCCTATGAGAAGGTAACCTGGGTGATCGATCAGGAGCGCAAGGGCCTGCGTTACGGTGAAAACCCCGGCCAGGAGGCCGCCCTTTACAAGCTGATCAACGGCAACCTCCACCTGGGCGACGTCACGACGGTTCAACCCGGCCGCTGGCTGGCCTCCGACCCGGAACTGCTCCAGTTCGGCAAGCACCCGGGCAAGATCAACCTCACCGACGCCGACAATGCGCTCAACATCTTGCGCTATCTCACCGACACGCCCTGCGCCGTGATCGTCAAACACAACAACCCCTGTGGCGTGGCCAAGGCCCCCAGCCTGGCCGAGGCCTACTCCCGCGCCAACCGCGCCGACCGCCTGGCCGCCTTTGGCGGTTGCATTGCCCTCAACCGCGAGGTCGACCTCGAGACCGCCCGCCTGGTCGCGGAGAACTACGCCGAGGTGATCGTGGCGCCCGAGTTCGCACCGGGCGTGATGGATCTCCTGGCCTCCAAGAAGAATCTGCGGGTCATGCGCATCGGTAACATGCGTCGGCTGGCCGACTATGCCACGGAGCGCTTCGTCGACTTCAAGTCGCTGATCGACGGCGGCCTCGTGGCGCAGTGGTCCTTCGTGCCGGAGGCGCGCCGTCCGCAGGATCTGCAACCGGCGAGTTGCGTCCACCAGGGCCGGACCTATCGCTCCTGCCGCCTCCCCACCCCGCGCGAACTGGACGACCTGAGCTTCGGCTGGCTGGTCGAAGCGGGCGTCACCAGCAACTCCGTACTCTACGTGAAGGACGGCGTCACCGTGGGTATCGGTACCGGCGAGCAGGATCGCGTCGGCGTGGCCGAGATCGCGCGCGACAAGGCGTACCGCAAACTGGCCGACTGGCTCGCCTGGGAGCGCCACCAGACCCCGTACAACGAACTCCAGGATGCCGGCGCGCGCGCGGCGATCGACGCCGAGGTGGCCGAACGCAAGGGCGGACTGGCCGGCAGTTGCATGGTCTCGGACGCCTTCTTCCCGTTCCGCGACGGAGTCGAAGTCGGCCTGCGTGAGGGCGTCACCGCCGTCGTCCAGCCCGGTGGTTCGCTGCGCGACTGGGACGTGATCGACTGCTGCAACGCGGCGAATGCCGCCATGGTCTTCACCGGCCAGCGCAGTTTCCGGCACTGATCTGCCGGAATGGCCGAAAGTCAGATCGAATCAGGAACTCAGGAAGTCGGGAAAAGCTTCCTGCCCCTATGATGCCAACGCCACAACCAGCCTGGATCAAGGCACTACGCGACGCCCAGGCGAATGGGCCATGCCTGACGCTTCCGGAAGCGCCCCTGCCGGGCCACGGCACGGCCCTGGCGCTGGCGCCGCACCCGGACGATCCCGACGCTGTCGCGGTGACGCTCCGCCTGCTGCAGCAGGGCGGCTGGGCACTGCATTGGCTGGTGGTCTCCACCGGCTGGTCGGGCGTGCCGGATGACCTCGTCGGACCGGACCGCGGCGCCAAGGCCCGCCTGCGCGAGGCCGAAGAACGGACTGCCGCCGCCCGGTTTGGATTGCCCGATGACCGCCTGGTCTTCCTGCGACTGGCGGAGAACGACGCGGGCGAACTGGACCCTGGCACGGCGAACCGGAACCGTCTGCTGGCCGCGCTGGACGCGTTGGCGCCGGGCCTGGTGCTCCTGCCACATGGCGCGGACAGCAACCCGGACCACCGGCTGGTCTTCGCCTGGTTCGCAGCCTGGCAGTCTTCAACTTCGCACTCGCCCCTCGGCCTGGGCAACGAGGACCCCAAGACGCAGGCGTTCGCGCCCAGCCTGGTCGTGGAGTTCGGCGAGGAAACCGCGGCCTGGAAAGCCCGCCTGCTCGAGTGCCATTGCTCGCAGAGCCTGCGCAACCAGCGCAGCCGAGGGCACACCTTCGCCGAGCGCATCCTGGCGGTCAACCGGCGCGGCCTGCCGGCCGGGCGGTATGCGGAGCGCTTCGCTTGCCACCGCACTCCAGATTGCCTGCGCCCCGCTCGCCCTGTGGCGCACGTCGGCCCGACGTGCGGCCCCGACGAGCAGGGGCGCCCCAAGCCCTTGAGGTAACCAGTCGGCCAACACCCAGCCGCAGTCTGAACCGTAATCTGCGAAATCTGCGGACAACAACTGGAAGTTATAGGCAAGCCGGCCGACTCACCGGCGGCGTGAGGACAGGGCTGCCAACAGCCCGACCATGGCCAGCGACGTGGCCAGACTGCTGCCTCCCTGGCTGATAAACGGCAGCGTGATGCCGGTCAAGGGCAGCGCTTTGGTGACGCCGCCCACGTTCAGCAGGGTCTGTACTGCCAGCGCGCCGGTCAGCCCGACGCCCAGCAACTGCCCGAAAGGTCCGTTGGATGAGGCGGCGATGCGCCAGCCACGCGCAAAGAGCACGCCATAGAGCAGCAACAGCAGGGCGCTCCCCGCGAAGCCCAGCTCCTCGCCCAGGGCCGCATAGATGAAATCCGACGCCACGATCGGCACGGCCTGGGGCATACCGCGTCCAAGCCCGGCACCCCACAGTCCACCCGAGTAGAAGGCCGCCAGGGACTGCAGGACCTGCCAGCTCCGGCCGGTCGGGTCCGCAAAAGGCGCCTGCCAGGCGGCAAACCGGGCACGGGCATGCGCCGACAGCAGCCCGGCCAGGAAGGCCAGACCCACCACCGCCACCGCCCCGAACAGGAGGTAGCCGGTCTTGCGAGAGATGGCATAGAGCATGAGCACCAGCACGGCGTTCAGCAGCACCAGCAGCCCCAGGTCGCGCAACAGCAGCACCAGCACCATCGGAATCGCCCACAGCACGGCCAACTCGAACAGCGCGCCGCGGTCCGGCATCGGGATGCCGGCCTGCGTGGCCGAGAACTCGGCGCGCCGGCCGGAAAGGTAGCTGGCGAGAAAGACCACCACCAATGGCTTGACGATCTCGGACGGGTTCAGGTTGCCGGCCAGAAAAACGCCACCCCGGAACTGGCGGCCCAGCACGAGCATGGCCGCCAGCGCCCCCAGGGCCGCCACGTAAGCCAGCCAGCCCAACCGCGCCAGCAGATGACAGCGGCCACCGCCGAAGAGCAGCAGGCTCAGCATCAGGGCCAGCACACCCAGGGGATAGGCCCACTGCGCGGCCGAGCCCGGTGTCGTGACCGCGTAGGTGCCCACGCGCAGCTGCATGGCAATGCCCAGGCCGGCCAGGGTCAGAGCCAGTGCCAGCGGCACCGGATCGCCCGAAAACCGAGTCAGACGCAGCCAGACCCATACGGCGACGAGCGAGATGACGTAGATTCCGAAGGGGGCGAGTTGCGGCCAGGGGATGCGCGGCGCGTTGCCGAGCTTCGCCAGCACGATCGCCAGGTGCGCGACCAGCGTGACGACCAGCCCCCACGCCAGGAGCGGCCCCGCCCGGACGCGCGGCGACGGCTCGGGATGGGCGGGCTTGCGACGGCTCATGGCGACCTCCGGGCGGAAGGCGCCGCGTCGGCTGCCCGGCCCTCGGCAGGCTTCTCGGCCAGCAGTCCCAGCTTGGCGGCGGTCTCCAGCAACCCCCGGGCAACGGGCACGGCCGCACGGGAGCCATAGCCGCCGCGCTCAACCAGCACGGTCACCACCAGCGCCGGACGGCGCGCCGGGGCAAAGCAGGTGAACCAAGCATGATCATCGCCACCCGTGGCTTCGGCCGTCCCCGTCTTGCCGCAGACCTCCAGTCCGGCGATGTCGGCCCCGCGGCCGGTGCCGCGAAGCACGGCCTCGCGCATCAGGTCACGCACCGTGGCCGCCGCGTGGGTCGAGGCGACGCGCCGTAAGGCGGCCGGCGGAACCCCGGCGCGCAGTTGCGGCTGCGGCAGGACGCCCTGGTTGGCGATGATCGCCGTGAACAGCGCCACGTGCAGCGGCGTGACCAGCAGCCGTCCCTGCCCGATCGCGAGTTGCGCCAGCACGCGCCGGTCGGCATCGGTCACCACCGGCACCTGGCCAGCCGCCGAGCTCATGGTGCCGGAGCGCCCGTCGAAGAAGGCCACCCGCTCGGTGACCGCTGCGGCGGAGACCAGGCGGCCGAACGGTTCGGCACCGCACGCCAAGCCCAGTTGCGCGAAGTAGACGTTCGATGAGTGCGCAAAGCCGTCGGCCAGGCCGATCCGCCCCCAACCACGCCAGATGCGGCCGTCGCGATGCCAACTGGTGTACTCGCTGTCCCGGATCGGCTTGGCGCCCGGTTCGGCGCTGAACCCCTCCGCCGGACAGGCCAGGATAGGCGCGCGGCCCTGGTCGGCCGCCAGCAGGGCCATGAGCACCTTGAACGTGGAGCCGGGCGGGTAGAGTCCCTGGGTGGCCCGGTTGAGCATGGCCGCGCGATCGGCGTCATCGAGGCCGGCTCCGGGGTTGTGCGGGTCGAAGGCCGGGGAGCTCAGCAGCACGCGGATGGCGCCGTCCGCGGGCCGCATGACCACCACGGCGCCCGCGCGGCCGGCCATCAGGTCCCAGGCCCGGCGCTGCAGGCGGGCATCCAGGTTCAGAGTTACGTCATTGCCTTCGGGTTGGCGGCTCTCAAGCAGGTTACGCCCGAGCCGGTCCAGTTCCCGCAGATTGGTGAAGCCGTAGCCGCTCAGCAGCGCATCGGCCGCGCGCTCGACCCCCGACCAGCCATAGACCGGATGGACGTAGCCCACCGCGTGCGCGGCCGCCGGACCCAGCGGGTAGTGGCGCGTCCAGGGCACGTCGACCGCTGGCTCGGCCAGCACCGCCCCGCGCCAATCGAGAATACGCCCGCGCCGAACCTGCTTGTCAGGCGAGTCTGGACGCGGGTTATGGCTGCGCAGGAACTGCATGAAGGCCGACCGCTGGAAACCGGCCAGCTGCCAGCTGCCCTGATTGATCAGCAGCGCCACCAGTGCCACGGCCGTGCTCCACGCCAGCAGCCGGAATCCCCGGCCGCTGCCGGACGGCGCGGCGGTCAGCAGCACGCGCCACGCGAACCACGCCAGACTCAGGAGCACCGCGGCGCGCACGCCCCACAGGATCTGCTCCCCGTGGTCGCCATTCAGCAGGCTGGTCACGAGATCCAGCATGCCCACTCACCCTCGGGTTGCGGTGTAATCCGCAGCACGAACCCGCCATCGGCTGGCAGGTGCACGCAGAGCTTGGCCTCGGGCGCCACCGCGACCGGTGTGCCCAAATCCGCGGCCGCCGACGGCGCCGGTTCGCCGGGAGCCGGATCGCACCAGAGCCGGCCGGCACACGGCCCCCCGGGCGGCAGAAAGTCGAACACCAGCGTGAACACCCGCGCGCGCCCATTGGTGATCCCCGCCACGATCCAGCTCGCACCGCACCGCCGCGCGACCAGCAAGTACTCACCGGCCTCGCCCCGCAGCCAACGCGTCGCATCCCAGACGCGGGGCAGCGGCCATGCGGCGCCTGCAGGTTCCGCGGGCCCCCCGGCCCACGCCGCCACCATCACGGCCAACGCCCGCCGGTGATTCGGTCCGATCGCGCGGTCGCGCGGCTGCGTCCAGGATGCGCGCGCCGCATCATCGCCGGCCAAGCCGGCGTGCCAGGCCGGGTGACACGCGAACAGCAGCAGACAGTTGTGGGCGCTGTCCGGCACGGCCACGACCGCCGCCGGCGCTGCCGCGACCGGCGCCCGCCCCGGCCGCCACAGCGTTAGCGGAGGACGCTCGCGGGCCAGCATCTGCTGCATTCCGTCGGTATGCTCCAGCAGGTCGCAGGGACGGTCGCCCAGCAGCACCACCCACCACGGTCCGGCCACCTCACGGCCGCCCGGCGGCGCGCCCGTGAGGCACAGGTCCCAGGCCCCGACCCCCGACGGCCGCCGCAGCCGCAGGTCCGGGGCGGCGCACGGACACAGCACGCTGGCGATTTTTCCATGGGGATAGATCAGCGTCAGCGGCAGGGGGCAGGACGTTAGAGCGTCCAACGGGCGGCGCACGAAGCTGCCTGTGGCGGCCTCGGCGACGTACCCCTCGGCGAACTCGGGGAAAATCAGGCGCAGCCGCGCGCGCAGGTTGGGCGGCACGGCCGAACACGCGGCGCCGCGGCGCATGACGCGGAAGGCACAGCCCCAGTCATAGCACCGGAGTTCCAGGACCGTCGCCGCCGCATCCGGTGCATCCGCCGACACGGCGGACACCAGCGGCAGCCGGACGCCGCGGTAGCGGCCAGGGCCGGCCATACCGCACACTCGTGGCGGGGACGAGGGCGCGCGGACTGCAGCCAGGCGCCCGGAGCCGAACCCCGGCCCCGTCACACGGATGCCTGCAAGCTCCAGAATCGGACGCCCCCGGAAGGTTAGCGCGATCGCCGGGCTCCGCTGCGTCGGCCACGCCAGCCGGACGCGCCCATGGGGCGACGCCAGCCCATCGCGGGCCCCGGCATCCGCAGTCTGTGGATCGAAGACACCGTGGCGTGCGCCGTCCATTGCCTCTAACCCGCGTCCTGACCGAAACGCACTCCGAAGCCCACCCGTCTGGCGGAGCGCAGAACCTACAGGTCCAATCCTTTGAAGGCATCGCCCAAAGACCCGAGGCTCTTGGAACCTGTCCGTTGGCCGGCCAGGAAACCCGCCGTGTCGTCGCTGTCCCCGGCCGTGGCGGCCTGCCAACGGGCCGGCAGCGTCAGGCTGATGCGCTTGCCGTCGTTCTCCTTCACCACGACCTGCACCTTGCTGCCAGGCGCGAAGAGCCGCTCCAGTCTGGAAGCCGGGTTGCCGCCCTTGCCCACATCGGTCTCGCCGATGTGCAGCAGGCCGGTCTGGGTCTCCGAAAGGCGCAGGAAAACACCGAAATCCTTGATGCCCTCGACAATCCCCTCCACCATCGCGCCGCGTTCGAGGCTGCCGGGCTTGAGCGTGGCCACCCGGCTGTCCAGCGGCTTCAGGCTGATCCGGCGGCGCTCGGGATCGATGCTTTCGACCTGTACCTCGAGCTCCTGTCCCTCGCTCAGAGCCTCGCGCGGATGGCGCAGGCGGCGGCCGCCGCCCAGACGTCCGATCGGAATCAGACCCTCCACGCCTGGCACGACCTGCACAAAGGCCCCAAACGGTTCCAGGTGCACGACTTTGCCAAGAAACGCGCTGCCGGCCGGATAGCGTTCGACGGCGCTGTTCCACGGGTCGGTCTGGGTGCCGCGCAGGCTCAGGGTGATGCGGTCGCGCTCCCAATCGACCTCGCGCACCAGCACCTCGACGGTGTCACCAGCCTTGGCCACGTCCGTCGGCTTGGTGTCGCGCTGCCAGGCCAGCTCCTTGAGCGGGATCAGCCCTTCGATGCCGCCCAGGTCCACAAAGATGCCGAACTCCGCCAGGCGCGTCACCGTGCCGCGCCGCACCTGCCCGGCCTGCAGCTCACCCGCCAGCGCGTCGCGCTGCGCCGCACGCTCCTTGTCCAGCAACGCGCGGCGGCTGACCACAATGTTGCGGTCCTCGGCATCGTATTCGGTTACCAGGAAGGCGAACTTCTGTCCCACGTAGACCGCGCCCTCGGTCTTGAAACGGTCGATCTGCGAGAAGGGGCAGAAGGCGCGCTGGCCGTGGATGTCGATCTCGTAGCCGCCGTTGACCTCAGCCTTGACCAGCCCCTCGACCGGCAGACCGGCGGCCTGGGCCTGAGCCAGGCCACGGTCAGTGGCCGCGGCACCCTCCAATCGCATCGAGAAAACGAAAGCGCCGCCCTGCACACCGATGAAGATGGCCTCCAGGGATTGCCCGGGCGCGACCAGCAGCTTGCCCTCCTCATCCCGCAGTTCGGCCACCGGAATCAGACCCTCGTTCTTGGCCTGCACGTCCAGCACGACATAGGCCCCATTGACGGATACCACGGTCCCGCGAACCCGCTCGCCCGGGCTGAAGCCCTTGCGGTAACCATCGAACTGTGCATTCAAAAGGGCTTCAAAGTCGGCCATTGATGCGGCATGCGGCGTGTCAGCCATGACGAGCAATCTCCCGTGCGACAGGTGCGCGCTGTGAAGGGTTGGCACGTGTCGATGGGTGAAGCATAGCCGATTATGGCGCGCGCCTCAACCAGCGTCGCACGAGGACGGTACCGGGCGTCGGTCTGCGAGGACAAGCGACGAGCCGGCCACGCGGCTGCGCCGCGAACACACGAGGGGGGG
>CAZZCT010000181.1:0-10935 GCA_964652365.1 uncultured Lentisphaerales bacterium
GATTCGCATGCTACACACAACGAAAAAGTGTCAAACGGAAGTCAGGACTCGACATGAGGACCCAGCGCGGCGCAGCCGCAACCGAAGAAGAAGAGAACCACGGATGGACACCGATGGACACGGATGCGTTGGCGCGCACCTGCTTTGCTTTCCGTGAAATCCGTGTGCATCCGTGGTTCAATTCTTTCCCACGAAGCAAGAATATGGCCAATAGTAGTACAGCGTGTGGCTTGGACGTCCGGTTCCAAGATCAGCGCTTCAGCCGCATCCAAGGTGTGGCGCGGAAACCGGTCCGGCCAGAGGATTTCTCGACGGCCTCGTCCGGCGCCGGCTGCGGCGCCGCAGCCGGCGGCGAGCCGGGCGCACGGCCGTCCTCGGCGCGCTCCAGGCCCTCAATGCGGCGCAGGAGGCCCTGCTGGGCCTGCTGGAACTGCTCCTGTTCAATCGTCCGGAGGCGTCTTTCCTGGGCCAGGTCCTGTTCGCGCTGACGCACGGTTTCGGTCAGGTCCTGCAGGCGTCGGTGCAGGGCGTCGGACTCGCCAAGCTGGCCCTTGATGCGGGCCTCGTCGCTCTCCAACACGCGCACCCGGCGGGCCAGTTCGCGTTCGCGTTCCTCGGCTTGGCGCACGTGGCGCTGGTGGGTGGTGCGCAGCGACTCCAGTTCGTCGCGCAGCCGGACGGGTTCGGCGGCGGCCGCGCGGCTCTGCACCTGGCGCGCGATTACCCCTTCGGTCTCGCCGCCCTGCAGGCTGCGCAGGGCCGCCAGCCGGGCTTGCAGCAGCTCCTGGCGTTTCAGGCTTGTGTCGCGCAAGGTCAGGAAGGCATCACGCTCGGCCTCGAGATTCAGGTCCAGCGCGGCGATCTCCTCGCTCAGCACACCGCGCAGCAGGTCTTCGCCCTCGCGCAGGCGGGCCGCGGCTTCGCGTACCACGCCGGGCTCGGGCGGCGGAATGGCGGCGGCCTGTGCCACCTGCGCTTCCAGGGCGGCGATGCGCTCCCGTGCGGCGGCCAGCTCGGCCGCGAGTGCCGCCTGCCGTTCGCCCGCGGTCTCGGCATTCTCGGCGCGCTGTTGAAGCGCCGCGAGCTGCTGCTCGTACTCGCTGTCGCGCGTGTTGGCGGCGACGAGTGTTTCGGCAAACTCCGCGCGCTCCGCGGCCAGCTCGTGCTCGCAGCGCGTCAGGCGCTCCTGCAGCGCGTGAGAATCCGCGGCCTGCGCGGCGGTCTGCTCTTGCGCGGCTTGACGCGCGGCGTCGAGTTCGGCCTGCTGCGACTCCCAGGCCGCCCGTTGCACCGCCAGTGCGGCGCGCAGTTCGTCGAGCGTCGCCTGCTGCTGGTCGGCGGCGATCTGGGCCGTGGCGAGCCGGTCGCGCGCGTCGGTCAACTCCGCCAGTTCGATCGCCTGGCGAGCGAGTTGCGCTTCAAGCCCAACCTTGCATGCCTCCTGTTCGGCTAGTCGGGCGTGCAGCTTGGCGCGTGCTGCGGCGTGATCCTGGTCGGCGGTGGCCTGTTCGCACCGGCTGGCTGCCAGAGCTTCGCGGGTGGACTGCAGTTCGGCCGTCAGCGCGATGGGCGCGTCCGGTGCGGGTTCGGGCGCCGCGGCGGTCGCCGTCGGAGCGGATGTTGCGGCGGCCTCCAGTTCGGCGATGCGCGCGCGCAGGGCGTCGGCTTCGCGCTCCAGCAGGCGGCGTTCATCGGCGAAGCCGCGCTGGGCCTCCTCGATCGCCTCCTCGAGGGCGGCCAGCCGGACGGCGTCGGCCGAAGTCGCCGGATCGCCACCAGCCTCGCCATTCTCGGTGGCGGGGGGCGGCTGGTGCGTTCGGGCGTCCTCCAGTTCGCGCTGGAGCTGGGCGATCGTCTTGCGCAGTCCCTCTTTCTGGCGTTCGTGGCCGCGGACGTCCTTATCGGCGT
The DNA here is from genome assembly GCA_964652365.1 of uncultured Lentisphaerales bacterium. Lineage (GTDB taxonomy): Bacteria > Verrucomicrobiota > Kiritimatiellia > RFP12 > CAZZCT01 > CAZZCT01. The sequence continues at coordinate 1,909 of CAZZCT010000181.1, forward strand.
TGCGCACGACCTGCTGGAGCTTGGTCTCGAGTTCGCTGATGCGCAGCCGCAGGCCCTCGCGTTCCTCCTGCCATTCGGCCGGTGGCTCCGCCGCCATGGACGCGGCGGGGGCCGCATCTTGCTGGGCGAGTTCCAGTTCGGGGTGGTCGCCGCGCTCAGGTCCGCGCTTGGCGGCCGGGTCGGCGGTGCGGCGCAGGCGCGAGAGGTCGGCCTCGGCGGCGGCCACCACGCGGGCGCCGGCCGCGCTGCGGCCCTCGCGGATCAGCGTTTCGGCCGCGGCGCGGTTGAACGGACCGACCAGGCTGCCGCCCGGGTCTTCCAGGTACCAGGTCATGGCCAGTTCCGCCAGGGAGTCGGCGGCCTGCCAGTGGGTGCGGTCCGACGAGACCTCGTTGCCGGGCAGCACGCGGCCCTGCTCGGCCCAGACCGTCAGTCCGCGAGTCGAGACCGGTCCGAAGACGGTACCGCCGGCGATTCGCAGAAACCACTGGCGAGCATCCGGCTTCTCGGCCTTCTCGGTCTTCTCTGGTTTGTCGGACTTGTCGGTAGCCATGGTCGCAACTCGTTTCGTCCGGACGTCGGCCGCATCCGGACCGCGATGGGCTTCGGGTGGCCGCCAGCCGTTTCAGCGCTATTTCCGCTGCCAGGGCGGCTGTCCCTTAGCGCCCATCTGGCGCAGTTCGCGCTGGGCCTGGGCCTCCAGGGTGGCGAGTGAGACGCCGGCGCGCGGCGGCGACTGGCCACTCTCGACCGGAACCACCTCGATGGTCGTCGAGCGGGGCGCCTCGTCTTCGAAGGCGGCCGCCGCGGCCGCCTGTTGCAGCAGCTTGCGCACCGACTCCTGGCGCAACTGCAGTGTGCGGAGCTGCGCCTGCGCGGCGGCCAGTTGCTGTTGACTCTGGGCGGCGGACTCCCGCAGCGGGGCCAGGGACTGCTGGGCCTCGCGCAGGGCCGCGCGGGCCTGTTCGAGCTGCTGTTCCACGCGGGTCCGCGCGGCGGCGGCATCGGCGGCCTGGCGTTCCAGTGCCGTCAGGCGAGCCGCCTCGGCAGCCCGGTCGCGGTCGACCCGGGCCAGGCGCGCGGCCTCCTTCTCCAGGGACGCGGTGTGGGCCTCGCGCTTGACCAGTTCGGCCTGCACGCGCGAGACGGCCGCCCTATGTTCCTGGCGTTCGGCTTCAAACTCAAGGTCGCGCGCGGCCACGGCGCCGCGCGCCTGATCCAGGTCGTTGCGGAGGGCGCGCAGCGCCTGTTCGGCTTCGGCTTGGCGTTGGGCGGCGGCCTGCTGCTGCTCGGTCAGGCGCCGCTCCCACTCCTGGTCGCGCGGCGAGGGGCCGGCTGGGGGCTCGTCGGCGCCGCGCTGGCGGCGGAACAGCGGCGCCTCGGCGGGCAACGAGCCGTCACGCACGAGTTCGGCGATTGCGCCCCGATGAATCGGCCCGTAGAACGTGCCGGCCGAGACTTCCGCGACCCAGTCCATCTCCAGCTCCGCCAGCCGGGTGATCGGCTGCCAGGTGCGGCCGTCGTCCGAGATCTCGTTGGCCGGGGCCAGGCGCCCGTCGCGCGCCCAGGCCTGCAGTGTCGGCAGATCGGCCGGGCCGAAGACGTTGCCGTTTTCCATGCGCACGCGCCAAGCCCGTGCCGTGGCGGCGGGGACGGTTGGCGCCCCGGGCGCCGGCTTGGACCGCGACTGGTTGTCTGTAGCCACAGGACTCCCTGACGGTGCGGGCGTGTGCTGACCTCACTGCCGGCCTAGCCCTGACACGCCCGCCACCGCGACACGTTACACCAAGCCGGGCCGGCGCGCAACCGCGGTTCGGAGCTCCGCCCGACGGCGAATGGATCAGATGCGGCCCATTGTGAACCTAAACAGCATTGGCATACCTTGGAGAATCAACAGGACCACAGCTAATCGGACGAACCGTCTCTTAGGGCAAGAACCAAGGGAAGGAACAGCCAGCCTAAGATGGCCCATGCTTGGAAGCCCTCATAGTGGCCGCCGCGATTTGCCAGATAGGCGAGGAGGATTCCGATGGGCACCGCCAGTAACGGCAAGCCCCACGCCCAGATACCGCACAGTGGCCTTCCGACGCGAGGAGGTTTCGGTGGCATCGCGACCGGCGCAACCGGCACCGGATGCGGCGCGGGGAACTCGGGCACCATCGCCTCAGCGGGCGGAGTCTGCGAGACTGCGGCCCGCCGCGTGCGCGTTCTCTTGCGGTACACCAGCCCGATCCAGACGGCGAGCCCGGCCGTCCCCAGCACGACCACGATCTTGATGATGGTCGGCATGAAGGGCTAACGACTAGCTTTTCATCTCGGTGCCGATCAGGACATGACCTGCGCACCGTGTCGTGAAGATGGCAGACTGCCAGGCCCGGCACAAGGGATAAAATGCCGTTGATCGGCGATTCGATCCCGCAGGCTCTTCGGGGCGAGTACCTTCACGTCCGGCATCCACGACAGGACCCAGCGCACCAGTTCCTTGCGTCCCGTGGTTTCCAGCCGCATTTCGACCCGCCCGTCGGGTCGCGGACGGAATTCCTGCGATGGGTGCCGCTGCCGCTCGGTGATGTAGACCGCCAGTTTCAGCTCGAAGAGGAGTCGGACCTTGATGGGCTCCTCGCCGCCGGTGATGCCAAACGCCTGTCGGGCGTAGGTCTCGGCGTTGAAGTCGGCGGGGCGGGTGAAAGCCCGGCCGAGGGCATCGATCCGCCGGGACCGCGATAGGGCGAACCTCTCGACCTGATCCCTGGCCGCGTTCCGGCAGTCGCTGGGCCTTCAGGAAGTAGTAGTAGATGCACGGGCGTTCGTCGTCCTTGCGTATCTTGCGAAGAAAAAGGTATTGACTCCTTTCTTGCCGCCTATGAGGCGCGCTTTCAACCCCGTTGCGGCTAACTACCTCCTTGACGTGTGAACCGCAGATTGACGAGTAACGAACCGCAGACTTTTTGAAGTGAAGTCCAGTGTCCGATTGACGCCTACGAGGGGTGGCTCAGGTTGTGAAAGCCCCGGCACGCGGCTGGGTTGGATCACCTCAGCGGACGTAGTGGCAGCTAAGAGACTGCCCGACCGACCGTCCCGCTGGCGGATTCGCCTTCCACCCATCGGACCGCGGTATGGATGAGGTCGTTATTACTGGCCAGCCCCAGTTTGTGCTTGATGTGGCCGCGGTAGGTTTCCACGGTTTTGGGGCTAATGCCATACTTCGCAGCGAGTTCCTTGGTGGAAAGGCCGTTGCCGATGCCCTCGAAGACCTGGATCTCGCGGTCGCTCAACTGCTTGATGAACGATACCGGTGACGCGTCCACAGGCCTGCCGTTCAGCGCCATCTGGAGAAGCCGTCCAAGGACACTCGAGCTGGCATACAGTTCCCCTCGCATGATCGTCCGCAGGGCTTCGATGATCTTGTCGGTTGGTTCACCCTTCATCAGGTAGCCGCGGGCGCCGGCACGCAGGGCGCGCTCGGCGTACAGCGCCTCATCGTGCATGGAAAGCACCAGTTTGGGGAGCGCAGAATATCGGGCCTGCAGATCCTTGATTAGTTCCATGCCGTTCGGCCCGGGCAGGGAGAGGTCGATGATGATGGCGTCCGGTTTGGCCGCATCTATTTTCTGCAACGCTTCAGACGCTGTCGCCGCTTCGCCGCATACGCACATGTCCGTCTGGGATGCAATCAAACGCACCAGCCCTTCACGCACCAAGGGATGGTCGTCAACGATCATGATCCGCCTGACTTCACCCGTGACGGTTTTCTTGTTCATTAGAATAGTCGTATTGGAGCACAGGTTTCCTATAAAGGGAAGAAAGGAAAATACTGGCCTGCGGCTCAGCAGTTGGAGTACCGGCGTATAGGGGTTTAGCTGATAGCCGGGGCGCTTGCGGAGGGAAACGGAACGCTAACCGTTCAGCATTCAAAGTGTTTGGGCGCCAAATATACCCAAAGATGCTAAAGATGATCAGCGTTTACCCCCTCCCAGTTGTGAAGCGGCAAACTACGCGCGTCCCGCCGCTTTCGACCCGCTCGATAGCCAGCGTCCCGCCGATCAGGTCGGCGCGGTATTGCATGATGCGCAGGCCCAGGCCCTGACCAGCCGGGCGATCGACCGGCAGACCGACGCCATCGTCCTGGATCGCCAATTCCACCTGACCGTCCGCTCGCGCCAGCCGAATCACGATATGCCGCGCCTGGCCGTGGCGCACGGCGTTCGTGACCGCTTCCTGGGCAAGGAAGAAAAGGTGCGTGGCCGCTTGCCGGTCGGTCACCGCCAATGTCTCGTCCGCTTGCAGAATGCAGGCCACGCCGTGGATCTGCTGCGTCCGCTGGACAACACCGCCCAGGGCCTCTACCAAACCGTTCGGTCCAGGCGCAACCGGCATCAGACCGCGCGCCACATACCGCACCAGTTCCACCGCCCGCTGTGACTCGGCCGCGATTTGCGCCATATCCTTTTCGGTTTCCGCTTTCGACTGGCGCCTGCACGCCTTGGCCAAAGTCTGGCTCAAGTAGGTCACGCCGGCGAGATGCTGGCCCAGGGTGTCATGCAGATCCTGCCCGATGCGCGTTTTCTCCCAGTCGCTGATCTGAAGAACTTCGTTTTGCATCAGCTTGCGCTCGGTGATGTCTTCGGAGATGCCCAACAGGTATTTCGTGGTCCCATCGCCCCCCCGGATGCAGACCTTTCGGGTGTGCAGAAACCGCTGGCCGTTCCTGGCCGTCAGGATAGGTTCTTCCGGAATGTCCAACATGCCTACCGCGCTAGCAAGCACTTCCCGGTCATTGGCCATGAAGTGGGCCGCCTGTTCGGGTGGGAAAAGGTCAAGGTTGTTCTTGCCGAGCAAGTCCTGGCGGTCATAGCCCAGCAACTCCTCCCCCGCGCGATTGAATGTGACGAAACGCAGGTCGGTCGCCTCCTTGAGGAAAATCATGAGCGGGATATGTTCCACGATCGCCTCCGTGAGGGCTTTCGCCTCCTGCAGTTCCCGCTCACCCTGTTTGCGCATCAGCGCTGCGCCGATGTGCAAGGCAAGGCCTTCCAGGAGTCCAATCGTTTCGAGGGTGAAACAGCCTTTGCGCCGGTCGTTGATCTGAAGCAGCCCCACAATCTTGTTCTTGTTCCGAATGGGCACCATGGCAAAGGAGGCATAACCTTGATGGACGCAGTGGTTGCGCGGGTGATGCCGGGGGTCCCGCCAGGGGGGCAGGTCGAGCAGCGGGGCGGAATCGTTTGTCCAGAAACTGCCTCCCGGTGTGAAGGGCAGAAGGGGCGAGTCGGTCTTGCCGGAAACGACCAGGCCGCAGGCACATTCCAGGCTGACGTGGCCGTCATTGTCCCGGCACAACCCGCCACTCGCGTCCCGTGCGCACAGCGTGTTTTCCGTCAGCACGAAATCCTTCGGAAAACCGTCTTGGGCAAAATACGGGAAGTCCTCCCCGTCTTGCAGGCGCAGGCCCACGGCATCGAATCCGGTCCCTTTTTTCAATGCGGCGATGACGCGCTGGGTGGTATCCGGCAGATCACCCGGCTCGTTGAGGATCTGCAGGACTTCCCGGGCCAGGTCGCGATAGGCATCAGCCTGCTTGCGCGCGGTGATGTCGGTCAGCACGACACGGCTCATCGGTGCGACATCAGTGTCCTTCGCGGCGGTCGCCGTCAGGTGCGCCCAGAACATCGCCCCGTCCTTTTTCACCATCCGCAGTTCGAAGGCCTGTGGCGTGCCAGATTCAAAGAGCGATTTGCGGTGCAGGAAGTACAGGTCCTGGTCGTCTTTGCTGATGAAGCGCGCCAACAGGTGGTTAGCCGGTTCTTGCCGCGCCACGCCCAGCATGTTGGCGGCGGTGAGGTTGGCTTCAAGAATCAAGCCTTCTTCGGAGATCGTGCAATAGCCGACCGGCGCCAGGTCATAGAGGTCGAAATAGCGAGCCTGTGCGGTTTCCAATTGCGCCTGCACGCGGCGTAGCTCCTCATTCTGAATCTCCAGCTCGATCTGATGCACCCCCAGTTCGTGGAGTGCCGACCGGACTTCTTCCGGCGACAGGGTCTTGATGGATTCTGGCTCTGGGGCGGCTTTGCCCCGGGCGATTCTTTCGGCCTGTCGACGAAGGGTCTTTTTCACGCCACTATTTCCTCTCGATCCCCGCCTGTCCCCGGGGTGTCACCTTGGGTCTTGGACTTTGCCATTGGCTGGCTGGCGTGGTGTTTTCGCAACCACATGTTTCTTTTGTTTCATTGTAGAGGCTTTACCTCTCGGACATTCCTGGGGGCGCGAAGCGGCACACCACACGCGTCCCACCGCCCTCGGGCCGTTCGAAGGCCAGAGTCCCGCCGATCATGTCGGTCCGGTATTGCATGATATGAAGGCCCAGGCCGGAACCGGGTGGCCGGTCAACCGGCAGGCCGACGCCATCATCCTGAATCGAGAGTTCTCCCTGTTTATCGTCTGTTTGCGCCAGCCGGACCACGATGTGCCGCGCCTGGCCGTGGCGCGCGGCATTCGTGACCGCCTCCTGGGCCAGGAAGAAGAGGTGCGAGGCCATTTGACGATCCGCGATCTCCACCTTTGCGGCGGCTTCAAAGACACAGTTTACACCATGGATCTGCCGCATTCTCTCCGCCATGCCGCACAGGGCATCAGCCAGTCCGCCCGGTCGCTGCGCAACCGGCGTCAGTCCGCGCGCCACCTGCCGCACCAGTTCCACCGCGCGCTGTGATTCAACGGCCAGTTGCGCCAAGGTCTTTTCGGTTTCGGCCGGCGGCTGACTCTTCCACGCGGAACCCAAGGCCTGGCTCAGGTAGGTCACGCCGGCGAGCTGCTGGCCCAGGGTGTCGTGCAGGTCCTGCCCGATGCGCGTCTTCTCCCAGTCGCTGACCTGGAGGATTTCGTTCTCCAGGCGCTTGCGCTCGGTCAGGTCCTGGAAGAGGAACAGGGCGCACATCTCTCCCTGCCAGATGGTGCGTGTGCCGGCAATCTCCGCGGGAAACGTCGTGCCGTCGCCCCGCCGCAGACAGACCTCGTATTTTCCCACCGCCCGCCCTTCCAGGCGCTGCTGCAGCCGTTGCCGCAGCATGGGGTAGTCTGCCGGCATGACCGCATCCCCGGTCTTGATGCGCAGCAGCGCCTTCGGCGAGTAGCCCAGAAGTTCGCAGGCCCGGCGATTGCCGAAGACAATCTGCTCGTCGGCCCGGCTGACCACCATGCCATACCAGGTGTTCTCGGCCAGATTGCGGAAATTCGCCTCGCTCTCCATCAAAGCGTGTTCCGCCCGCTTGCGCTCGGTGATGTCCTGCACCGTGCCCATCCATTTGATGGCCTGACCGGCATCGTTGAACAGGACCTCGCCCCTTTCGTGAACGATACGTTCTTCTCCGCCCGGTAGAATGATTCGATGTTCCTCGCTTAACGGGGTCCGCGTGTCCCAGGCAGTCGTAACGACGGCCTGCATATGACCCCGGTCATCCGGATGGATGCACTGCATGAAGAGCTCAATTGTCGGGGTAACGGCGCAGGGCTCATACCCAAACATGCGATAAGTCTCATCTGACCAATGCAGTTCATGGGTAGCGTCGTCTAACTCCCAACTGCCGACATGGGCAATTTGCTGGGCGTTGGAGAGGACCGCCTCTTTTGCCTGCAGCGCCAGGTCAGTCTTCTTCTTCTCCGTGACATCCCGGATCACGCCCCTCAACCCGACCGGACGGCCAGCCGCGTCGCGTATCGGCTGGCTCGAAGTCCGCACCCAGCAGCAATCCCCTTCCTTCCGGCGGAGCCGGTGCTCGATGGGGATGATCCGCCCTTCCAGAAGGCTCTCGTAACTTTCCCGGATCTCAGGCAAATCGGCGGGGTGGATGTATTGCTCGAAGCGGGTTCCGGCCATTTCGGCCGCCGGATATCCCAGAAGCCGTTCCACCGCCGGACTGATGTAGGTGATCACGCCCTGCATGTCGACGGTGAAGATCACATCATTGATATTCTCGACCAGGTCGCGATACTTCTCCTCGCTCGCTTGTAACGCCAGCTCCGCCTTTTTGCGATCCGTGATGTCGTGCGCAACATGCACGGAGCCGATAAACGCACCGGACGCATTGCGCAGCGGCGTGACCGTAACATCGAAAAATCCGCCGAGTCCGGCCTCTTCCAGCTCGGTGTGCTCCTGCTTCCTGCTAACCAGCATCCGGGCATGCGGGCAGCAAGCGGGCGGGGCGGACAGACCATGGATGACCTCGTAGCAATAACGCCCCACCGCCTGTTCGGGCATGCACCCAAGCCGCTCCGCAAGCGCCTGGTTCACGCGGGTGATGCGATGGTCCGAATCCAGCAGCGCAATCAGGTCGGGCACGGAGGCAAAGGTTCGTTCCCAATCCTCCTTGGCGCGAATGATCTCCTTTCCCGCGCGTACCCGTTCGCTGATGTCGCGGGAAAGGCCGAACAAGGTCATTCGGCCATCCCACTGGCCAACATGCACCTTGGTCTCCACCTCAATCAGCCGTCCACTCCGGTCGACCAGCGGCACGAGGCACGTTTGGCATCGGCCGGCCAGCATGTCGGCCACGATAGCCGCGACTTCCTCCCGCCGATCAGGCGGATGCAGATCCAACACCGTGAGCCGCGCCAGTTGTTCCGCCGCGTAGCCGAGAGTCTCGTTCGCGGCGCGATTGGCATGCACGACGCGCCCCGCCTCGTCGAGAATGAAGAGAATGTCGGTCATCGTCTCGAAGAGCGTTTCCAGGTTCTGCCGCACCTGCCGGACGGCATTCTGGGCGTCCAAGCGGGCAATCAGGCCGCCCATCTGCGCGGCAATGGACTCGATCATCGTGCTCGTAGCAGGCGAAAAACGGTCGCAAGTGTGGGACCCCAGGTTGAGCGCTGCGACCACCTGGCCGTTGAAGTGCTGTGGAATGATGGCCAGGGTGCGCAGGCCTTCCAAGGCCAGCACGCCGTCGACGTCCGCGGCGGGTCGCGCGTCGCCGTTTACGTAGACGGGCTGGCCATCCAGCAGCAGCCGCGCGCGGAAATTGTCGGGTTCGACAT
>CAZZCT010000182.1:0-10919 GCA_964652365.1 uncultured Lentisphaerales bacterium
GTGATCCGCGCCATGATCGACGAGGACCTCGTGGCCGCCCACCGCAGCCGCGCCCTCACCCCCGACAAGCCCACCCTGCGCGGCACGGCCCAGAACCCGGACGTCTACTTCCAGGGCCGCGAGACCGTCAACCGCTACTACCGCGACACCTCTGCCAGTGTGCAGAAGTGCATGGCCAAGTTCGCCGAGCTGACCGGCCGCCACTACCGCCTCTTCGACTACGTCGGCGCGGCCGACGCGGAGCACGTCATCGTCGCCATGGGCTCGGGCGCCGACACGATCCACGAGACCGTCGAGCAACTGATGCAGCAGGGCGCCAAGGTCGGCGTGATCAAGGTGCGCCTCTACCGCCCCTTCGACACCAAGGCCTTCGCGCTGGCCATCCCTCGCACCACCAAGACCCTGACGGTCCTGGACCGCACCAAGGAGCCGGGCGCGATCGGCGACCCGCTCTACATCGACGTGCGCACCGCCATGGGCGAGGTCATGCAGGACAAGCTGGCCGTGCTCGACCACTGGATCCACACCTACGGTGGACGCTATGGCCTGGGCTCGAAGGAGTTCACACCCGCGATGGTCAAGGCGGTCTTCGACAACGCCATGGCGGCCAAGCCGCGCAACCACTTCGTCGTCGGCATCGAGGACGACGTGACGCAATCGAGCCTGCCGGTGCCGGCCTTCAACCTGAACCACGGCGGCCGCAAGGAGTGCATGTTCTACGGTCTGGGTTCCGACGGCACCGTCGGCGCCAACAAGAACAGCATCAAGATCATCGGCGACGACACCGACTTCTTCGCCCAGGGCTACTTCGTCTACGACTCGAAGAAGGCCGGCGCCATGACCGTTTCGCACCTGCGCTTCGGCCCCGGCATCATCCGCAGCCCCTACCTCTGCACCAAGGCCGACTTCGTGGCCTGCCACAACTTCTCCTTCCTCGAGAAGTACGACATGCTCTCGACGGCCAAGGACGGCGCCGTTTTCCTGCTGGCATCGCCCTTCGGGCCGGAGGAGGTCTGGCAGCACATCCCGGATGAGGTCGCGCGCCAGATCATCGCCAAGAACCTGCGCTTCTACGTGATCGACGCCACCAAGCTGGCCCATGAGCTGGGCCTCGGCGCGCGCATCAACACGATCATGCAGACCTGCTTCTTCGCGATCTCCGAGGTGCTGCCACAGGCCGAGGCGATCGAAGCCCTCAAGAAGGCCATCAAGAAGACCTACGGCCGCAAGGGCGAGGAGATCGTCCAGAAAAACTGGCAGGCCGTCGACGCCTCGGTCGGTGCGCTCAAGCCGTTGAAGGTTCCGGCCAAGCCGGCCGGTGCGCTGTGCATGCCGCCGGTGGTCTCGGCCAATGCCCCGGAGTTCGTCCGCAAGGTCACGGCCACGATCATGGCGCAGAAGGGCGACAGCCTGCCGGTCAGCGCCATGCCGGACGATGGCACCTGGCCCACCGCCACCACGCAGTACGAGAAACGCAACATCGCCGTCGAGATCCCGGTCTGGGATCCCGCCGTCTGCATCCAGTGCACGCAGTGCTCGCTGGTCTGCCCGCACGCCTCGATCCGCGTCAAGGCCTATGACCCGGCCGCACTCGCCGGCGCCCCCGCCACCTTCAAGAGCGTCGATGCCAAGGGCAAGGAGTTCGCGGGCCTCAAATTCACCGTCCAGGTCGCGCCCGAGGATTGCACCGGCTGCGGCCTGTGCGTGCAGCGCTGCCCCGGCGTGAACAAGGCCGTGGCTGGCCGCAAGGCGATCAACATGGAGCCCCAGCTCCCGCTGCGCGAGTCGGAGGCGGCCAACTTCGCCTTCTTCCTGGACAAGCTGCCGGACGTCGATCCGGCCAAGCTGGACGTCTCGACCATCAAGGGCAGCCAGTTCAAGCGCCCGCTGTTCGAGTTCTCCGGCGCCTGCGCCGGGTGCGGCGAAACGCCCTATATCAAGCTGCTCACGCAGCTCTGCGGCGACCGCCTGCTGATCGCGAACGCCACCGGCTGTTCGTCGATCTACGGCGGCAACCTGCCCACCACGCCCTATTGCCAGCGCGCCGACGGCCGCGGCCCGGCCTGGTCGAACTCGCTGTTCGAGGACAACGCCGAGTTCGGTCTGGGCATGCGCCTGACCTGCGACAAGCAGCGCGAGTACGCCCGCGAGCTGTGCGCCCGGCTGATCGCCGGTACGTCCTGCAGCATGCCCTCGAAGGCGTTGCTCCAGGCCGTGCTGGACGCGCCGCAGAAGACCCAGCCCGAGATCGAGGCCCTGCGTGCGCAGGTCGCCGACTTGAAGAAGACGCTGGCCTCCTGCGAGTGCGCCGAGTGCCGCCAACTGTTCGGTGTGGCCGACTTCCTGGTGCGCAAGTCGGTGTGGGTGATCGGCGGCGACGGCTGGGCCTATGACATCGGCTACGGCGGACTCGACCACGTGCTGGCCTCCGGGCGCAACATCAAGATCCTGGTGCTCGACACCGAGGTCTATTCCAACACCGGCGGCCAGGCCTCCAAGTCCACCCCGCTCGGCGCGGTGGCCAAATTCGCCGCCGGCGGCAAGCCCCAGATGAAGAAGGATCTGGGCGCGATCTCGATGACCTACCGCAACATCTACGTGGCGCAGGTGGCGATGGGCGCCAACCCGGCCGCTCTGGTCAAGGCCTTTGTCGAGGCCGAGGCCTACGACGGTCCGGCGCTGATCATCGCCTACTCGCACTGCATCGCGCACGGCATCGACGACATGGCCAACGGCCTGGAAGCCCAGAAGATCGCGGTCAACTCCGGCCACTTCCCGCTCTACCGGTTCAACCCGGAGCTGGCGGCGCAGGGCCAGAACCCGCTCAAGCTGGACAGCAAGTCCCCGTCGATCTCGTTCAAGGACACGGCGCTCAGCGAGAACCGCTTCAACGTGTTGAAGAAGAGCAACCCCGCCGAGTGCGACCGCATGCTCGCCTCCGCCGAGGCGCAGTTCAAGAGCCGCTTCAAGATGCTCGAAGCGCTCGCCAACCTGCCGCCCGGCTGACCGCACCACGACGCGGCCGCCGATCGAACCGGCTGACCTCGGGCCCCGTTCCTTTGCCTTTGGGCGGGAACGGGGCCCTTTTTCTTTCTTTGACGTGCCCAGCGCGGCGGTGCGGTAGGACCTGTCCCCGGATTGCGGGAGATGGAACATTGGAATGCTGGAATGTTGGGAAAAGGCCCATCAGACAGTCCAATTGTCTGCGATTCGTTTCCCAGCAGACCTCACCATGGCATGGATGGAATGCGAACCGCCTGAGTTCCCCCCCACGGAGGGCTCCCCCGTGCAAGACTCCGCATGGGATGCGGGATTCAGAGCCCAGTCGTCACACCATTCCAGCACTCCAGCATTCCACCATTCCAACTCTCGCAGTCTGAGGCCTGTTTGACCGTGTTGACAAGGCTGACTCAACGGGCATCATGTTCCCGTGTCAATGCGGTCAACAACGTCAATCAGGTCACACCCCAAACAGAAAGGCACACCCATGCCAGAACTCTTCGACAAGAGCGGTGGCTTCCGGAGGCTGCATTCCTTCACGCTCGCGACAATCATCCAGCTTGATACGCTTCGGTTCTGCCGTCGGTTTCTCACGCACGACATCCGCGAAGCCGGCGTCAAGTTCTTCGACCCCAAGGGGCGGCAATACGACCAGATGACGCAGGCCGCCCGCAGCGGTCGCCAGAACATCATTGAGGGCTCGGAGCGCTCCTCGACGTCGAAGGACACCGAGATGAAGCTCACCGATGTGGCGCGGGCCAGCCTGAGCGAACTGCGTGGCGACTATGAAATCTGGATTCTCGACTTCTGGGGTTGCTCCGCCTTCCCGGACTGCAAAGGCACACGGCCCGCATGAGCCTGCAGACCACATGGAAGAAGCCGTCAACCCGGTCAACAAGGTCAATCCGGTCTCGCCTGTGACGAGCCTGCGCGCCCGTGGCGGCCGAAGCTCGGGCCGCCGGCGGCACGGCACGTGTGTGCGGCACCTGGATGCCCACAGCGCTCGCGCATCCTGCCGGGGGACACCGTGGGCTGACGGTGCGGACCCCGTAGGCGGGGGTCAGGCCCGTGACCCCCGCTCTCGACGCTCGTTCTATGTCCCCAAGTGCGCTTACTCGTGAACATACGCCCATCTGCCGATCTTCTCGATCGTTCCGCCATAGCCGTGCTCAGGATAGTTCTGCCGGGGGAAGTAGATGAACATGTCCCAGTTACAGAAACCACGTGAGGTCTCGACGTAGATCACCCACGGGTTGCCATGCCATCGGTCGCCGATTTCCGGACCGGATCTGTACTCGAACTTTGGGTAGACTCCCATCTGGGTTGTTGGAATGGACGGCAGATAGCGCGGGACCAAGTCTGCCAGCGAGGCGGGTGCCTTCTTGTGTTCACGTTCGTACCGCCCAATCGCCTCAACCAACGGCACCGCGCGGTCCGCCAGGCGGCGGAAGGCCTCGGTTCGTACCTGTGCCGGCTTTCCTGCCAGACTCAGGAACCCGACTGACAGCGAGAGCGCGGCGGCCAGAAACACGGTCGCCCGACGCCGAGTCCGCTTCACGAGGAGTAGAAAAGGGAGAACAGGCAACGAGAGAAAGGCTCCCAGTACAGGGAAGAACAAGAGCACTGAGACCAACATGCCAAGGCTTGAGCCATGGCGAGCAACTTGAAGCCATTCCGCGAACGTGCTGAACCCGCTGATGGCTATTCCCGCAGTCAGACCCCCTGCAAACGCCACAAGTGCCTGTTGTCTGAAGCTCACGTGCCTCCTCTGCGTGCTCTTCGCCGTTACACAACCGCAAGCGCCAAAGGTGCGTCCTGTCGCACACGAGGTAGGGGTGCCCCAGGCCCTTGGGGCACCCGCCGGGCGGGTCAAGGGCCTGACCGCCCCTACCCGGTGTGTGTCTTGCCCGTCGCGTTACCGAAGACCGGCCAGTCGGCGCGCCCAGGGCGTGTTGTGCAGGAAGCGCGCCCGGGCCGCCAAATGGGCGGCCGCGGCGGGAGCGCCCGGCAGCCGCGCCGTGGCGGCGCGAAGCAGGACCTCGGCTTGAACCGCCACGCGCCAGTAGACCGACAGATCGGCTTCGCAGCGGGCGCACACCGGCGGACGGGGCGACTCGGGGTCGAAGCGTCGACCGCAGGCGGGACAGATAGTCGGGTCACTCGACATAGAAGAGAATATCCTCGATCGCCTCGCGCGCCCGGCCCATCGCGACTTCATCAGTGGCCAGCACGGCCGCGGCCAGGGCCGCCAAGTGCTTCTCCAGATCCTCGCGGTCCACCGCGTCCAAGCGCTCCCGGCAAGCCTCCACGCGGCGACGCAACTCGGGGTCCAGACCGTCTGACGCCTGGGCAGATGCCTGAGCAGCCGTGGCGGCACCCGTCGGAGCGGTCGCCTCCGCGCCGAGCGCTTCCGCCAAGTCCTCGTCGTCGTCTTCCGACGTGGCGGCTTCAAGGCCGCCATCGGCGGGGAAGAGCTCGGCGATCTTGCGCCGCGAGGCCTCGAGTTCCTTGCCATTCGGCTGGTGCAGCGTGTTCTTGATCACCACGCTCTTGCTGAGGCCCGTGTGTTGCTCGACGGCCGTGGCCGTCAGGAGCCCATCGAGATCCAACTGCATGTTGAGCAGAATCGGGCTGCCGGCGTCGGCATCCTCGTCCAGCCCCTTGACCCGGAACTCGCCCACGAAAACGTTCTCGCGGGCGTCCTCGGACTCGCCCTGGAAGACCTCGACCTCGACGGCCTCCTGGCCTTCCATGTAGGTGTAGAAGACCTGCCCACGGCGGGCCGGTAAGGGCGTGCCGGCCTTGATGATCGGGACGAACAGATGCGGCCCGAAGGTGCCCCGCACGTGGCCCAGGCACGCGGTGCCGAAAGTGTAGGGCGTGACGTCGACCAGGATCCGCTGCTGGCGTTCGCCGGCCAGGCGGGCCGCCATGACACCCGCGCCGTAGGCCACCGCCAACTCCGGATGGACGCTGAAGCGCGGCCGCTTGCCAAGTTCGGCTTCGAGCAGGTCCAATACGGCCGGTATGCGTGTCGTTCCGCCCACCAGCAACACCTCGTCAATCGACGCGGCGAACAGGCCGGCCTGTGCCAGCACGTTGCGGACCGAATCGAGCGTGCGCCGGAGCAGGTGCGCGATCAGCTCCTCGAACTCCCGGCGGGAGTACTCGAAGGACAGGTCGGCAACCGTGCCGTCCTCCAGAGGCAGGCCGGTCTCGGCAAGTGTCGCCGTGGCCGCGCCGGACAAGTCGATCTTCAGCCGTTCGCAGGCCAGGCGCAGCCGGTTCACGGCCAGGGGCGAGTGCCGCGCCGCGGGCAGCCGCTGGCGCAGTTCGGCGAGCGCGTGGTCGAGCAACAGCGCGTCGATGTCGTCGCCGCCGAGGTGGTTGTCGCCGTGCGACGCGCAAACCTCCACCACGTCGCCGGTCACCTTGACCAGCGAGACGTCGAAGGTGCCGCCGCCGAAGTCGTAAACCAGGATCGTCTTGGCGCCGCAGACGCCGGCTGCCTCGTAGGCCAGCGCGGCCGCCGTCGGTTCGTTGAGGATGCGTGGGACTTCCAGACCGGCCAGGATGCCGGCCTCGCGCGTGGCCTGGCGTTGCGCATCACTGAAGTAGGCGGGCACCGTGATCACCGCCTGGGTCACCGGAACCCCGAGGATGCGCTCGGCGCGCGCCTTCAGCTCGCGCAGGATGAAGGCCGAAATCTCGGGCGGCGTGTAGCGCTTCTCGCCCATCTGAACGGTGTCGGTCGAGCCCATTTTGCGTTTGATCGACCGCACCGTGGCGTCGGGCCGCACGGCGTACTGGTTGCGCGCTTCGACACCCACGACCAGGCGGCCATCCGGCGTCAGGCCCACGCAGGATGGGAGGATCGCCGTGCCCTGCTCCTCCAGTACCACGACGCGTCCGTCGCGCACGACGGCCACTTCGCTGTTGGTTGTCCCCAGGTCGATGCCCACGATCATGTTGCACGCTCCTCTTCCACGATCACCTCGGCCGGCCGCAGCAGCGAACCGCCCGCCTCGAATCCCACGCGCACGACGGCGCCCACCGCGCCCGGCGCCACGCGGCCCTGCCGGGTTACGCCCGCCGCCACCATGCGGCGCGCGTCGAATACATCGCCCGCCACACCAACCGCCACGACACCCTGCCGGGTCAAAATGGAGTCGAGGCGCCGCGCCAGCACACCCAGAGCCGAGCCCTGCCCGTCTGCCGCCGGCGACGGGCGGCGCCAGGGGCGCCAACGCGCGCCCCCCACCGCCCGTGTGCGGGCCTCGATCTCGCGAAGCGCCTCGCGCAGGTCGCCGATCTCGAGCAGCAGGGGCTTCTCGGCTTCGAGACGCGCGCGTTGCAGGGCTTCGCGACCCGCGGCGCGGAGGTCGTCCGCAAGCGCGCGTGCTTCGCCGGCCGTCCGTTCGGCCGTCTGTTCCGCGGCGGCGACCAGTCGGGCCGAGGCACGGCCGAGACCGCGCACCTCCTGCTTCAGCGCCGTCAGTTCGCCGATAACCGTCAGCAGATCGCCCGCACCATCGGAGGCGGCGTCCCGTGCGGACAAATCCGGTGCGCCTCCTTCGCCGGTCGGCGGCTGATCGGGCTGTTGCGCCAGCCAGCGCTCAAACTCCGTCCGGATCTGTTCCTTCCACACACCAGGGGTTTCGTCACTCATGTTGCGCCGGTCTCCGCGCCCGATCCATCCAGTTTGCCGACCAGCCACAGGCGCTGGCTCTCCGCCAGCCAGGTGGCGGCCGGCAGGCAAGGCAGCCGCCGGTCGACGTCACGAATCAGCTCATCGAGTTGCCGCACATGCGGGCAGAGGCCGAACAGGCGGCCCTGAACCCGTGCCTCGAGGGTTCGCACAGCCTCATAGGCTTCGCTCACGGCGGCAAACCGCTCGGGGCTGTGCTCGGGCGGGTGGATGCGCAACAGGCGGTGGTAGGCCGCCTGGACCTGCTCGTCGGAGGTCTCCTCGGAAATACCCAGCAGCAGATAGGGATCGTTCATGGGGGCAGTTCTCCGCGCAACGCCAGATCGCACTTGACCAGCAGAGACAGCTTGATGCGCTCGGGCAACGAGGCGCAGGCATCGATCTTTTCACGCAAGCGCGCGCACACCGCCGGACGCGCGTCGGCCGGCAGTTTCGCCACGCGCTCGATGGCGAGCATGAACTCGATGCTGGTCGTCGCGCGCAGATACTCGATATCGAAGGGCGCCTCGCCGGCCGCGGACGCGTGCGCACCCGAACGGCCTTTCGGGCGACCGCGACGCTTCTCCCCCTTGGGCTTCTCCGCCTTGGGCTTCTTCACACGTGGGGGTGCGAGGCACGCGCTGGTCTCGTCCAGATTGGTACAGGCCCGCTGATCCTCCACGACTTGCGCCACGGCCTCCGGCGAGGAGAGCTCCGCCGTCGCGGCGGCGATGTGCGACTCCTCCAGATCATTGGCCGCGGCGATGCGCCGGAGCTGTGTGCGCGTAGCGTCGGTCGTCGCCAGCTTTCCGGCTGCGGTCTGCAACCTGCACGAGGCACGGTTCATGCGCCGTTCGTTGAAGATATACCCGTCTTTGTAGCGCAGCAGCAGCGAACGGACCCCCAGGGCCAATGCCTGGAGTTCGGACTCATCGGCCTGCAGCAGCCGGGTGGTGACCGCGAAGAGCGTCTGAATCAGTCGGCGGCTCAGCGTGGTTGGGATATCTGACTGCCCGGGCGGCAACAGCATCGCCAGTGCGGCATCTGCCCCCAGGGGAGCCGATACGCGCGTGTCTTCCAGCGCCTGCGCCAGCAGATCGCGACACGCGGGCGTCACCTGCTGCTGCTCGGGGCGCGCCTGGACCAGGGTCAGGAAGCCGGTGACGACACGCTCAGGCTCGTCCGCGAACGACTCGCGCAGGGCCGCCGGAAGCATCGCCATCGAGGTCTCGGGCTCCAGTTCTTGAACGCAGAAAAACACCAGCCACGGATCGTGCAGTTCGGCCATGTGGCGGCCGGCTTCCTCTTTGGCCGGGGGTTCGGTGCTGGCGAGCCATTCGATGGCGCGCAGGGTGGCCAACTGCAACGGATCGGTCCCCGCAAAGCGCGCGGCCTCGGTGCGGGCCAGCTCCAGGTGCCCTTTGCGGTAGGCGGCACAGGCCCGATGGTACACGTGCAGGTTGCGCATCGTCTCGCAACGCGCCCCGCTGCCAGCGAACGTCGCGAGCCGCTCGACGGCTCGATCGAACTCCTCCGCACGCCCGGCGAGGATCGCCGCCAAGGCCAGCCGATCCCAGACGTCCTGTCGCTCGGGCAGGGCGGCCGCCCGCGCCCGCTGCGGTTCGATCGATCCCGGCTGCACCGCATGCTCGGCCCACTCCCAGAGATCGTAGCTCCCGGCCAGCTTCGGCCACGCCTGCACCGCTTCGCGCGCCAGCTTGCGGATCGTCGCGGTGAGTTCCCGCCGCGTCTCTTCGGGCGAAACAAAATCGTCATCCCAGTCCGGATCGAAATCCAGCACACCGTCCAGTTCCTGCAAGCTCGCGCGCATCGAGCGCGCGACTTGCAGCATGACACTCGCCCGTTCCTCCGGTGTCCCGCGCACGGCAAGCGCAAGCACCGCCTCGGACGTATCCGGGGCCAGGTGGACGGCACCCACGGTCCGGCTGCGCAGCCACCCCAGCCAGGCATCCGGCACGAGCCCGTTCAGCCGACGCTCGAAGCGTTCGCGCGCGACTGCCGTGGCAATGCCACGCGCGCAGGACGCCAGCACGCAGGCCAGCAGGCCGCGACGGTGCTGGTTCGACAAGGCCCGCGCCACGCGCGCGATCGTGTCGGCGCACGCCTCCACGCCGTGCGTGCGGATCGCCTCGGCCAGTTCACCGATCAGCGAGACGGCATCGCCCTGCCGCAGCCGCGCGCCGGTCTCCGAATCGGCCGGCAACGCCGCGGCACCGGTTTCGGCCATCAGCGCCTGCGTCGCAAGGCGCTTGGCGCAACAGCCGTCCAGCATGTGGGCCAGCGCCGCCCGGGCCCGGGCCCAATCGCCCTCCTGGGCGTGGACCAGCGTCTGGACGCAGAGTCGCCAGTCCACCAGCGGCGAGTGCCGTCCGACGCGCTTGAGCGCGGCCAGCGCCGCTTCGCCGTCATCCCTGGCCGCGAGTTCCCAGGCTTGAAGCACGGCGGCGGCATCGGCACCGACCCCGCCCGCGTCGAGTCCCACCAGATCCGCAGGCGATGGAAGCTCCAGCCGCAGCCGGGTGACCCACGCCGGATCGGCCAGGCGATCCGCGAAGTCGGGCACCAGCCCGCAGCGCGCGCGCAGTCCGAGCGACCAGTGTTCCGCGCTGGCCGCATCGCGCGTCAGGGCGGCCTGCGCCACCTCGCAGGCTTCGCGCGCATGGCCGTTGTCGAACAGCTCCCGGATCTGGGCTTCCCGTGCGAGCGCGCCCAGCCGCCGGCGCGTCTCCAGCGGCACGTCGCGCGACTGGTCGAGCCGCTCGCTCAGCACGACCGCGCGCCGCGGCCGCAACGCGGCGATTGCCGCGCGCAGCTCCGCGCAGACATCCGTAGGAGATGGCGCGACGGGTGGCGCGACGTGCCGCGCACGCTCCGGCTTGTGATGCTTCTTTCCCACGGCGCGTGAGTTTACCCGTTGCTGTGAGGAGGGGGCAAGCACGGCCTCAGACCAGCGGCCGCAACAGGTAGAGAAGCCAACCCGTCACTCGCCCGTAGCACGGTGCTCCTGCGCCGTGCCGGAACGGCCCAGAGGTCCGTTCTACTGGGCCGTCAGGGACAGATGGGGCCATCCGCGCGACCGCCGTCGGGCCGCCGGCGGCTACAGAACCGACCCCTAACCCCACCTCAAACTGCGAGAGTTGCCGCCGAACCTGCCGTTCCGACGTGCGCATGCCCATGCAATCACGGCTCACGAGGACGTTCGCCCTCCCAC
>CAZZCT010000183.1:0-10867 GCA_964652365.1 uncultured Lentisphaerales bacterium
TGGTCGAGAGCACGAAACTGCGGCAGGCCGCGCGGCAACTCTCGCAGAACAGGGGGTACATAGCCGGCTTGACGCCACCCCGTCCGGCAGCGTACCGTTGCGTCTGTTGACGTGGATCCTTGGCGAGTGCTTCCGTGGCAACAATTTGGTGACAACTAAGGGGCCGTTTTCTGCCATTATGTGCCATCATATCGAAAACCGGACCGAGACGAAAACAGGCCCAAAGCCAAGCAAAACTGCCATATTCTATAGAGGTTTCGCACCGTTCAGGCCAGTAGCTCAGTTGGACAGAGCACAGGATTCCTAATCCTGGGGTCGCGGGTTCAACTCCCGCCTGGCCTACCATTCAGCCTCTCGCGCGTGCGGTCGAGGCAAGGACGCGGCGAGCGCGCCGCGTCCACGGTGCGATCAGTTGGTCCCGTAGAGGTCGAGGCGAATGGCGTTCAGCGTGCCCGTGTTCCCGGCCGCACCGTCCGCAATCTTGACCTGCCACGTGCCGGCCGCGCTCTCGCCCCAGTGGCGCACACTCGTGAAGGTCCAGTTCGAGTAGTTATCGCCCGGATCAGCGTGCACCTCTGCGAGCCGACTCTGGGTGCCGTTGGGTGCGATCAGTGTGATGGCCAGATCACCGCGGTACGGGTGCGTGATCGTGACCGTCACCGTGGCGTGCTCCACGCGCAGACCGGATGCGCCCAAGGCAAAACTCCGCGTGATCCCCGTGACGTTGTCGTCGGGAATCACCACCGACAGCGCGGACTGCGGCGACGTGACCGACTGTCGCGCGCCAACTTTGGGCCAGGTCAAGGCCAGGTTCACCGCCGCGGCGGCGTTGACCAGTCCCGCGCCGTACTTGTGGTTGAACTGGAATCCCGCGCCGTTGACAATCCAGTCGGAGTCCGAGGCGTCGTTCTGCGTTGCCGAGCGGATCAGGATCTCCTGCACGTCCCGCCAACCGAGAGCAGGGTTGGCCTGGACGATCAGCGCAATCACGCCGGCCGCAAGGGGTGCGGACGAGGATGTCCCGCCGAAGGTGGACGTGTAATCGTTATCGCTGATGTCGCTGCCCGGACGCAGGGTGTTGTAGCCGAATCGGCCCATCAGGTCCGTGGTCGTGATCCACTGCCGGGGATCGTTGCCCGAGGGCGTTGCACACACAACGCAGGCGCCCGGTTCGCTGTAACTGGCCTGCCGGCCTTGGTCGTCCACGGCCGCGATGGCGATCGTGTAGGGTGAGTTCGCGTATCCGTCGTAGTTGGCGTTATCATCGGCCTCCCCGCCGTTTCCGCCCGCCCAGACGAAAATCGTTCCGCGCCCCCCGCGACCGCTGCCGCACGCTGCGGCCAGGGCGGCCTCGCCAAGCGGGCCGGGGCCCTCCACGTTCATGCCATTATCGGCCGGCCCCCAGCTGTTGTTCTTGATCTGGATAATGTCATTCCGGTGCGCGAAGGCATCGGCCTCCATCTGGTCGGTCGTCGCCCCGGCCGTCAGACGAAGCCCGACGAGCGTCGCTTCCGGCGCACCGCCACTCACCCCCTGCCCGTTGCCGCCGCGTGCCGCCGCGACTCCAGCGCAACTCGTCCCGTGCTTGTTTGCCACCGCGTTCAACCGTGTCGAAGGGTTGGGATCGGCATCGCCGCTATAGAAGTCCCAGTCGTTGACGGTGTCCGCGGCCGGCGCGAGATCCGGATGCCCAGTCTGCAGGCCGTCGTCCAGAATCCCGATCCGGACCCCGGCGCCGCGGTAGACATCCCACACACCGATCGCATTCACATCGATCCCCGGCGTGCCGCCATTCTGTCCCGTGTTGCGGAGATGCCACTGTTGCGGGAAATAGGAGTCGTTCGGGATGTAGCGCGGCTCCTGCTGCTTGGCGAGGACCGCGTCGGCGGCGACGATGCCGGGCAGCCCGCGCAGCGACTCTGCCAGCGCCAGCGCGCCGCCGGGACCGGCCGCCCGCACGAACGCCAGCGCGCGCTGCCCACGCACCGGCGTGCCGCCCGTCACGCGCGCACGAGCGAGGACCGCGACCGCGTCGGCATCCCGCGCCACCCGAACCAGCACATCGGCCGTCACGAACCGCCGTGTGAACTCGTTATGCGGCGCTTCAATCTCATAGAGCACCAGATCGGCCCGCGTGTGTGCCTGCCGTCCGAGTTGCTCCGCGAACACCCGCAAAGCCTCCGCAGAACCCCGGGTCGGCACGTCCACCACGACTTCGCCGTCCGGCGCCCACAGGACGACCTCGTCGAGTGCGATCCGGAAGCTGCGAACATATCCCCGGTCGTCGACCTTGTAGACCCGGTCCTGCAGGGGCGCAGCCAGAGCAGCGCCAGCCACCCAAACGACCAATGATGCCATCGACACGGAAGCGCGGTTCATCTTTCATCTCCTTGCCAGGCATGGCCGGACTACCATGCGCAGATTTTCCCACCACACGTCAGGCGGCGTGCGTACAGACCGGTAGCAGCAGCACACCCTAGGAGCCTGTCGGGCTTAGGCTTCAGACGTTGCCCCTGCCTCGTACCGACAGGCTCCTAAGCGGGAAATCCGCCGAAAACAGGGCGACAGGTTGTTGTCATGTGGACAGAACCGCACGGTTCTCGGTCGTCCTCTCAGGTGTGAACGTAAAATCAAGAGCTTTCGGCGGATTTCCCTGCCTGGCAGCGTGCCGGTAGACAGCCTTGTCGCCCTTCCTGTGTCCAAGTCCGACACGCTGCTACCCGGGTGGCTTTGTTGTTCAAATTGTTTACCAGATGCGGGCAATGTGTCAAGCATGACCGAGCTGGAAAAAGCCTAAGAGAACGGATGCGGAACCCCGACGCGGAGCCGCGGAATGCTGAGGGGAAGACGCCGCGATCACGGCCGGCGTCCCGGCTGGCCTGCTCTGTGCGAGGCATCACGTCGGCGCGGGCAACCGTACGAGCAGGTCCTGCTTGAAGAGCCGGGCCATCAACCGCACGTCGAGCGTATGGCCGGCGCGGTAGGAGATGGCCGTGCCCACGAACCGCCCGGTGTCGACCAGTGCGATGGCGGCCAGCAGATCAAGGGTGGCGCGGTGCCAGACCGCCTCCAACGAACGACCTTCGTGGAGCAGTCGGGGCTCGTTCAGGTAGCGCCGCCGTCCATGGATCAGGATGTTGCGCCGCGTGTAGCCCAGGTTGCGCGTGTCGGCGAAGAGCACGCCGATGGTCTTGCAGAACGCCATCGTGGCAAAAGAGGCGTTGGTGCGCGCCCCCGCGCCATGCGTGAAGGTCTCACGCGTCAAGTCGAAGCAGATGCGCTGCCGCCCGATGGCCGAGGCGAAATCGACGGCACAATCGATCCGCAGGCAGCGCGACTGAGGCTCGGCCGGCAGCAACGTCAGGAAATCGCCCCGGTCGCCACCGATCGTGACCGGTTCCTTGACCGTCACGTAGGCGGCCGGGGCGTCGCGGGTTACGATCCCAGCCCGTTCGACGGCCTCCACCAGGTCGAGGCTGCCGCGGTCAAAGAGTGGCGGGTCGCCGGCGTCGGTCCGGATGCAGACGTCATCCAGCCCGAGTCCGAGGCGGAGTGCGACGATGTGCTCAATCATGCGCAGGTAGTTGTGCGGCGATCCGCTGCGAAGCACGACATTCCTCTGGGACGTCCAGACATTGCGGACCGACACCGCAATCGGCAGCGACTCATCCTGATCGGTGCGCTCAATCCACCACCCCGGCACGGATGACGGTCCGAGGGTCAGGGTCCGTTGCGCCCGACGGTAGAAGGTGCCCGGGCCGCTGACCGAGACTTCACGCGCCAGCGTGGTGCGCCGATGTGTTGCCGCCGGCTCCACCGCGTCGCTCATCAACCGCATTTCGTCGACCGTCTGACTCTGAAAGCGCTCATGCGCGGCCAGGATTGCGTTCCGGTCACCAGTCAGAATGCGTCCAACCGGATAGGTAAGCGCCATGTATACCTCCTGAAGTGCGCCGGACTATAGCCTGCTTGGGCGGTCGCGGTCAACGCAGCGAGAGCGTGGAAGTAGAGCGAGGACGCTAGTCATTGGTCTCTGGTCATTGGTCGGAGGTCAGAGGTCAGAGGTCGGACATTTCGCTTGTGCCATGAGCACACAGCTTCTATATTGGTTGTATATTGGACTGGCGTCCTATGGGAATCATGCAACCAACGACCACCCGGCTCAGGCGCTTCAGCAAGCGTGATGAGGTCAAGAACGCGATCCTGCACTGGATCGGCGAGCAGAAGCTCCAACCCGGCGACCAGATCCTGGGGCAGAATGCGCTGGCCGCCGAGCTGGATACGACGGTCGTAACGGTCCACAAGGCGCTCTCCGAGTTGGCACAGCAGGACGTGCTCCACCGCATCAACGGACGCGGCACCTTTGTCGGGCCGCTCCCCGCCCGGCCAGTGGTCGCCAAGACCGTATTTCTGGTGATGCCAGGCGAACACCTCGACCAACCGGAGTACAACCCGACCTTCTGGCCACACGCCCAGCAGTTGGTGCGGGCGTTCCTGGATGTTGCGGACCGTCACCTGGTCTTCAGCATACGCTCGATCCCCGGCGACCCGGACCCGGCCGGCCTGGCACGGGAGTTCGCGGGAGCACACCTGATCGTCTTTCACTACAGCCAGCAGCCCGCGCGCCTCGTGCGCCACCTGATCCGCACGCGGCTGGCGCCGGTGGCAATCTTCGGCCAGTCCGCCACGCCCTACCCCTGCCTGCGCGTGGATCACGACCTGGCGGAGGGCACGCGCGGGGGTGTGAGCCACCTGATCGAGATGGGGTACCGCCGCATTGCGCTGATCTGCTCCTCCGAGTCCTGGGGCGAACTGGCGCTCCAGGGCTACCGTGCGGCCTTGACGAGCTTCGGGCTGCCATTCGAAGCGCAGCGGATCCTGCGCCTGGCGGGCTATGGACAGGCCGACGGCTACTGCGGTGCTTCGTTGCTGCTGTCGCACGTGCAGGACTGCGATGCCATCTTCGTGGACTCGGACGTGCAGGCGCTGGGAGTTCTGGACTACCTGCGGCGCGAAGGCCGGCGGGTGCCGGAGGATATCGGCGTGATGGGCTACGATGGGTTGGATGCCGCCAATCGCCAGCCACCCTACCTGACGACCGTCGACTCCTGCTGCCGTGAACGCATTCAAGCCGCGGTCGACTGGGTCAGCGAGCACCCCTGCGAGAGCACACCGGATGAGGTGCGTCTTTTCGCGGGGCGTGTGTTGCCGGGCCGGACGGCACGACAGGTGTGAGCAGATGTGCGCGGGAGCGTCGGCTGTAGGACGGTCCTCCGGGCCGTCCGAACATCGCGGGAGCGTCGGCCTGTAGGACGGTCCTCCGGGCCGTCCGAACAGTGCAGGAGCACGGTCGATGAGTCGGAACGGCGCAGGAGCACCGTTCTACGGGCGCAAGTGTGGGCAGAGTGGTGATGTGCGGGGTGCGTTGGAACAGGAGAATCGATCATGATCGCAAGAGACTCACGGGGTGGTGTACGGCAGGCTTTGGCGTGGGGCCTCGCCTGGGCACTCTTGTCCAACGTGTCAGCCAGGGCCGAGACCTACTACTGGGACCAGGACGGTGCCACTTCAACGAAGACCGGCAGCATCGACGCCAACGGCCTCTGGACCACCACGGCCAGTAACTGGCGGGCAGCCTCGTCCACCGGCACGCTGGGCGCCTACGGAAACTTGAGCGCGGACCAGGCGGTCTTCGGCACGAGCAACGGCGGCACCGCCAACACGGTCAAACTCAACGCCGTTTCGACCGACATTAATGTCAACCGCATCTCCTTCACCACGACCGGTTACACGATCGCGCCACCCGCCAGCGGCACGGCCAAGCTGGTGCTCTCGGGTGTGTCGCCCACGATCGAGTCGACCGTCGACGCCGCCACGATCAGCGCGGTGGTGTCGGGCAGCTCGCTCACCAAGAGCGGCAACAACACGGTCACGCTCTCCGGCGCGAACACCTTCGCAGGCCCGGTCACCATTCAGAACGGCACACTCAAGGTCACATCCGTCAACAAGGTCAGCGGCGGATCGGCCAGCAGCAGCCTGGGCGTCCCGATGACGCCAGCCGAGGGCGTGATCGCCATCGGCAGCGGCACGACGGCGGCTACCCTCTACCGGACCGGAGCATCAGCCGAGGTCACGGACCGCGTCATCGACCTGGCCGGCACCACCGGCGGCGCCACCATCGACAACTCCGGCGCCAACCAGGCGATCACCCTCACCGGCGACGTCACCGCCAGCGGGACCGGCAGCAAGGCCCTCACGCTCTTCTCCTACAGCGGTAACATTACGGTCTCCGGGAGCATTTTTGACAGCGCCGGCGGCGCGACGACGGTCCGGGGTAACGGCACATCCTTGATCACCCTCTCCGGCCTCAGCACCTACACCGGTCCGACGGAGATCATCAGCAATGGCGGCATGAAGGTGAACACGATCCGCAACCTGGGTGTCCCCAGCGCCATGGGCGCCCCCACCACGGTCGAGAACGGCACCATCAAACTGGGAGTCACCACGGCCGCCAAAACGCTCTACTACAACGGCACCGGCGACACCACCGACCGTGTGCTGGATCTCTCCGGCACGACAGGCGGCGCAACGTTGGATCTGACGGGCGCCTCGGGCACGTTGGCCTTCACCAGCGATCTGACCGCATCCGGCGACGGCAACAAGAGCTTTGCCGTGTATAGCGGCAGCGGCTACTGGACCCTGGACCTGGCCGGCAAGATCCTCGACAGCGCAACCGGCCGAACCAGTCTCTCGCTGATCAATTTCGGCAGCGCCAGCTACGTACGCCTCAACAGCGCCAATCCCTACACCGGCACGACGACCATCGGCGGCTGGAACGGCGGCGGCGTCTACTTCGACTCCATCAAGAACGTCAACAGCGGGGCCAGTACCTTCGGCAACCCCGCACCTGGCAACGGCACGATTTCGATGGGCGCTGGCGCGTTCCCTTCGATGCTGATCTACACCGGCACGGGCGACACAACCGATCGCGCCCTTAACCTCGCCAGCACCACCGGAGTCCCCACGCTCGATCAGTCGGGCGCCGGATTGCTCAAGTTCACCGCCGACTTCACGGCCACCGGCGCGGGCTCGAAGACGCTGACCCTGCAGGGCTCGACGGCAGGCATCGGCGAAATCGCCGGCGCGATCACGAACAACAGTGCGATCAACAAGACCGGCCTCACCAAGACCGGAACCGGGCTCTGGACGCTGTCGGGCAACAACACCTACTCCGGCATCACCACCCTGAGTCGCGGCACGCTTCGCCTGACCGGCGCCGCGGCGTTGGGCGCCGGCAGCCTGCGCATCGACCCGGACAACAACTTCGCCGCCGTGCTCGAGTCGAACGTTGACATCGTCCGCGCGGGCGGCACGGCCGACGGGCAGATGCGGATTTCGGGCGTCGGCACCGCATCGATTCCAGGCTTCAGCGCCAAAGGCGCGGACATCCAGGTCGCCTTTGGCACGGTCGGCAGCCCGACCGCGCTGGTCTGGGGCACGGCGCCCTTCCAGCCCAACGGATCGACGCTGACCCTGAATGCGGCCACTGCCGACCGCAAGCTCACTTGGCTCAATCCAATCAACCTGAACGACACGGCAAGCGCCGTGACGCGCACCTTCCGCGTGGACGCCGCGACCGCTGAACTGGCCGGTGCCATGACGAAGTCGGGCGGAGGCGGACTGACGCTCGTCAAGAGCGGCAATGGCACACTGCGCATCCCCGCCGCCGCCTCGTTGCCCCATGCGTCCGGCTCTCTGGCCGCCACGCTGACGGTCACTGCAGGCACGCTCGATCTGACCACCAATGTCTATGCCACGACCGCACTGACCACCCTGGGCGGCGGACCGACCGGATCGTCCACCCTGCTCGACACCGACACCGGCAGCCTGACGCTTGGCAACAACGTCACCTACAGCGGCAACACCGCCAACGACAACGGCGCCACGATCGACGGCGCGCTCTCGCTGGGGGCGGCCACCCGCACCTTCACGGTCAACGACTCGACCGCCACCAACTACGACCTGACCATCTGCGCCGACATGCGCGGCAGCGGAGGTCTGACCAAGGCCGGGCTGGGCACGTTGCGCCTCTGCGGCTCCAACACCTTCAGCGGCGCGACCAGCGTTTCAGCCGGCAAGCTCACACTCGATTACACCGCGGACGCCAACGCCAAGATATCCCCGTCCGCAGCCCTCACGCTCGGTTCAGCCGGCTTTGCCGGCGAACTTGAGATCATCGGCACGCCTGCCGGCACGGTCACGGTCAACGGTGTGACCCTTCTGGGCGCGGGACAGACGCTGACCCTTGGCGGCACGACCTCCGTGGCTCTGGGCGCCGTCTCCCGCGCGGCCGACGTCGGACCGTTCACGATCCGCAACAGCGGCAGCGGTTCGGTGACGACCTCCGCTGGCACGATCAACAGCCTGCTGCTCAATGCGAACGGCGTGGTGGTCGGGGCGTACGGGCTTGCCGACTGGATGGCGCGCGGCTCGGACGGCACGACCGTCGTAGGGCTCTCCACGATTACCGGTGGCTACACGCCGATGGGATCGTTCGTCACCGGCGCCAATGCCGATATCACCAGCGATGTCACGCCGCCCTCGGGCGCGACCTTCAACAGCATCCGCTTCAACACTGCCGGGGCGCGCACGCTCACCCTCTCCGGAGCCAACACCATCAGCAGCGGCGGCATCCTGGTGACGCCCAACGTCGGCGCGAACCTGACAAAGATCACCGGCGGCAGCATCTCGCAGCCGTCGACGCGTTTCAACAATGAGTTGGTGATTATCCAGAACAACACAGCCGGCGCCCTGCAGATCGATTCGACCATTGCGAATACGCTTGCGGACTTGCGCGTCACTAAGAGCGGCCCCGGCAAACTAATCCTGACGGCTACCAAGACAGCGAACGGCCCGATCAACTTGTTCGAAGGCACGGTGCAGATCGGTGATGGCGCGACGACCGGCACACTGAACTATCCCGGTGGCATCAATGCGTATGTGGGATCGGATCTTCGGATCACAGGCAACGGCCTTACGGTCAACCAGACCGGCGCGTTCATACCCTACAACGGGGTCGTCACGATCGACGTCGCGCCGAGCTGTACCCTCGTCAACTCGGGATTCAACAATCAGAACGGCTCGTGGATCAAGACAGGGCTGGGCACCATCGACATGATCGGCCAGGGTCACACGGCCGGCTGGGTCAAGGAAGGCACCTTCCTCTCCAACGCCGGAGCCAATTATACCATCAACGGCGGTGCGACGATCGGGGCATCAGATCCCGGTGCGCCGTCCGCTCTAGTGAAGATCCTGGGAACTGCTCAAAGCGTCCTGGGAGGCATCGCCACAATCCACCGCACCGGCACCCTCGACATCAACGGCATCGTGCAGGCCGTTGGTTCGGTCGTTTTCACGGGGGGTGGTGTGGTGACCAACGGCGGCGGGTACGCGTTGGTCAAGAGCCAAGTCGTGAACTACAACGTGATCTCCAGTGGCGGCGAGACGGCGCACTATGCCGCCGACATGCAGGGGAGCTGGGCGCGCAACGACAATGTCGCCATGCAGTTCGCAATCAATGACGATCCCGCCATCGAAACGGAACTGGTGTTCTCCGGCAGCATCACCAACTACCCGGGGTTGGCGGGTTGGGCCATCCAGAAGAACGGCGCTGGTACATTGTACTTCACCGGCGCGAACTTCTGGACCGGCAACAGTGTCGTATCGGCCGGCATGTTGAAGACGCAGCGCGCCGCCGCGCTGCCCGGCTACAACGTCAACTCCCGCTGGAGCGTTTCGGCCGGCGCCACGCTGACGGTGCAGGCGGGTGGCGCGGGCGAGTGGACCGCGGCCGAGATCGACGGCTTGCGTGGTACGAGCCCCTCACCCTTCGCATCCGGCGCCTACCTGGGCATCGACACAACCGGCGGCGATTTCACCTACGGCAGCGCCATCGGCAACGGCGTCAGCACGCTCAACCTGCGCAAGCTCGGCGCCAGCACGCTCCGTCTCACCGGAGCCAGCACCTACAGCGGGACCACCTCGGTGCAGGGCGGCGCCCTGCTGGTTGACGGCTCGCTAGGCACGGGCGGCGGCACCGTCAGCGTGTCGGCCGGCGCGACGCTGGGCGGCACTGGCAGCGTGGTGCGCGCCGTGTCGATTGCCTCGGGCGGCGGCCTGGCCCCGGGCAGCAACGGGATCGGCACGCTGAGCACCGGCAGCTTCACCTTCACGCCCGGCGCAACGCCGGCAGAGCGGCCGGTCTGGGACGTGGAACTGGGCACAGCGTCCAATGACCGCGTCGCCGTGGGCGGCAATCTCGCGCTGCCGGCCACCGGCACCGTCAGCCTGCGCGTGAAGGGTGTCGGCGGGATGCGGCCGGACGGCCGGAGTTTTGTCCTGATGACCTGGACCGGCAGCGACCCACTCGGCGGCGCAGCGCAGTTCGTGCTCGATCGGAGTCTGACCAACTGGACCGGCGGCGAGGTGACGGTGGACAAACTCGCCAACGAGATCCGGATCGCGGGATTGAAGGCTCCGCCGGCGGGGACATTGATCTTACTGCGTTAGCACCCTCATCCGCGGGAAAGTCGACAAGGAGACGGTGTTCACTGGTTTGGCGGGGCGTGTATTCGATGTCTCGTCGTCGCGCGCGATCCCAAGGAAGACGACGAGGACGACGACAGACCATCTGAGTTCCGTGCTCGCGGGAGACGGGCCAACGCTGTTCCATGCCATGGCGTGCCGCCCATGGACCTGTGGGTCTGCGGCTATTCGCTGCCGTGGTTTCCGTGGTTTCTGCGCCGGGTCCCGAGCCCCTAAACTGCGAGAGTTGATGAGCGAGGGGGAGCGGAAGGCCCCCGCAGAC
>CAZZCT010000184.1:0-10781 GCA_964652365.1 uncultured Lentisphaerales bacterium
AGTAACCCGCCGCCACCATGTCGTCCACGAGCGGCATGACGTTGCCGTCGCAGTGGTGGATGAACCGGATCCCGGCCTCGCGGAACGGCTCCATCGAAGTCCGGACGTGCGGCCAGTAGTGCGTGCGCAGCCAGCCGGGGTCGACCAGCGGACCGCGATTGACGCAGATGTCGTGGCCGCAGAAGAGCAGCGGCACCAAGTCCCACTCGCGCATCAGCCGGATCAGCACCCGGTTACGTTCGCGGGCCAGCAGTCCATCTTCCCAGTAGATCCGGCGCACCGCCTCCGGGTAAAGCGCCACGGCGGCCAGGAACGCCTCGTACCCGTACTGGAAATAGAGCGAGAAGTTGGCGGGCGACTCCCATGCCGTGGCGATCAGCTCCAGCCCGCTCGCGCGCAGGCGCTTGAGCAGCGGCTCCCAGGCATCGCGGTAGTTCCGCTCCGCCTGCGCGGCATCGAACTTCTTCAGCACCACGACCGCATCATCCGGTATGGCCTCGGCACGCTCCCGCAGCGCCTCCGGTTCGACCCCGGCGAAGTGCGACTCCTGGAGCGACCCCTGGCGGATCTCGTCCACGTTCTGCGGCACCACCGGCGGCACGATCGCATCCACTCCGAGCCGCACATTGGCGCCGATGACGCCGCCCAGCGGATCGGCGAGGTAGTCGTCCAGACCGAGACCGGCCAGTTCGGCGATGTTGCGCGCCCCGAGGTTCCAGCCACCAATCATCGGCACGCGGTCGACCTCGCGGTCGCGGATCTGGTTGATCAGGCGCTGTTTGGAATCCATGCTTGCCTCGCTCAGGAGAATTGGAGTACGGCGTTGATCAGTTGGGAGTGCATGTGCTCGCGCACAATCGTGCCCACCGCCTGGGCGCGCAGCACGCCCTGAGCGTCGACGATTATGCAGTGGCCCTGATGACAGGTCTGGGCTCCGGCCGGGCCCAGGGCGTTGGATGAAACGAACGCGCTGCCCCACTCGGCCTGCTGGGGGTCGAAAGCAGTCGCGATGCAGACGCGCGGCCGGTTCTCCTCGTAACGCGTGCGCCCGTCGGGTGACGCCAGATCGGCCTGGCCCAGCGTGTCAGATAGCTTTCCGCCCCCACCGGTTGGGATGAAGCGCAGATCCACCTGCCGCTGCCGCAACTCGTCCGACAGACCCTCAATGCCCGTGTCAGCGCAGATCAGCACGGCGCAGCGCACGCCGTTCAGCTCAAACAGCGTACGTTCGCGCGGCCCGGGACGCAGACCGGCGCGTTGCTCGCCCTCGGTCAGCTTGTGCTTGCGCTGCACCCAGAGCTGACCTGACGGTCCGGCCACCACGTGGCTGTTGTAGATCGCGTCGCCATCGCGCTCAAACGTGCCGGCCAGAATGGTGATGCGGTTGCAACTGGCCATCGCGCGAATCGCGCCGACAACCGGCCCGTCAAGCGGCTCGGCCTGTCGCCCGACGCTCTCCACGCCCATGTCGTAGTCGTAGCCGTGCACCACGACCTCGGAGAAGAGCACCGCATCTGCGCCCAGCAACGCCGCCGCCTTGGACAGCGCATCGATTTGCGGCAAGGTGTGCGCGGAACCGCCGGCCGCCACAATCTGGGCTGAAGCTACATGAAGTGTGCGCATCCTGGGGACCTCCTGGTTCGCAGGCGCCAGACAATGCGCGAGGCGCCCGGCCGCGTCAAGACCGATCGCGGCGGCGCCGGCGCGCGCCCGAAGCAACTGGCATCCTGGCCCGTCAGTCCGAACCGCAGCCAGGCGGCACCATCCGCCACACCGACTGCCCCGCGCCGAGCTCGAATGGGGCCATCGCATACCCCGCCGCACGCAAGTGCCAGGCGACCTGCCCGCACAGTCCATTGGTGGTCACCAGCAAGACGCTCCTGCCGTCGCCGGTCACCCGAACCGCCGCACCGCGCGGGTCCAGCCCGTGGTCCGCCAGAAACGGGGGCACGACGGCGACGAGCCCCAAGTCGGCGCGGCTGCGCGTCGCGCGACGCACCTGTTCGATCTGGTAGTAGGTGGACATATCGTCCACGATCCAGGCTCCTTGCGGCGCATGCTCGAGCAGTGAGTGCACAAAGAGCTCCAGGCTTCGGCGGTCGTGCCGCGTCGGATCGGTCAGCAAGCCCACAAGGTCGTACCGCGTCCGGTACTGTCGCTCGATCGGTCCAAATCGCCGGGCCCAGTACCCGTCCGCGAGCGACCACCGTCGAATCTGCCCGTAGACCCACGGCGGCCACGCGATCGACACCGCGAGCGCCACCAGCAGTGCTGTGCGCAACAACCCGCGTGCGAGACGCGATGCGCGGGAAGCCTGCCGCCAGCCCTCCGCAACGAACTGGGAGCCCCACAGCGACGCCAGCGTGAAGACCGGCAGGAAGAATGCGAAACGGTCCCAGGTCTCGTAGCCGCCGAAAAACAGGGCCGTCGGCACGACGATCGCCCAGCCATGCATCCGGACGGCCGCCGGCCCGAAAATCCGCCGACTGGCGGGCCAAAGCCGTGTGGGCAGTGCGCAGGCACACGTACCCAGCAGCACGGCCAGGATGAACGGCGAAGGGAACTGCAGCACCAGCAGGTCGACCGCGCGGGGCAGGATGCCCGCCGTCGTACCGCGGAACATCAGGCTGCGAAAGCTCCCGCCAATCAACTGCCCTGCCGCCCCGGGGCGCGTGGCCAGGTCATGGCCCACCAACAGCAGGAATGGCAGCGCACCCAGCAGCCACCAGCCGCACATGCGCACGCTCACCCCGGCTCGGTCCCTTGCGGACGGCAGCTGCGGCTGCACACCATCCGGGGCGGTCGGCGACGAGCGGTAGGCCATCAGCCAGACCAGGGCCGCGGGCGTCAGCACCGCATTCGCCACATGGTTTGCCAGTGCCAGACCGGCCAGCACGAAGAGCAGTGCCGAATCCGTGCGGCGGAAGTCCCCGCCACCGGAATCCGCCCGCGCGCTCAAACACAAGCTGGCATTCAGCAGCAGCAGGCTGATGGCATAGCTCTCGGTGATGGTGCCATGCCACCAAACCCCGTGGCTCAGCATGTAGACCGCGCCGCAGGCGCCGGCCAGCCACCGCGGCAACCCCGAAGCCAGCAGGGCGGCGTAGAAACAGGCCACCGCGAGGGCAGCCGGAAGGACCGAGACCCAGACCAGCCGCGCCGCGAGTGTGTCGCCGGGGGCGAGGTGGCCAGCCAGCCATCCCAGCAGGTTGGTCAGGGGATGGTTCCAGGCCGCCACGGCCAGTTCGGGCCGCGCCATGGCGCCGGCCAGCACGGCCCAATCGGGCAAGCCGACGTGGCGATGTGCTGTCGCCGCGTACAAGAGAAACGGGACGATGACAAACGGATGCCGCACGAGCAGGCGCGCGCCGTCACGCAGAGACCGCCAAACACCCGACGCTCGACTGGAGTCCGCATGCACCGAGGCACGGTATATGGCCCGCCGCGGCGATGTCAACCTCAGCCCGCGGGACAGCAGTCCTCAGTATGGCGGGGACCGCCTGAAGGCGGGACTACAAACACCGCTGGATCATGCGAGAACGCGTTCGTAGTCCATCCTTCAGGCGGAATTCGAACGTCCGGGCCGTCATCCTGAGAATAGCCCGCGCGCCAGCAGCATGGCCAGGCCCGGCAGCAACAAGGCAGCCAGGAATGCCGTCAGGAACGTGTGGTGCAGGGCGGCCGTGGAGCCCACCGCCACGTACACGGCGGAGATCCCCAGGTTCGACAGCACCAGCGCCACAAAACCCGCCCGACGCGACACACGTGCCAGGCCCGCGAACACAACCGAGGCCTCGGCCAGCACCGGCACCGGCCGCAGAATCGCCAGGACCCAGATCCCCCACCGAGCATAGAGCCGCTCCAGCATCGCCAACTCGCGCTCCCCGATCGCCCGCCGCGCCCCCGGCGTCAGCGCGCGGCCGACCAGATAGCCTGCGACCCCGCTGATCGTCATGCCCAGGGATGAGACCAGCCATCCGAGCGGAAATCCGAGCAGTGTCCCACAGGCCGTGCTCACCAGGCTCGAGGGAATCGGCGCCAGCACGTCTACAACCAGCAGCCCGCCCAACACCGCGGCTACCCGCGCCGGGTGTTCCGCGGCGCCGGCCACGAACGCGCGGGTCCAGGCTTCGACCGCGGCGCCGTACAGGACAAAGGGCACAATCACCAGCACCGCCACAACCGTCGCCAACAGCAGGGTGCGCCACGGCCAACGCACGGCCGCGCCCCCGCCGGCTCGACCCCGATCACCAGAAGCCCCAGGCGGCGGCGGTGCCATCTCCACGCTATTGCCTGTGCGCGCGGTCTGTACCATAATGCATCGACTCTAGCACAACCCCGGTTGGCCCGCATGTCTGAACAACCCCGCACACTGCTCACGAACCCGGCGGCCGTCGTCGACCTCGCCAGCGCCTTCTATGGCTCGGCGGCGCTCTTTGCGGCGCTGGAACTGGACCTTTTTGCCGCGCTCGCCGACCCCGACGGCGTCACCTGCGAGGACTTGGCCAAGGCACGTGCGGTCGACGGCCGGGGGTTGCGATTGTTGCTTGATGCCTGCGTCGCGCTCGGGCTGTTGACCAAAGAAGGAACGCGTTACCGCAACGGTCCGGCGGCGGCGGCCTGCCTGGTTCCGGGCGCGCCGGCCGACCTCACCCAGGCCATTCGATACAACCGGGATGTCTACGCCGCCTGGGGTCGCGCCGCCGAACTGGTCCGCACGGGCCACCCGGTGGAGGCGCCCGCCGTCCATCTTGGCGACGACCCCGAGCGCACGCGACGGTTTGTGCTGGCCATGCATGGACGCGCGCTGGGCATCGGCCGGGCCGTGGTGCCCCTGCTGGATCTGGTCGGCTGCCGCCGTCTGCTCGACCTGGGCGGGGGCCCAGGCACGTATGCCGCCCTGTTGGCGCAAGCCAACCCGGAACTGCACTGCACGGTACTCGACTTGCCCGGCATCGTGCGCGTCGCCAGGGAACTGATCGCCGCATCGCCGGCCGCGGACCGCGTAACCTGCCTGGCCGGCGACTACCATGCGACCCCCTACCCGCCCGGGCAGGACGCCGTCACCATCTTTGGCGCGCTGCACCAGGAGTCGCCCAGCGCCATCCGCGCCATCCTGCGGCGGGCCTACGCGGCCTTGCGGCCCGGCGGCCGCATCTTCGTGCTCGACCTGATGACCGACGCCACGCACACCCACCCGCGGTTTTCGGCCTTGTTCGCGCTGAACATGGCCCTGACCACCAACCATGGCTGGGTCTTCGCCGACACCGAACTGTGCGGCTGGCTGGCCGAGGCCGGGTTCGCCGACTGCGCGGTCCGCCCGGCACCGCCGCCCATGCCGCACTGGCTCGTCGAGGCGCGCCGGCCGGCCGACGCGCAAGGAAACGCCGCATGATGACCCGCCGCGAACGTCTGATGGCCACCCTGCGTGATGAACCGGTCGACCGGCCGGCCGTCTGCTTCTACGAACTGAACGGCATCGACCAGCGGCCCAACCCGGCCGATCCATTCAACATCTTCAACGACCCCTCCTGGAAGCCCCTGCTCGACTTGACCCGCGACGTGTCCGACCGCGTCGTGATGCGAGGCGTGCCCTTCCGCGACGCGCCACCCGACCCGCTGGCCGCGCACGTGCGGCAGCGTTCGTGGGAGGCCGACGGTCGCCGCCACAGCGAAACGGTCGTCGAGGCGCCCGGACGCCGGCTCACCCAGCGCACCCAGCGCGAACGCGACACCGACACCTGGTGGACCACCGAGCACCTGCTCAAGTCCGTCGAGGATCTCGACGCCTACCTGGCGCTGCCGGAGCCGGAAGCCGGCGGTCAGCCTGACCCCACGCAGGTACTCGCCACGGAGGCCGAACTGGGCGATGCCGGCATCGTGATGCTCGACACCGGCGATCCGCTCTGCGCGGCGGCGTCGCTGTTCCACATGGAGGACTACACGGTCCTGGCGCTGACCGAGCCGGCGCGTTTCAGGAGGCTGCTCGACCGGTTCGCCGCGGTGCTGCTCCCGCACACCGAAGCGATTGCCCGCGCCCTGCCCGGACGCCTGTGGCGCATCTACGGTCCCGAGTACGCGTCGCCGCCCTACCTGCCTCCAAACTTATACCGTGAGTATGTCGTCTCCTACGTGCAGCCGATGGTGGCCTCGATCCAGCGCCACGGCGGCTGGGCGCGCATCCATTCGCACGGCCGCCTGGACGCGATCCTCGACCTGATCCTGGCGACCGGCTGCCGGGCGCTGGACCCGGTGGAGCCGCCGCCGCAGGGCGACCTGCGGGTGTGCGATGTGCGGGCACGGGCCGGGCGGCAACTGACGCTCTTTGGCGGCATCGAACTGAGCGACATCGAGACCCTCTCCACCCCGCACTTCGAGCGCGTGGCGCAACGCACGCTGGCAGAGGGCACCGAGGGTCCTGGGCGCGGATTCGTGTTGATGCCCAGCGCCTGCCCGATCGGGCGACACCTGGCACCGCGCACGGTGCAGAACTACGAGGCCCTGGCGCGCGTCGCCGGCGCGCTGTGATTCGCTTGCAGCGCAGCCGCACGGTTGGCTGCTTTGCATGTTTACCCGTCCTCGGGCCCGGCGTAGAATGCACTCTTTCGGCCTCCTGGGTGGGCTAGGGCCTCCGACACCTCGCCTTTGACGCGGCACCCGCTCCCTGGAACAAGGCTCATGACCGTCTTCGAAACAATCGCCCGACGCACGAGTTGCCGCGCATATCGTCCTGACCCCGTGAGTTCTGACGACCTGAAGCAACTGCTGGAGGCCGTCCGCCTGGCACCCTCCGCCTGTAACCGCCAGCCATGGCGCCTGGCCGTCGCGCAGGACGCCGACATACGGCGACGCATCGTGGAAGAGGGCTTCCTTCCGGGTTTGGGCATGCACTGGGCGCGCGAGGCCCCTGTGCATGTCATTTTCGGGATGGCGCGCAACCTCATCACGCACCGCCTGGGCGCATCGATCTCCGGCGTCGATTACCCATGGATCGACATCGGCATCGCCGGCGAGCACCTGGTGCTGGCGGCAGCCGCTCTCGGACTCGGCACCTGCTGGATCGGCTGGATCAAGCCGCGCCCGCTGGCCCGCCTGGCCGGCTGGCCGCGCACCGTTCTCCCTGTCGCAGTGATCACCGTCGGCCATCCGCGATCCGCTCCGACCGGCGCGCCCTCCACACCGAACCGCAAGCCGATCGGGGAGCTTGTAAGCTGGCTCTAGGTGCCTGGCCGTGCCTGATCTGAGCAACGCAGTGAATCAAACACCGACCGCGTCCCAGGAGCCTCAAACTTCAACTGCAGCTGGTTGGGCCAGACACAGCTTCGACCCCGCACCACGCCCCTTGAGCGCAGGTGACTTCTTGCGTTCGACCGACTGTCGCGACGAAGTGCGGCCAAGAAACATTAGATTTCTCGGTACGAGGAATCTAGTGAGCGGCGCGAAGGGCAAACTCGCGAAAGAGCCGCAGGTACCGCCCGTACTGGTCCAGCGACACGCCCGGCGGCGTCTGGTGATCGCAGCTCAGGATGCACCCGCCCGCGCGCGCCACCGGCAGCAGGCGTTCGAACTCGGCCGCTACGTCCGCCTCACCCCGATTCATGGTCATCTTGTCAAATGCGCCAATCCAGATCATGCGCGGGTGGTTGCGCCGCAGCACACCCAGATCCACGCCCGCCTGCCGTTCCAGCGGCAGGATGCCGCGAATCCCGGCCCGCTCGAACCAGGGCGCGGCACGCGTGATGTCGCCGTCCGAGTCGACAATCGGCAGAATACCGCGGTCGCGCAACAGCGGAACCACCCGGTGATAATAGGGCAACATGAAGGTGTCGAACTGCTCCTCGGAGAGCATGGGGCCGTTGTTGTAGCTCAGGTCCTCCGCAAAAGTCATGAAGTCCGGGACACAGATTGCGCACAGGCGATCGATAAGCAGCACCATCCAGTCGGCCAGATCGGAGTTGATGCGGTGCAACAGCGCGGGCTGATCGTAGAATGCGTAAAGGTGCCGCTCGATGCCCAGCAGCGTGCGCGCAAACCAGAAGAAGCCCTCCAACGTGAACCACAGCACCCATTCGCCGCGGCGCTGCTTCTCGGCCGCCATACGCCAACGCACCGGGTCAAGCGGCCACTGGTCGAGGATCCGGAACAGGTGGGGACGCAGCCGCTCGTAGCCGGCCTCGTCCAGGATCAACCCCTGGCCGTGCCCTGCGGATCTGGGGGCGTCCCAGTGAATGGCGGGAAACCAGTCCTGCCAGTAGACGTCCAGCCCGAGGTAATCGAGGATGGCGTAGCGGTCGGTGATGCTCGCAGGCAGCCCCTCGCCGTGCCAGCGCGTGATGGTCTTGTCCCACCACCCTGCCCACTCCACCACCGGTAGCCGGTCGAAAGGTTGGAACGTGGTCACAGCCTGAAAACGTTCGCGGTTGGTCATCACGGCCCGTTGCGGCATTGCGTCCTCCTCGCAGCTCGCCGGCTGCATGCAATGAAGCTCCACAGTCTGCCATCACTCCGGCGCAGTTCCAAGCGCAAGCTTGGCGAAGCAGCAATGGGTTGGTCGATGCGCGGTTCGGCCACTGGCTGCGCGGATGACACCAGGTCGGCCCTCAGCCGGCGCGGTGCAAGGCTGAGAGACGGAGGCGTACCCACCGGAATGAGGCGCAAAAAACAGTGGATTTTCCGGGACGGCACACCTAAACTTTTCGCTCGAACAACCAGGCCCCGGCATGCCCTGACCGCAGGACGTGCCCCCCGCAGGGCGGCATCATGCGCGACGCAACCGCCAGAACACGCGCGACGCAGGAGCACCAGTCTTATGTCAAAGTGCATTTTGAAGCCCGGCGATCGGGTCCTATTCCAGGGCGACAGCATCACCGATGCCGGTCGCGGCACGCCTCCGGGGCTGGGTGGCGGCTATGTCGCCATGGTGCGCGGAATGCTTAGCGCCGTCCGGCCCGACCTACACGTTGAGATCGTCAACCGCGGCGTGGGCGGCGACCGTACTGCCGAACTGCTGACCCGCTGGTCGAATGACTGCCTCGAGCTGAAACCCCAGGTGCTTTCGATCAAGATCGGCGTCAACGATGTCTGGCGCCTGGCCGGCGAATGGAACGGGCAGAAGCACATCGCCTTGCCGGAGTTCCGCGCCAACTTCATGAAACTCATCGAGCAGGCACTGGCGGCCGGTGTGCGTCAACTGGTACTCGTGAGCCCCACCACCATTACGCACGCAAACGTCTCACAGCTCAATGACCTGCTGGGCCAGTACGCGTCCGTAACCGCCGACCTGGCCCGGCAGTACGGCGCCATCTATGTGCCAGCGCGCGACGCCCTTCTGGCGGCCCGGACGACCCTGCCCGACGTGGCCTGGACCGGTGACGGCTGCCACCCATCGACCAGCGGCCATGCCCTGATCGCCGCCGCGTGGCTGCAGGCTGTTGGTGTTCTGTAAGACCGGTTGTGCATGTGTCCAACGCGCGGCGCAGACCGTCCGGTGTGCCACCGGCGTTTGCGTGTGCGGACCGCGCGGCCATCGCAACACCGTGCGCCTCTGGAGTCCGCACGTGAAACAAGGCATTCACCCCGCGGCCAGCATGCGGTGTAGCGAGGCCCGCGCATCGGCCACCACGCCATCGGGAAGCCGTATGCTGCCCGACTCCGGCCAGTACTCCAGCAGTCGGCACAGGCTGGCTTCGGTTGTCAGCTGCATGTCCGGGCAGGTCGACTCGGCGAGCGGCATCACGCGCACGCGCCCGACGTGCTGACTCGCCAAGCGGCGGACCAAGCTCGTCTCGGCGCCG
Organism: uncultured Lentisphaerales bacterium; assembly: GCA_964652365.1. Taxonomy (GTDB): domain Bacteria; phylum Verrucomicrobiota; class Kiritimatiellia; order RFP12; family CAZZCT01; genus CAZZCT01. Next base: position 9,795 of record CAZZCT010000184.1, read on the forward strand.
ACCGCCACGGAACTGCCATCCGAAAGTTTTTCGACGAATTGCACAATCCCGGCGCTTGAGGCATGTGCATCAGCGGCCAACACCACGTCGCTTGCCGCGTCGGCGTGCACGATGACCTTGGCGCCCGGGTAGCGCACCCGCACGGCAGCCACCTGTTCTGGCCGGAAGACCCGATGCGCATGGCAGAACCCATCCCAGAAGACGAGCCGCACCGGGTTAAGGTCGACAGTGCCCAGGCCCCCCTCGGGCAACAGCCCGCGGTAGCAGACCACCGATTCACAGGCAAGACCGAGGTCACGTGCGCTATTGAGCGCCAGGTGCGAATCCGGCGCAAACAGGATGCGCCGCCCCTCCGCCAAACCGCGTCCCAGCATCTGGGTCGCATTGCCAGCCGTGCAGGTGCACCCGCCGTGATGACCGCAGAAGGCCTTGAGGGCCACCGAACTGTTGATGTGCACGATCGGCACCCAATCCGGCACCTGCTCAGTCAACAGGCGCCAGGCCTGCTCGAATCCGCCGCGGTCGACCATTTCAGCCATGGGGCAACCGGCCGCCAGCTCCGGCATGAATACGGACTGCCCGGAGTGCGCCAGGAGCGCGGCGGTCTCGGCCATGCAACGCACGCCGCAACACACGATTCGCTCAGCCTGTGCACGGGCGGCTTCGCGGGCCAGCGTGAGTGAATCGCCGAGGACATCGGCATGCCGCAGCACCTCTGGCCGCTGGTAGTGATGGCCCAGAATCAGCAACCGCCCGCCGTACTGCCGCCGGAAAGCGGTGATACGAGTGCCATAGCCATTCATCAGTTTTCAAATATACCACGCCAGTCAAGCATGTCACGCAAGTTTCTCGATCTGTGGCCGCTCAAAAAAAGAGTACCGAAAGCCCTTGCGCGCGGCGGCGGGCATGGGGTATAGTGTCATCTGCTTCGAGTGCCTGTAGCTCAATTGGATAGAGCATCAGACTACGGATCTGAGGGTTGCAGGT
>CAZZCT010000185.1:0-10702 GCA_964652365.1 uncultured Lentisphaerales bacterium
CATGTACTGGACCTTTTGCGGTGTGTCGTCCATGGCCAGGATCATCGCCAGCGAGGTGAAAACAATGCTGCGCAATGCGTCGGCGTTGGTCTCGACATACTCCTCGCCGAAACGCGTGAAGGTCTTGCCGAAGGTCAGATACCAGAACGCCGCCCGCACGGCGGCGTTGAGCCGTCCCGTCGCGCGCAGTTCGTCGCGCATCAGGACTACGACGTGGCAGTAGGGCGCGAAACCAAGGGGGAAGAGCCACAGGTCCCCAAGACCACTTCCTTCGGCAAAGCCTTGATCGTGGATGTAGTCGAACAATTCGAGCGCCGTACCCCGTGCCCGTTCGTTGCCGTTGACCTTCCAGTCGAACACGATTGGCATGAGGATGTCGTAGAAGACGTGCTTGAAGCTGGTGGGGCTGCCGAAGTTCTTCACCAGGCCGGGACCGATGATGCGGCCTTCGGTGTCGCGGGCGATTCCCAGCGCTTCCAGTTCCGACCAGCCACGACGCATGTAGGCCTGGAACTGCTCCATCCCGGCCCGCAGCACCGGGTCGGTCAAGTCGGGCCGATCCCCGAGCAGCCATGTCAGGTAGCGCGCGAAGATCGTGGCGAAGTCTCGCTTCTGCGGCTCTGTCAAATCCCCCGGCAGCGGCAGGCTCGGTGCCTGCCGCACGTAGTGCAGCGGCCAGTGCTCACACCAGCCGCCCAGGCCGTCCGCGTGTTCGGGAATCTGGAAGTCGGCACTGCGCTGCCCGGAGACGCCCGCACCTATGAGCAGCGCGTCGAGCCACAGGCTGCCGTCTGGCGATTCGGGCGGCGGGACGAGCTCCATGCAGTCGACCTCCGACCTCCGACCTCCGACCTCCGACATCGGCAACTCGCGGCAATCCCGCTCGAACGAGACGCGAAACATGCGCCAGCCGGTGAAGTCGAGGCCGAAGCGGAATGCGTAAGGCGGGGTTCCCGCCTCCGTACCCGCCGCGGTGCCGAACCGGAAGGTCAGGCGCCCCGGTAGCGGCTTCTCAAGGTAGACCCAGCCCTCGATGCCGGCGCCGGGGGCGGCCGGCACATCGAGCGCCAGCTCCTCGCGCAGCAACCGCGAACCGCCGGCCCAGGTCCAGTGCAGCGATTGGGCGCCAGTTTTGACATGGCGGCGTGAAACGCCGGCTTCGCCCCCGCCGATTACCCGCCAGCAGGCAGGCAGCGATTTGCCATCGAATGCTTTCGCATGCGCAGGTGTGTTTCGCATGGTCTTGTATGCCCTCATTTTTGAGACGTGGTGCGGGCCCTTCACGCTCGAAAAGCGGTGTCGCGCTTCGCTTGCCCCCGCACTCCAGAAGAGCTGTGCCCAGGCGGCAGCGTCTCGGAGTGCGGCGGCAAGCGGTATCCCGCGCGACGCCGCTTTTCCCGGACCTACTCCCTGAAATTCAAGAAACTGAAGTCGGAGAGGTTGCTGTTGAAGCCGCCCGAGGCGGCGTTAAGCTTCTGGTTCTCCCAGACGCCGACAGACGCGCCATCCACTTTCTTGCCCGTACGGTGCCGCGTCACCTGAATCCCCCAGCGGTCACCGCCGGATGAGCCCTTCTTGTAGGCAAGATCGCCAAAGGGGATGAAGACCTCCAGGCTCCAGAAGTCGTCGCCAATGTGCGAGCCGACCTTGACGTGCTCGGCGCCCCAGGTCTCATCGCCAGCAAAGAGGTCCTGCACCGCGTGGTTGGCGTTGATCACAAGCTGGGCGCAGCGGCCCTGGTTCTCGCCCGTCACGTCGATGAAAAGCTCGACGCAGTCGTCGTGCCAGGTCAGGGCGTGGTCGCGCGCCTTCACGTCGCGCTTGAGGGCGGTGGGCGCCGGCTCCGCCATGTGGAACCCGAAGGTTACGCCGTCCAGCGTCCACACCGCGCGCACCGTGGTCGGGTGTTGCGTCTCCCCCTGCGTGCCGTCATTCAGGCGCTTACGCAACGCGACCGGCTGAGCCGACGCCCAGACTGCGTCATCGAGCTTGCCGTTGATTGCGGGGCTCTCCATGACCTTCATCGCCGTCATCTCCCGCATCCCCTCGCCGTCCACCACCTGGGCGAACTCGCGGAAGAAGTCGGCGAAGGGGCGCGCGAAGTAGGTGAAGCGCTCCTGTAGCACGGCGTCGCCCGCCACTTCTTTGCCCGCCTTCTCCAGTAGCGCTTTGATGCGGTCTTTGGTCTCGCGCGGGTAGCTGTGCTGGTAGACCGCCTGCGCCGTCATCACGGCGTTGGTCCAGCGGCTCTCCTCCCAGCTCTTGATCTGCAGGTTGAGCAGCTCGTGGACCGTCTCCCCAGCAGGGCCGAACATGCGGCGGCTGAAGGCTTCGACGCCTGCGGCCACGTTGTAATCGGGACTCCAGAGCAGCTTCATCCAAGCGTAGAGGGTGATGTGGAAGCGACCCCACTCGTTGTAGTTGTCGCCGTTGATGAAGGTCCCCTTGGTCTTATCCCGGTTGTCGCGGTAGAAGCGCTGGAGCACGTTCGGATACTGGAACGGTGCCATCGTCCGGTCTGCCGGCCAACAACTGTAGTGCCAGTCGGTGATCGGGTGGCCTGAGGCCGCGCGCCAGCGATCGATCGTCTTCTGCTCGTATTCCCGAATGGACGGTTCCTTGTATTGCGCGATGCCGGGCATGCCGCAGAGCTGCACATGGACGTTGCCGGGAAAGACGATCCCATCCGGCGCAAGGGTGTAGTTCATGTAGGGCAGGTAGATGACGTGCAGTTCGGGGAAGCGCGTCTTCAGCACCTCGCCCAACCGCCGCACAAAGTCGGCCATGACCCGTGACGCCTGACCGTAACGCCCCGCATCGGCGTCCCAGAGCGCCTGCGCCTGCGGGCTGTAGGAGTTGACCGCGAAATCGGCCGGCGAGACGGTCACCGACTTGCCGATGATGAACTCCTTCTTCGTGCCGTTGGCGACGTGGTCGGCGATCTCCTCCAGATAGGTCTCCAGCGTGCGGGGATGGGCGTAGTCGAGCATCTGGAAATTGCGCGTCCCGTCGCGGTTGAGCTGGAAGATCTCGGGGCGGTTCTTGACGTACTCCTCGTTCGTGTGCCAACTCCGCGGCGTGTGTACCGCCAGGTTGACCGGATAGGAGGTCCCCTGACGAAGCGCGGTCAGGAGCGGCCCGAACTGCAGATTCGTGTAGCCAGCATCGGGCGCGAAGGGCGGGAAGTAGACACGCTTCGCGAAATGCGGCGCATCCGTCAGATGGGTCGGTGCGACCGTGATCGTGTCGAGGGCCAACACCGAGCGCCCCTGCACCTGCAACGGCCAGAACCAGCGAACGCCCACAAAGCGCTCCAGAAACTCGCAGAGGCCCCAGGCCAGGCCGTCGCCGTTGCCGACGATGTAGACCGCGTCGGCGGCGGTCTTGATGGCGAAGCCCTCCACTGGCAGGTCGCCGCCCTTCAGGCCGACCGTAACGGCGCCGTCCCAGTCACCGACATGGATTTTCGCCCCCTCATGCGTGTTGGACTGATCGGGACCAGCGAATGGCAACTCCGCGCCCGAAGTCAGTCGGATTGCCGTCTGCAGCTCGTTGACCATCTGCCGCGCCTGTCCCGCCACGCCGCCGTGCGTCACGATCACCGCGCGGCCGACGCCCTGCTCCACGAGCCGCACCGGCGCGTGCGCCGGCGCGGGATGCAGCTTCACCGGTAGCAGATCTTTGGCCATGGCCGGATCGTCCGCCCGTGCGCCCGCGCAAACCAAAATACTCATCGTCACCATCATTCCTGCCGTCTGTTTTGTCATCATGAGCAGTTCCTGTGACTTCGTGACCTAGTGACTTCGTTCAACTCAGCCGGGGTCGTTGCCCTGCGAAGTCTTGGCGAAGCAGGGCCGCACACTCAGGTTTCCCGGGCGACACTGAGCAGCGCCTCCACGTTGGCAATCGGGACGTCGTCCTGGAGGCTTTGGGACGGCGCAAGGATGTAGCCGCCGCCCGCCATCATGAGATCGCGCACACGCCGGGCCTCGCTACGGACGTCATCCGGCGTGCCGAAAGGGAGTGTCTTCTGCGTGCTGATGCCGCCCCAGAAGGTCAGCTTCGCTCCGTACGCCTGTTTCTGAGCCGCCAGATCCATACACTCGGGTTGTACCGGGTTGAGCACGTCGAGGCCCATTTCGATGAGCCGGGGGATCAACGCCTGCACGTCTCCGCAGGAGTGCACCCACACATCCTTGCCGAAGGCGTGGATGAGATCGTACTCCGCCTGTTCGCCGGGGCGGATCAAGTCGTCCCAAACCTCTGGCGCCATCAGCAGCCCGCGCTGCGAACCCCAGTCACTGCCCAGCAGGACGCCGTCGATCTCGGGAATGGTCAGGAAGTTCTCCAGCATCACCAGATTGCGGTCGATGATTTGCCGGTGCAACCGCTTCGCAAAGGCGTAGTCCGCCGCGATATCCGCCATCAGGTTCTCGAACCCGCGCGCGAAATAGGCCTTCTCAAAATGGCTGCCGTAGAGGCGAACCAGGAAGTACTTGTCCGACCTGTCTCGCAATGCCCTGACGGTATCGGCCAGACGGTCGTAACTGCCCCGGCCCCGTGTTCCGGCCCGCGTCACCGGCGTGTCGGCGCCACGCCAATCGGCGGCGAGGTCGTGCCAGTCCCACCACGGAACGGCGATGTCCAGCACGTCATTGTCGAGGTAGGCCTCGCAGGTGCGGCCGCCGGCTGTCGGTTCGATCTTCTTCCACGCCTCGGGGCACAGGTCGATCAAATAGGGCGCGCGCGGGGTTTCCCGGTGTTCGATCGCCGCCTTCACCAACTCGCGTCGCGTCATGTCGGTATCCTCTCTCGTAGCAGGATCAGGGTATCCGCAGGCGCCGATGCGCGCAAGCCGGAGATGAGCCTGCCGCGGCACCGATGGCACGGCGCAGAGCACCGTGCTACCGCCGGTCCGATCGGCGCGTCGTAGAACGGTCCTCCCTCCGTCGCCCTGTCGGGCTATGGAGGGCAAGCCGGGCCGTTCGTCCCGACGCAAGCTGCCCGGTACATCGACGAGCCGGCCGCGCGGCTGCGCCGCGAACAAACGAGTGGGTGATTGACACAGCAATTCTCGTTTTGGCGGGATAGCGCCTCACGGCGCCACTACGAACGGCTTCAAACATGCGCGAACCCGTTCGTAGTGTGCCCGTAAGGGCATCGGTAGGCGACCGGCCCCGCCAAAATGAGAACTACTGTCAAGATGCCCTTCGATGTCCGCCGGGAGCTGGCCGAGAAATGGGGGTACGGCCTCTTCTTCGGACGCCTGACCGCCGCAAACGTCGAGAAGGCGATCGGCGATGCGGGCAGTGTCCATGTCTGGGGCTGGGGCAACTCATGCTTCGTGCAGGATCCCCGCGCCGTGGCGGCCAAGGGTGCCTTCATCGCCGCGGACGGCCCGACGTCCGAGCCGTGCTACAGCGACTGGAACCGCTACTTGCCCGCCCGCCGGACGCACTACGAAGGGGTACTGGCCTCCTGAGACATGCGGGTTAGCGCGTTGCGCCTTGCTTGGTCAGTTTGATCAACGTCGTAGCTTTTCCCCGAGTGGGCACGACAGGCCCTTCGAAGAGACATCCGCTGCGGTTGTCCATCAAACCAGCCGGCAGCCATAGAGCTTGAAGGCGGTATCCTGCGTCACGATGGTCAGTTGACGTTCCAGCGCTTGCGCGATCAGCATGCGGTCAAACGGGTCGCGGTGGTGAAAAGGGAGATCCCCAAGGCGCCCGGCATCGCGGCCGCTGAAATCCAAAGGCTCAAAACCGGCCTCGACAATCTGCGCATTGGGTTCAAAGTTCACGTCAAGCTTGCCGATCGATGCCTTGATCATGATCTCGGCCACGCTGATCGCGCTGACATAGACGGTGTTCGCGAGCGAAGCAATCTGGTTTCGTTGCGAGTGGGGTATGCGGTCCGGAGCGGAAATGGCCCACAGAAAGGTGTGGGTGTCGAGGAGCAGTTTCATTGGGCGTCCCCGTAGAACATCGCCGCAATCTCGTCACTCTCTTCGAAGGCTGCATCAGGTACCGAAAACGTCCCGGCAAGCAGTCCCAAGCGACGCGGACGCGAAGGGCGGTGCGGAACGAGATCCACCAACGGGGTGCCGTTCTTCGCGATGACCACCGTTTCCCCATGGTAGGCACGCTCCACCATTTGGGAAAAATGCGCCTTCACTTCAGAGATGTTCGCGATCATGTGTATTCCCCTCGGTCACCTTTGACAGGTCGATTAGACCATAGTAGGTCATAAAGGTCAACTTTTTGCCGACACAACCTGCATCGCTCTAGCGGATCGCGATGATCTTGGGCTTGCGTTGTCGCGCCAGTGCGTTCCTTACCACACCGTGATGATCGTTCCCGGGCGCGCCAGTTCGACCCGAACCGTGGCCGATGGATTCAGCGTCACGCCGCTGATGGTCAAAACCCCTTGCGCGTCCGCCGCCGTGATCCCGGCTACCGCAACGTCGTTCACGAAGGCCCGTGCATAGGCGTATGGCGCGAGCCCGCTGACCGTGTAGGCGGCGGTGTTGGCGAGGGTCAGTTGGTCGGTCTGGGTTTGCGACTGGTCGGACCACTCCAGGCGCGAACCGGCGTTCCAACTGCTGATGTTGCGCGTCAGCAGCACGCCCTTGGCGTGGCGTCCGACCGACAGTGCCGTGGATACTCGTACGCCCGGACCGTTCTTCTCGATCATCGCCTCGCGGTTGACCGAGGTGCAGCGGAAGACTGTGCCCGCCTCGGCAGTCGCGTCACCCGCGTTCACGGCCGGTACGGCCGCGTATGTGGAGGCAACACTGCCGATGGCTATCCGTCCGCCGCCGCCGCAGGCGCCGCTTGCGCCCGCACCGCCGTTGGCGCGTAAAATCGTGCCGCTCCCGGCCAGGGTGCCGGCCACGATCCAGATGCTGCCGCCCGAGCCGTTGCGGCGCGAGGCGTCACCGCCCGAAAGGTTGACGCTGCCATTGATCGTCAGCGTTCCGGAGACATCCAGCATAATGGCGCTGCCGCCCGATCCGCCTTGCGCGCCGCCGCTGCCCAGCGCCGTCGGACGGGTCATCCGCCCGTAGGTCGCGCCGTAGAGATTGCTGGCCCGCCCGCCGTGCGCGCCGCCGCGGTCCCAACCGCCATATCCCGGACCCTCGGTGAGCCGGAAGCCGCGATTGACGCCATCGATAGTGCCGTTCACCGTTGCGTTAACGGCGCGGATGACCGGACCGAGGCCGTGCTTGATGCCGGCCGTGCCGCCCGAGTCCGCGTTGATCGCATCCCGGTCGCCCAGCGGGAAGAGGGTCGAACCCGCGGCCAGGGAGAAGGTGTCCGTGTCATACGTGTAAGCGCCAAGGTAAACGACCGAGTTGCCCGAAACGTCGAACTGGCCGGTGACATCCAGGTGGGTCATGGTGCGTTTGCCTTCGACCCCATAGGCCCACTCGTCGGAGCGGAAGATGGCACGATTCTGCATAATGAGATTACCGATCGACAACGCCCCACCGTGGGCCTCGAACCAGCCGTTCGCGATCGTGACATTCCAGTAGTTGGTGGCTGTGCTCGAGAAATGGTACTGGCAGCTTGAATCAGGGCCGAACGCGAGATTCACCGGGGTTTCGGGAGTTCCGGTCGGGAACCGGTTGGGTTCCCAGAGCGTGCCGGGCTGTCCGGCATATTGGGTGAAGAGGCCGTTCTCCCGTCCGCCGCGCAGCGAAATCACGCCGGTGAAGGTGGATGTCGTCCGCGCGATGGCGACGCGTCCGCCGCCGCCCGCATTGTTCCCGGTAAATGAGGCATCGCCACCCTGGGCGCGAATGGAGCCGTTGCCGACGAACGTGTCGCAGACCAGCCAGATGCTGCCGCCAGCAGCCGTGCGGCGCACGCCGCCCATGCCGTTGGCCGTGATCGTGCCGTTGAGGGTGATCGTCCCTGTGGCGTCGAGCTTGATCGCCCCGCCGCCGTGGTAGCCGTTGACGCCGCCCGCGCTCCCCAGCGCGGTCGGTTGCGACACGCTGCCGTAGGCATTGCCTGCCGCCACAGTCAGTGGCTTGCCTCCGTGCGCGGCTGAATAATCCCAGGCGCCGGATGGCCCCCGGTAGACATTGGAGTCAATGAAGCCCTTGCCGTCGGCGGTCAGCGTGCCGGCGACCGTCGCGCTGGCGCAGAGGATCGTAACCCCAATGCCGTGCGGCTTCAGCGCCGTGCCGCCCGAGGCGGCGTTGATGGCGGTCGTATCTCCCAGACAGGTCACGACCGCGCTGCTCTGCACCTCAATACTGCCGAAGCGCCCGGTGGCGGGGTAGGTTCCCGCCGCCATGGTCGGCTTGGTAGTCGTGTTCGGTATGACGACGCTGTCGCCATCAGCCGGAACCCCGTTGTTCCAATTGCCGGGCGTGTTCCAGTCGGTGCTGGAAGCCCCGCTCCAAGTGGTAATCACCTGCGCCCGCGCGCTCGCGCAGGCCAGCAGCGCCGCCGCCAGCGCCACCACTGTCATTTTGAATGGCCGTTGTGCCTTCATGGTCGCCTCTCCCCTTGCTCTCATGGCCCGCTCTGAGCACGCCGTTCGCGTATTCACCCACAAGCATACCCACCAGAATCGACCAAGCTGTTACTTTATCGAGATGTTAAATGATAACAGGATGACTGTCAAGCAAGACTTGGCTTCTCCGTGCAGAATTCAGCGGCATGCTGCGCTTGCCGCTAACTGTCATTTTGTGACAGAATGAAACTAATGCAGACCATCACAGAGATTGCCCTGCAACATGCGGTACGAGGAGTGTTCACCCGCGGGGAGGCTGCGCTATGGGTCGCGAGCGACGGAGCCCGTCTCGACGCCTTGCTCAAGCGGGCCGTGGCGGCGGATGAAGTCTGGCGCATCGTCCGCGGGCTCTACTGCCTGTCGACGCGCTTCCTGAAGGGCAGCCGCATCGATCCATTGGCGTTGGCGCAGCGCGTGCATGGCCCCAGCTATGTCAGTCTGGAGACCGCGCTTTCGTACCACGGCTGGATTCCCGAGGGTGTCCAGACCCTCACCAGCGCGGCGCTTGCCCGCTCCCGTGAGTTCCGCACGCCGCTGGGAGTGTTCAGCTTCACCCGTGTTCCCCAAGTCCGTTTCATGGCGGGGGTGCGTCGGATCTCGCCCCCCGCGGGAGGATCTTTCTATCTGGCGACACCGCTCAAGGCCCTGGCGGACACCGTTTACGTGCAGCGCCACGACTGGATCTCAGCCGCGCCCGTTGTGCAGAGCCTGCGCGTCGGCGAGGAATCCCTTGCCGAGCTTTCAGGCGAGCTGTTCGACGAGGTCCTGTCGGCCTACCCGTGTGGCCGCGTACGCCGTTTTCTGGACGGACTGAGGAGGAATCTGAAGGTATGAGCGTCCACGTGATTCAGGAACGGCTGGCAACGTACGGCTGCAAGTCAACGCTTGAGGAAGACCAGGCCCTGCGCGAGATCACCCAGGAGATCATCCTCGCTGGCCTCGGACGGACGCGCTTCTTCGACTTTGCCGGTTTTCAGGGCGGAACATGCCTGCGCGTCTTCCACAGCCTGAACCGCTTCTCGACTGAGCGTTCTGATTGAGGCGCTCGACTGGACTCAAGCGCGGCGTGACGTGCAGCGCTTCCTCAAACCGCATGAGCTGCCTTCGCTGGCGCTTTGGACCCGCGACTTCTTCCTTCAACAGTGCCGTCGTCTGGGGCTGCCTGCCGGGAGCCCTGGAGCCGGAGTTTGATCTCGATCCGCAGACAACAACAGATCGGTTTATGCCATGGCGAAAAAGCCGCAACGACTTTCGATGACCCGCGAGGAGGTGGCCCGCCTGCTGCTCAGCCGCATCATCGCCGGGGAATACCAGCCGGGGCAGCGATTGCCCGGCCAGGCACGGCTGCGTCCGCAGATCGCGCCCAACCTGAGCATGACCACCCTCAGTGCGGCGGTCGGCATTCTGCGGGACTTGGGCTTCCTGAGTGTACGGCTGCAGCACAGCACCTGCGTCGCCAACCCGATTCCCTACCGCAACCGGTATGCGATCACGCTGCCGCATCCCCCTGACCCGAAGCATCCGACCACGTTCTACTCCGTGCTGCACCAACTCGCCATGAACCGTCAGCGCGACAGCGGCGACTGCGAGTACGTGGTGTTCTCCGGCACCAATGCCGGCCCCGACCGGACCGCGGTCCTGAATGCCTTGGCCGAAGAGCTGCGCTGGCACAAGGTGGCAGGCATCATGTTCGGCTCCGAGCTCTGGCGGGCGCCCGCCGATCCATTCTTCACCGAACCGGGCATCGCGCACGCATCGCTCACCGGCTGGATGCCCGAGATGCCGCCCATGCCTCGGGTGGTGATGGATCAGGCCCCGGGGCTCACGTTCATGACGCGCAGCCTGGCGTGGCTGCGCTCGCGGGGCGCCCGCACCGCCGCAGTCATCAACTACGGACCGACACCTCTGGATGAGACCACCACACAACGCGCGGCCAAGTGGCAACCATGGCGCGAGGCGCTGGCAAACCACGGGATCTGCGCGCAGCCGCACGGGTTGCTGTCGCTCAGCGGCGGGGGCTACGAAGTGGCGCAACTGCTCATGCACGGGCGGGAGCGACCCGATGCGGTCATCATCACCGATGACATTCTAGTGCCTTCCGTGACGGAGGGTCTGCTCGCTGCCGGACCGCCCTATCCCGCCGTCGTGGCCTTGGCCAACTACCCCGTGCTGCCCC
>CAZZCT010000186.1:0-10664 GCA_964652365.1 uncultured Lentisphaerales bacterium
CGGTCGCAGGGCGATGGCGAGGCGGGTTGCATCCGCGCCCTCGGCGCCAGCCGCCTGCACCGCCATGCCCGGATCGTCTCGGCCACGATCCGCGACCTGCGGCAGGAGACCCAAAGCGGCCGGTTCCGCGATGACCTCTACTACCGGCTCAATGGCGTGCCGGTGCGGTTGACCGCTGCCCGACGAAGCCGTCGCGCGGCTGTGACGCACGTCGGCCCGACTTGCGCGCGGCGATGGAGACGCAGCCCTCGCGCAACCGACGTTGGACGGCCGGAACGGCTTCTGCTAACGTGAAGACGACTGGAGCGCGAGCATGACAACGACGGACGTGCGACACCTGGCCGGACTGGCCGCAACACTGTGTATCGTGGGCCTGGCAATGGCAGAGACCGAACGGCTTGAACCGCGAAACTACTGGGCCGTGCAAGGCGATCAGATGACCTTCGCCGGCGCCGATCTAACCATGGCCGCACGCCTGCCGAGCGGCTTTTACTCGCTGAAGATCCGCGGGCAGGAGTTCCTGCAGGCCGATGAGCGCCTCGGCGGCATCCTCTTCCGCAAGCCCGATGGCACCTTCGTCAGCACCTTTACCTCCCTCGACAACATCTCCCACGACGCTCGCCAGGGCCGCAAAGGACAGGTCGCCGACGGCGTCTTCCTGCTCGCCGTCACGACCGCCTGGTCGTTGCCGCGCTTCGAGCTCTATGCCGGCTTCAACGACACGGCCGACCATGACGTGGTGTGGATTTTCGGCGACGGCGTGCGGGCCCTGCGAGCCGTGGTGCCGGGTCAGCCGCTGTCGAACGCGCGGCAGATCGTGATGCGCACCCAGCCGGCCGGAACCAAGTTGGCCTGCAAGGAACTCGTGGCCGTTCACGACAGCGGTCTGGTGCTGCGCATCGGCATGCCCTCCGGCCTGTCGGCGGCCGTCATCGCCATGCCCGATGGCGCTAACCGTCTGGCCGCAGTCATCCCCTGCAAGGGTATGGCCGCCAATTCGATCGCCTGCGAGGTCGATGTCAACAACGGGACCGATGCCCTGACGGTCTTTCCGCGCTTCGAGGTGCGCAGCCCGACCCTCGGGGCCGGCGATCCCGGCTATCGGCCGCAGAGCCACGGCAACTGGGCCCTGTACGAGAAGGACGCCCAGCTGGACTACGAGATCGCCTTCGACTGGTTGGGCAGCAAGCCCTTCCCCGGCCGGGCGGTGGTCGAGGCACGCCATGCGCTTGGACGAGGCCAGCCGCTCCACCTGTCGGCGGTCCCGGAGAAGACCGGCGTCACCTCCTACCGGGCCGTACTCCACCCGAAATTCGCGGAACCGGGCGTGAACGAGGTCAACGTCTTCCTGCAGGACGACGCCGGGGTGGTCCTGATGACCGAGCGTCTGCGGATCCTCTATGACTGGCCGTCCTACAAGCCCTCGTATCTGGCGCCGCCGGACCTCAAGGCCTTCTGGGACGCGACCCTGGCCGAACTCAAGACCGTGCCGCTCGAACCCAAGGTCGAAGCCACGCTCTTCAAGGACGATCCGGAGTGGGAGTTCCAGCATGTCTCATTCAACGGATGGAAGGGCCGGCGCATCCACGCCTGCCTCTACGTCCCCAAGGCGGCCGCCCGGCCGCTGCCGGTGACCATCACCGCGCACCCCGGCACACTGGGCTTCGGCGTCAACCACCGGCCCGACGGCGTCTACGGCTCGAAGGTCAAGAACGACCCGCGCTTCGTGACCATCGTCCCGCTGATCCGCGGGTATGCACCCGATGCGCCCGACGTGCCCTTCAACCAGCCTTGGTGGGGTCCACTCGAAAGCCGCGACGACTACATCGCGCGAAGCTGGTTCTGCGCCATGGTGCGGGCGCTCGATTACCTCGCCACGCGGCCGGAACTGGCCGATCTGACCCGCGTGGTGGCCAAGGGTGGCAGCCAGGGCGGCGCACTGGCGCTGGTGACCGCGGCGCTCGATCCGCGCGTGAAGCTGTGCCTTTCCGACTCGCCCGCCAACTGCATGCACCACGACGTGCTGACGCCCGGCACCTACGGGACCTTCGGACCGACGGCCGGACAGGTCCCGGCCGGCCAGACGCTGGACGACCTCAAGCGCACGCTGAGCTACTACGATCCGGCCCACCTGGCGCCTTGGATCGCCTGTCCCACCGTGATCCACCTGACGGTCGGCGACCTGACGGTCCACTCCATGGGCGGGTTGGGCGTCTATAAGAACCTGACCGGCCTGAAGGATGACCAGAAGTGGTTCCTGCCGGGCGTCAACGGCCACTTCCACGCCGGCTCGGCCGCCGGCGGGCAGAAATCCGCCGAACTGATCGACGCCCTGATCGGCGCCAAGGCCAAGTAAGGTACCCCCATGACCCCCCTGCTGCTGCATACCCAACTGGGGTTCCGCAACGCCCTCGGCCGCAAGACCCTGGTCGTGCCGGACGTCCCCGAGGCCTACGGGCTGTTCGGCGACCCGATCTTCTGGGTCATGGAACAGAACGAGTTCTCGAAGCATGCGCTCAACTCGGACCGTCAGCACCTCTACACCTACCGCGCCTCACTCCAGCGGCGCGACACCGACTTCGGTCGCTGGCTGGTCGGCGACCTCGCCAGCCTGCGGACCGACGGCGTCTATCAGGCGTTCCTGGGCTCGCACCTGGGGCCTACCTTCGTCATCCGCGACGACGTCTACCGCCGCATCCTGCCCTTCTGCCTGATGTACTTCCGCGTCCAGTCGTGCGGGCGCGACGTGCCCGGCTGGCACCCGGCCTGCCATCTCGACGACGGCTACCTGCTGGAGGAGGACCGCCACATCCCGGCGGCTGGCGGCTGGCATGATGCCGGCGATTTCCGGAAGTGGGCCAGTTCCACGGCGCTGATCGCGATCAGCCTGCTCCTCGGCCACCGGCTGTGGTCCGGCCGCGAGACCGAACTCGGCGTCGCGCCGGGCGTGTTTCTGGCCGAGGCCCTGCAGGGGTTTGACTACTTCCTGAACCTGCAGCAGGCCGACGGCTCCCTGCTGCACAACGTCGGTGGCGGCCGGCGTTCGGTGCACGACAACGAGGATTGCCGGTACACCGACAATGTGCCGTGCAGCGGTGACGAACGGCGCGTCCACCCCGGCGCCGCCAAACCTGCCGCCAAGTACGCGCTGCTCTACGCGCTGTACGCCGAGCAACTGCGCGCGACCGACCCGGCCCGCGCCGACCAAGCCCTGGCCGCCGCGCGCCGGGCGCTGGTCTACGACCTGACGCTGGCCGACGCCTCGACCGATGCGGTCCAGTGGCGCGCCTGGGCGTGTCTGGTGCTCTACCGCGCCACCGGCGAGGCCGACGACCGCGAGGCCGCCGTGACCTGGGCCCGCCGGCTGCTGGAACTCCAGGTCACCGAGTTCATCGGCGGCCAGTCGCTCACGCGCGGCTTCTGGCGCGCACATCCCGTGCAGCCGGGCTATCACCGCAAGCACGTCGGCGCCGACTATCCGGTGTGGGTCCTGGGCGAGTTCGCGGAGACGCTGCCCGATCATCCGGACGCGGCCCGCTGGCGCGAGGCCATCCGCCTCTGGGCTGACGACTACGTGGGGGTCTTCAGCGCTCGCAACCCCTTCGGCCTGCTGCCGTATGGTCTCTACGAGGAGCCGCCCACCGCGCACCCGCGGCATCGTTACCGTCCGCTCGGCGACCGGCTGTGCTTCCGCTACTTCATGGCCAACGAGGGGCGCATCTCGAACGCCCGCTGCAGCCTGTCGGCCGCGGCTCTGGCCGCCGCCGCCCGCGCGCTCGACCGGCCGGAACTGCTCGATCTCGCCTACCCGCTCCTGGAGTGGACCCTGGGGGCGAACCCCTTCGGGCTTTCGTTCATGAGCGGGGTGGGGGTGGCGCAGCCTGATGCGCTCAGCTTCCAGATGGGTAACATACCGGGCGGGGTGACCCTCGGCCCCGGCGGCGACGAGCAGGATTTGCCGTGCTACCGCCATCCGCGTTCCTGCACCGACGAATACTACGGGTATCAAACCTCGCAGTTCATGTGGGCGCTGCTGGCGCTCGAAACCGTCCGGCCACGCGCCGGAGGCACGACGGCCGAACCAGGGAGATAGCAATGAACGTGATACTGAAGAACCAGGTCGCAATTGTCACCGGCGGTTCCAAGGGCTATGGCGCGGGGATCGCCGCGCGGCTCAAGGCCCGCGGGGCGCGCGTGTGGATCACCGGGCGCGACGAGGCGGCCTTGAACGCCACAGCCGCCCAACTGGGCGTCCAGGCCGTGCGGGCCGATGCTACGGTGCCGGCCGACTGGGACCGCCTGTTTGCCGAGGTGCTGCGCGTGGCCGGCCGGGTGGACATCCTAGTGAACAATGCGGGTGCCGGGCTGAAGATTGCGCCCTTCGAGGAGCAGACCGACGAGGCGATCGCCGCGAGTGTGACTCTGAACCTGGTGGCTCCGATGTACGGCTGGCGGCGCGCGGCCCCGTTGATGAAGAAGCAGGGTGGCGGCACGATCGTGAACATCTCGAGCGGTTGCGCCCTGCATGCCTGGCCGGGCTGGGGCCCTTACTCCGGCGCCAAGGCCGGCCTGAACCA
This sequence comes from uncultured Lentisphaerales bacterium, assembly GCA_964652365.1. GTDB lineage: Bacteria > Verrucomicrobiota > Kiritimatiellia > RFP12 > CAZZCT01 > CAZZCT01. The sequence continues at coordinate 4,578 of CAZZCT010000186.1, forward strand.
GGCCTCGCACTGCCTCTACACCGAACTGCGCGCCCACGGGGTACGCGTGGCAACGGTCACACCCTACTGGGGCGCGACCGACTTCGTGGCGGCCTCGGGCATCGCCGGTCACCCGGCCGGCGATCCGGCCATCCGCACGAAGTGCATGCAGCCCGAGGAGATGGGCGACCTGGTGGTACAGACCTGCGAGCTTCCCGCGCACCTGGCCATTCCGGACGTGACGGTGCAGCCGCTGGTGCAGGAAATCATGCCGATGTAGACGGCAAGCCGCTTGCGATCGTGACGCTCGACCGGTGGACGCTCGCGCTGACCGTCACCAAAGTGAAGCCAGGGCCCCGCGCGAAGGAGTAGCCGGAGCGAGGGGATCTGGGTGGCGGCGGCCGCTTGACCCACGCGGGGCGGTCCGCTACCGTGCCGACGGACTGCGAAACCCGGAAGGCGAAACGACGGCATGCACGAAGCGCAACTCATCACGACCGAGGCGGCCCTGGAGGAACTGGCAAACCGGTTGCTCCAGGCCGACGCCGTTGCCGTCGACACGGAGTTCTTCTGGGAGCGCACCTTCTACCCGATCCTCGGCCTGGTGCAGCTTGCGACCCGCGACAACGCCTGCTGGCTGGTCGACACGGTGCAGATCCCGAGCCTCGCGGCGCTGGGTCCGGTGCTCGCTTCGCCGACCGTCACCAAGGTGCTGCACGACGCCCCCCAGGACCTGGGCATCCTCGCCCGCGCCACCGGCGTCGAGCCGCGACAGATCTTCGACACGCGCCTGGCAGCCGGCTTCGCCAACCTGGATCCGACTTGCTCGTTGCAGGCCCTGCTGCGCCAGGTCCTGGAGGTCGAGCTGTGCAAGGCCGAGACCCGTTCCGACTGGCTGCGTCGTCCGCTCAGCCCGAACCAGCTGCGCTATGCCGCCGACGACGTGCTCCATCTCCTCCCGCTGCGCGAGCAGCTGCTCGCGCGCTGCGCCAGCGACGCGGTGCGCGGCTGGCTGGCCGAGGAACTGGCAGGCCTGGACCACTCGATCGCCTACCTGGAGCGTGACCCCCACCGCATGTACCTGCGGGTCAAGGGCGCCTCGCGGCTGACCCCGCGCCAGTTTGCGGTCCTGCGCGAGGCGGCTGCCTGGCGCGAGGCCGAGGCACGCAAGCGCGACTGGCCGCGCGGCCACGTGCTGTCGGACGAGGTCCTGGTGACGCTTGCGCTCCGGGCTCCGGTGGACCTCGCCTCGCTCGGCGGTGTGCCGGACCTGCCCCGCAACCTGCCGGACGACGTGCGCGCCGAGTTGCTGGCAGCCGTGGCCCGCGGTCTGGCCCTGCCGGAGGCCGAGTGTCCCCAGCCCTCCGGCGCCGACCTCGCCTCACGGCGCACGCTCAAGCCGCAGACCGACCGGCTCCTGGCGCACATCAGCGCCGCGTGTGGCGCCGAACAGATCCACCCTGCGCTGGTGGCATCGCGGGGGGATGCCGAGAGCTATGTGACCCAGCTCGTCGCCGGGAGCGCCGCCGATCACCCGCTGGCGCAGGGCTGGCGACGGCGCTTCGTGGCGGATTTACGCACCCTCAGTTGATAGGCCGGCCGCGCGGCTGCGCCGCGAATGAATGATAGGGTCTGCCACATAATGCCGGTTTGTCTATCGTGCTCGTCCTCGTCCTCGTCGTCGGAAATCGAGCTAGCCTTTCTGCGCCCGATAGCTTCCCAGCTTGAGGCCCTCGTCGACGAAGAAGCGATAGGTCTCGTAGGTGCAGGTCTCGGGGATCGAGTGGTCGCTGTGCAGGATGTAGCCGTTGTTCGACTTGAGCGTCGGGATCTTCAGCGCCAGCTCGCGCCGGATGGCGTCGACGTCGTTCTTGACCAGGTTGCGCGCGTCCATGCCGCCGCACAGGCTCAGGCGGTCGCCGTACTGCTTGTGAATCCGCAACGGATCCATGCCGGCCTTGACCTCGATCACCTGCAGACAGTCGATGCCCGCCTCGACCATGTGCGGTAGGAGCGGCTCGACAAACCCGCAGGAGTGCATCAGGACCGGCAGCCCCAGACCGTGGCAGAAGTCGATCGTCTTCTTGTGCGCCGGATAGATTAACTCACGGTACATGGCGGGCGACATGAAGGGCCGCTCCTTGAAGCCCATGTCCTCGTAGAACCAGATGCCATCGGGCTTCCCTTCCTTGGCGAAGAGCTCCTCCATCAGGTGAATCAGCAGGTCGGAGTAGACGTCGGCCATGTCGCTGACCCAGTCGGGATCGAGCGCCATGCCCACGAGCATGTTCTCGTGGCCGCATACCGGATGCATGCATTCGAACACGTTCACGCCGCCCCAGAAGAAGAAGCGGTTCTTCTCGGCCGCATGCCGCCGGGTGTTGCGATAGGCTTCGAAATTGATCCGGCGGCCGTAGTCCGACGCCTTGAGCAGGCGCGGCCGGATCAAGGCGTCCCAGGCCGGACGCTCCTTGACGTCGAAGTCCACGTGCTCCGGCGTGGTGTCGTGCAGCTTGTGGCGCCGCAGGGAGGCGTAGTTGCCGTCCTTGACCAGGCGCGTCTCCGCGGTCTCTTCGAGCGTCACCGGGACGAAGTCGAGGTCGGCCGTCGTATTGAAGACCCACGCCGTGCTGATGTCGAAGTTGAAATGGTCGTCCATCCCTTCGCCTTCGCGGAGGTGCCCTTGGCTGCGCCACAGCTTGTAGGTGTCGCCCCAGAAATGCTCGAACAGCCCGATCCGGTCCACCGGCTGCCGTTTCAGAATCCGCCCGATCCGCTCTACGCCCGTCATCATAGGTTGCATCTTTCGTTGAACCTGGAAGCGCAAATCGATCTCGTCACGAAGACGACCGGGCTTCGGCTGTTGCTTGGTGCCCTTCGCGTCTTTCGTGGTGTAACTTCCGTTCCCAGGCTGAGAGGTCTCGCCGCCGCGCGCCAGCCCACAACCGGCCGCAACCGTCGCCATGGTAGCCAGTGCCCTGGCCGGCGGTCAACGCAATAGGCGCGTCGGCGCTCGGTTTCGTGCTTCCCATTTTCCAGCCCAGCGGCTACTTTCAATCCCATCCCGCAACGAATGCCTGGCCGAATCCATGCAACTCAGCACCGAGCATTACCGCCTGATTCTCGACTCCCTATCCGAGGGGGTCTGCACCGTGAACCGGGAGTGGCAGATCACCAGCTTCAATCGCCAGGCGCAGAACCTGACCGGGGTCTTGGCCGAAGAGGCGCTCAAGCTCGCGTTCGGCGACATCTTCCAGTGCAAGGTCTGCGAGTGCCAGTCGCTGCTGGCCGGCGTGATGGCCACCGGCACACCGCTGGGCGACGTGGCCACCCGCATCATGGACCGCCAGGGGCGCCGCATCCCGGTGATTCTCAGCGCCACGCCGTTGCGCAACGACGCCGGGGAGATCGAGGGGCTGGTGGCCTCGTTCCGCGATGACCGGCCGATCGAGGCGCTGCGCAAGGAGCTGCGTCACAGCTTCACGTCGGGCGACATCGTCAGCAAGAACGCCCGGATGGCCCGCATCCTGGAGATCGTGCCCGCCGTGGCCGAGAGTGGCAGCACCGTGCTAATCCTCGGCCCCAGCGGCACCGGCAAGGAGCTGCTCGCGCGCGCCATCCATCAGGCGAGTCCGCGGCGCGACCAGCCCTTTGTGGCGGTGAACTGCGGGGCGCTGCCGGACAATCTGCTGGAGTCGGAGCTGTTCGGCTACAAGAAGGGCGCCTTCACCGATGCCCGCGCCGACAAGCCTGGGCGCTTCGCGCTGGCCGAGGGCGGCACACTGTTCCTCGACGAGATCGGCGACATGTCGCCGGCCATGCAGGTCAAACTCCTGCGCGTGTTGCAGGAGCGTGTCTACGAACCTCTGGGCGCCACGCGGCCGGTGCCGGCCAATGTGCGCATCATCACGGCCACCAACCGGGATCTCGCTAATCGCGTGGCGGACGGGGATTTTCGGGCGGACCTGTATTATCGCATCAACGTGATCGCGTTCGACCTGCCGCCGCTGTCCGAGCGGCCCGAGGACATCCCGCTGCTGGTTGAGCACTTCATCGAGATGCTGAACGCCGAGATGGGGCGCAGCGTGCGCGGGGTATCGCGCGCGGCCCTCGAACGGCTCATGCGCTACGGCTTTCCGGGCAACATCCGCGAACTGCGCAACATCATCGAACGCGCCTACGTGCTCTGCCGGTGCGACGAGATCCCGGAACAGTGCCTGCCGTCGCACGTGCTGGAGCCCGTGTCCGCGGCAGTTCCCGCAGCCGCCCCGGCCACGCGAATCGTCAACCTGCGCTCGCTGCCGCCCGAGGAGGAACGCGCTCTGATCATCGACGCGTTGCGCGAGAGTTCGGACAGCCGCAAGGCGGCGGCCGCGCGGTTGGGCATCGACCCTGCGACCCTCTGGCGCAAGATGAAGAAGTACGGGCTGTCCTGAGGCGGGACACGAGTCTCAGACCGACACCTCGTGCGCGCTCGCCTGTAACTGTTGCCGCGCTCCAGTGGCGCACGTCGGCCCGACGTGCGTCCCCCGGGGACCGGCGCCGATCCGTAACGCGGGACCTGACGACCCAATGCCCGCGTCTGCCGGCCGGCGCGCGTGGTTACGCCAGGCCCCACGCGGTCTCTGTCCCCAGCGGAGTCTCCCCAGCGGAGTCCCCAGCGGAGTCTGAACGAGTTCGCCCTTGAGCTGCCGGGCGGCGGACGGATCGCCGCCAACGGCCGCATCGGCCTGGCCTGCGTGACCGTGGATCTCTCGGCCAAGACCCAGACCATCGACCACGCCTTCCACGGCGACCAGGTCAAACAGCCCGGCGCGGCCACCGCGCTGCACGCGTTCAATCTCCCCAAGGGCACCCAGATCACGGTCAACGGCAAGGCGTTGGCGGACCTCAGGACGCTCGATGCTGACGGTCGCCCCGCCACCGTGATCCCGCTCGCGCCAAAGACCACTCCGTGACCCGGCTCACGGGCGATGCGGACACCGTGGCCGCAAGGGCATCTGGACCCTCACTTTGCGCGGGCATCGTAAAACCGGTTACGATCAAGCGTTATGGAGGCCGATGCAAACAGTATACGCGACTATCGGTCCGCGATCCACCTGGGGCACCAACTACTGCGGCACAAGAGCGGATCCGATCCAGTACATCGGTCATGGGGGCGGCGCCATTGCGTTGGGCGACGAACCCCTTCCGATCGAGGACGCGCCGGCCACGCGGGTGCGGCAGGCGGGGCCGGTGGCGTCGACCCAACGTGGCTCGCCGACTGGCGCCAACTACAGCTCCTCCAGCAGCCGCTCTGCCGCGGGCAGCGCCTGTCCGTCGAGGGAGACGAACAGCACGGGCTTGCCGGCCAACGACGCTGCGACGGTCTGCGCGGCCCGGCCGTTCAGCTCGACGCGCGTGCCGGCGGGCAGGCCGCTCACTGCGGCGACCGTCGCCAGCCCCGGACCGGGCATGGCGCCGTCGATCAGCACGCGGTTCTCGCGCTGGAAGACGGTCAGGCGCGTGATGCCGACCCGGCCCAGCGTCTCGATGCGCGCACCGTCGGGCAGCACGAGCGCGAGCGGTCCCGGTTCCGGGAACGGTCGCCACGCCTCGGCGATGCCGTGCGCGGGATCGGTCAGCAGATAGCCCATGCGCCCCGCCTCGGATTCGTAGAGAAAACCGTTCTTCTCGCAGCGGCCCGTCGTGCCCATCATGGAGAGATCGCAGTCGCGTTCCACACCGGGCGGCAGGTAGAGCCAGGTGCCATTGACCGTACGCTCGGGCAACAGCGTGGTAGTCGGCTGGCCGGCAGGCGCCAGCGGCGCGAAGGTGCAGGCCAGTGTGTCGCCGCCGAGCGTCCAGCCCAGTGCGACCTGGCGCTTCTCCGTGTCCCACGCGGTTGTGAGCTTGCCGGTCGCCAGCGCGGCGTCGAACGCGGCCACGTCCTTGTGCTCGGACGCATCGCCGGCGAGGATCGCATAGCCGCCCCAGGCGGCGTCAACGCGTTCGCTCTCCCATTCGGCCTTGGGCAGCGCGACGCCACGGTAATTGTAAGCGTGGATGCGCAACGCCTCGGCGAGCTTGCCGCCGCCCTGCATCTCGGTCGGCACGCCGTCGGCCAGC
>CAZZCT010000187.1:0-10624 GCA_964652365.1 uncultured Lentisphaerales bacterium
CCAGTCCGTAGCGCCACTCCATGCGTTCGGGAATGGCAGCCCAGACGAACGTGGCCGCCGCCTTCCCCGCGAACGCCTGACCCAGCGTCGCGTTGACCAGCCGGGATGCAATGTCCGGTATGGCGGAGACCTGCATCAGTCTATGCTCCACCGGCAGGTATCGGTACACCCCCGGAGCAACGCCCTCGACGTTCACGGCGCCGATATACGTCTCGAAGGCGTGCCGGGCTCCCGCCGACGGTACAGTTCGCAGGGCGGTACCGGGGTTCAGCACCTTCCTGATCCCCTGGGTGGCCCATAGCAAGAACGCCAAGTGGTCAAGGCTCAGGGGCTGCCGGCCGTAGTGACGTCGGCTTTCACGGTTGCGAACGGCATCTTCTACGGTAACCGGGCAAACGCCAGACCACCGGCCCGGTGTTGGAAGGTCAATCAGATGGGCGTCGGCCGGCCAGGGCTTCTCGATGGGTGGGGGCGGGACCCCACGGGCCTGGTCGGTGGTGGAGAAGTCAACCGCTTGCCGAATGCTATCCTTGAGGAAGTGCCGGAACCGATCAATGGTCGTCATGTCCATACGTGGAGCATACGACGTGGACGCATGATCTGCCAGTGTGATCCGACCGACGTGGTCCGGTACCGTCTGGACGAAAGCCGCCTCAGCAGTGATACTGTCGCCGTGGACGTAGCCCCCATCGAGTTGCCGATTGACGGGACCCTGGACCTGCATGGGTTCCTGCCGGCCGACACGGACGACCTGGTCCGGACCTACCTGCTGGAGTGCCGCAAGCGCGGGATTCTTCAGGTCCGGATCGTACATGGCAAGGGAATCGGCGCCCTTCGAGAGACGGTTCACGCGACTTTGCGGCGCCTGCCGGAGGTTGTGGCTTTCGGTTTAGCCCCGGACTACCTGGGCGGTTGGGGGGCAACCATGGCCGAACTGAAGCCGCTGGAGTGAGCATGCAGCACCGGATTCCAATCGCCCTTCTGGTTGACGACGGTGCGCCGGTTAACCCGATGTACTTCCACGATCCGCCGCATCCGCATGATCTTCTGATCCCCAATCAGCTCCTTCGCGACTTCGCCGACCTCTGTGACCAGTACGGCGTGCGCGGCAAGTTCAGCGTCCTGCCCATGCCATGCTGCCTGGGGTCCATTGATGACAAACTGAACGGCGTGACTCGGGTCCAGTTGAAGAACTTCCTGAAGATCGTGCGAGAACGGATTGCGCCTCGATTCGACATCACCCCTGAGATCCTGACCCACCTCGTGGCCTACCGGATGACGGGCGGCTTCCACCATGTCTACGAGGACGAGTGGGTGGCGCGGGCGACGGTTGCGGAGATGACAGATTACTTCGAGTTGGCCCTGCAGATCCTGCTGGACGTTGGGCTGCCAGCAACGGGCGTGACCAGTCCGTGGAGCACCGGCATCGGCAATGAGGAGCAGTACGCCCAGGCGATCGGCGCCGCCCAATGGCGCGTTCATGGTCGGTACAGGACGTGGTACTTCCTGCACTGCCTGGGCAGCACGGAACCCCGGCGACCGACGGTAAGCTGTCGCAACCCCGAGACCGGCCAGGTGGTTGTGTCGATACCGGCCTTGACGCACGACCCCTTCTGGGACACACAGCGACCCATGTCAAACACGCGCAGTGCCAGCCGTACCGCTGCGATCGCTGGTGTAGACTCGTTGCTGGAAGCATCGGGCAAGGGCGGAAGGATTTCCGAGATCGTCGCCCGAGGGTGCCCTGTGACCATTCTGACGCACTGGCAATCGATCTACTCGGATGGCACATGTGCGGGGCTGCAGGGGTTGGAGCGGCTACTTGCTCGCATCCACAAGCGCTATGGCGATGAACTGACATGGACATCGTGCAGCGAACTGGCGGAAGATGCTATCGTCGTTTGACCGCTATCTCCCTGTCTCCCGATTGCAGTAAATTCCTTGCGCCGGCCTGAAATTGGCGTATTCTCATTGCAACACAGCAGCTACCAAGGAGTCTCCCATGCCCAACGTCATCACCGCCCTGAAAGCCGAAATCTCACGCATCGCCCGCAAGGAAGCCAAGCTGGCCGTTGCGCCTTTGCGCAAGCCCACGACCGGCGCACGCCTCGTACTGGCTGACCTTAAGCGTCGCGTTGCTGCCCTGGAAAAGGACAACACGCGCTTGGGCGCGTTGCTGGCGAACGCACCGCAGCAGCCCGCGGCCGAAACGGCTGAAGCCCCATCGACGGAGAAGGGCTCGATCAGTGGCAAGGAAGTTCGCAGCTTGCGCCAGAAGCTTGGTCTCTCCCAGCACGCGTTTGCGAAGCTGTTGGGGATAGGTAACGTCACGGTCTACAAGTGGGAGCACAAGCCCGGCATGCTGCAGTTGCGCGACAAGACACGGGCGGCGCTGATGGCGGCCCTGAAGACGGGTGCACGGGAGGTAAAGTCGAAGGCACCGCAGCCGCAGGCAGAGTCCGACACGGTTGAAGCCCCTTCCAAGGTCAGAAGTTCGATCACCGGTAAGGACTTGCGTAGCCTGCGTCTGAGCCTCGGCCTGTCCCATCAGGCATTCGCCAAGCTCCTGGGCGTTGGGCATAACACGACCTTTAGGTGGGAAAACAAGGCGGGCATACTGCAGTTGCATGACAATGTTCGGGACGCACTGATGTCAGCCCAGCAGATGGGCGAACAGGCGGCTAAGGCGAAGACGCCGCAACTCGCATCCAAGACGGCTGAAGCACAATCCAGTTCCAGAGAGGGAATTAGCGGCAAAGAAGTCCGCAGCCTGCGTCAAAGCCTCGGCCTGTCCCATCAGGAGTTCGCGACACTGTTGGGCGTTGGGCACAACATAACGTACAAATGGGAGAGCAAGCCGGGCATGCTGAAGTTACGTGACAATACGCGGGCCGCGCTGATGTCCGCCCGGCAGATGGGGGCGCGGGAGGCCCAGGCCAAGCTGGCGGCGATGAAGCCGGCCAAGAAGGCGTAGCCGGTCGCTAAGCGCGGGTAGCGAGACCGGCTCACGTGCGCAGAAGGGCTGCCGGATGATGCTAATGTGGGCATGTTGGTGCCTGTGCGCGATCTTCCTGGCCTCGCTATGGTTCTTCCTGTGCATGCCGCATCTCACTTCGGGCGCGGAGTTGTCTTTCCGCATCCTTCTGGGTGCCCTGTTAGCGTGCTGCATGCTCTCTGCCACGGCGGCCCTGCTGCTGATGCGGAAACGCAAGTCTGATCCGGAGGCACGGATTCTCAAGTCAAAGGCCGCGCTTTGGTTCTGCATCGCCCTTGCGGCTTTCCTCACACTCGTGTTTTTCCTCGGGCTCCTACCGTAGCGGCCGCTAGCGGAAGCGCGCAAGCTGTCGGTCACGAAGGGTCGAGTAGCCGACCTGGTACGATCGGCTGGAGCGGTGCCCGAGGCGAAGTGAGCCGGCGGTGTTGTTGCACAGCATCAGGAACATGCCTCAGCTGGACTACTTCCGTGCCCGCGTGCTGGATCTGTGGCAGGGGCGGCACGCCGCCGCGATCGCTGAGCAGGCGGCCCAACGCAAGCGGGTGGCCGACCTGGAGGGGCAGCAGCGCCGGCTGCTCGACAAACTGGTTAAGGGCGTGGTGACCGACGACGTTTATCAGGTCAAGGCGGCAGAAATCAGCGCAGAGGTCGCCGTGGCCCGCGTGCAGGCCCATGATTCCGAGCTGGACGAACTCGACATCGAAGGCGTGCTGACCTGCGCCGTGTACCTGTTCCGCAACACGTCCGCAATCTTGGACAAGCTCGATCTGGACAACCGCCAGCGGTTCCAGCGCGTTCTATTTCCCTCAGGAGTGGCCTATTCCATGGCCGAGGGATTTGGAACGCACGTAACTAGCTCATTTATCAACGTGTTACGCCAGAATCCGGGGGCGGATGCCCCGATGGCGCGCCTACGGGGAGTCGAACCCCGCTTCCAAGGATGAAAACCTTGTGTCCTAACCGATAGACGATAGGCGCTTTCGCAGCAGAAGTGAGGCAGAAAATTACCAGAGCCGGCGCCCGACCGCAAGACCGGTTTCAGACGGGCTGCCGAATGACAACCCGTCACCCTCCGTTCGGTAGGTATTGACGACACCCGGCCAAAAACAGATCCTAATGGCTAACTGTGTTTAGCCGCGGCACTCTGCAAGCGGCGGCTTCGGACAGGACCTGGAGTTCAGGATGGCACAACTACCTAATGTGATCTTTGTCTTTAGCGACCAGCAGCGCTGGGACACCTGCGGCTGCTATGGCCAACGGCTCGAAGTGACGCCCCATCTGGACCGCATGGCGGCCGAGGGCGTCCGTTTCGAGCACGCCTTCACTTGTCAGCCGGTTTGCGGTCCTGCGCGCGCCTGCCTGCAGACGGGCAAGCATGCGACGGCCACGGGCTGTTATGTCAACGACATCGCCCTGCGCATGGACGAGCGCACCGTGGCGCACTGGCTGCGCGATGCCGGCTATGAGGCCGGCTACATCGGCAAGTGGCACCTGGCTTCGACGGGCGCGTCACACGCCACACGGGCCAATCCGGCCGTCGACTTCCGCACGCGGCCGGTGCCCCCCGAGCGGCGCGGCGGCTATGCCGACTACTGGCTGGCCTCCGATGTGCTGGAGTTCACGTCGCACAGTTACGACGGGCACATGTTCGATGCCGCGGGCGCGCGACGCGACTTTCCTGCTGGACGCTATCGCGTCGATGTGTTGGGCGACTGGGCCATCGAGTTTCTGGACACCTGCCGCGGAGATCGCCCGTTCTACCTGTTTCTCTCGTTCATCGAGCCGCATCACCAGAATGACCACGACCGCTATGAAGGGCCGGTGGACGCGGCGGCGCGGTTCGCAGATTACGACGTGCCTGGCGACCTGGCGGGGCAGGGCGGCGATTGGCGTGCGAACTACCCGGACTACCTGGGATGCTGTGCCGCCCTGGACGCCAACCTGGGCCGCATTCGCGAACGGCTTCGCCAGCAGGGACGGCTGGAAGACACGCTCATCATCTACACCAGCGATCACGGTTCACACTTTCGGACGCGCAACGCGGAGTACAAGCGTGCCTGCCACGATGGCTGTATCCGCGTTCCGTTGGTGATGAGCGGCCCGGGGTTTCGGGGGGGACGCGTCGCGCGTGAACTGGTCAGCCTGATCGATCTGCCGCCGACCCTCCTTGCGGCTGCCGGCTGGCCGACACCTCCGACCATGCCTGGTCGGCCCCTGCAGCCGCTGGCCGGGCCGACGCCGGTTACGGACTGGCCGGGTGAGGTTCTCGTGCAAATTTCAGAGGACCATATTGGCCGGGCCCTGCGCACGGCGCGCTGGAAGTACGAGGTCGCCGTGCCCTCAACCGCCCGCTGGTCTGGCCTGCAGGCGCCCGGCGCCGAAGCGTACGTTGAGGCGCATCTGTATGATCTGGCCGCTGATCCGCACGAGCGCTGCAATCTGGTGGCAGACCCCGCGTATGCGGCGGTGCGGCGGGAACTGGCCGCCGCTCTGGTCCGGCAGATGACCGCCGCCGGCGAGGCCGTCCCGAGCATCCGCGGCGTCTGAGAACCGCCGCGTCGTCTCTTTCTTTTTGTGGTGTCTTGCCGGCCGTGGCATGGCAGAATGAAGCTTCGGGTCTGGTTCGGCGTGCGTCCAGTACCCGCCAGAACTTGAACACGTCTTCCATGAATGCTCGGTGCAACCGTGGCGCGACGCGGATCGTCTGCTGGCTGACCCATCCCGACGTGCCGTGCTGGAACCTGTCGACGCGGCAGATCCGGAGTCTGTCCGCGGCGTTGCCGGATGCATCGGTGCGGCGCGTCGGCTCGTCGGCCGAGTTCCGGCGCGCCCTGCCCGACTCGCACGTGGCGGTCGTCTGGTACTTCGACCCAGCCTGGCTGGCAGAGGCGCCGGTCCTGAGTTGGATCGCCACGCCGTCCGCCGGGCGCGACTACTTCGTGCGGCCGAGCCGGCCCGGGCTGACGGTGACCTACGGGACGTTCCACGGGCAGATCATTGCCGAGAGCGTCGCCGCGATGGTCCTGGCCGAGAGCCGCGGATTGCTGGCTGCGAGCCGCCGCCAGGCGTTGGGGGAGCCTTGGCCGCAAGCGGCGCTGGCGCCGCAGATGCGAACGGTGCGGGGTACGCACGCGGTGATCATCGGGTTCGGTCATATCGGCCAGTGGATCGGCCGGATCCTGAAGCCGCTGGGGGTTCGCGTCACGGGTGTGCGGCAACGCGTGCGTGCCCCGCGCCCGGACTTCCTGGACCGTCACGACCGGGTGGTGGGGCCGGGGCAGTTGGACGGCGTGCTGCACGACGCCGACCACGTCATCCTGGCGCTGCCGGGGGGCCCGGCGACGGACCATGTGTTGGACGCGCGCCGGCTCGGTCGGCTGCCTGCCCGTGCGGCGGTCTACAATGTCGGGCGGGGCAACGCGGTGGATGAAGCCGCCCTGCTGCGGCGGGTGCGGTGCGGCCGCTTGCGGGCGGCGTGTCTGGATGTGGTTGGGTCGGAACCCCTGCCGGCCGGGCATGCGCTTGCGACGACACCGGGGGTGTGGATCACACCGCACGCGACGGCGATTGCGCCGGGTTACCTGGATCTCTTCCTGGAGGAGTTCGTGGCCCACTTTCGGACCGACGCCGGAGGATGCGGTGGGGTGCGGCGGCTGCCGAGACGGCAGGTGGGCGTGCGGCGAGTTGTGCGCGCCGGATAGATGCGAGACGGGAGAATGCATGCAAGAACCGGAACCCAAGGGATTCGCGAAGGCTTTGCCGACATGCGACCGCCGACTGCTCGCGGAGCTAGTCTCCGGTGTCGTCGATGGGCCGGAATTTCTGCGTCGGGTGGTCGAGCTTGCTGTCTTGCAGGCTCATGCCCAGGCCGGCGTACTGGCATTGCCGGATGTCAGCGCCGCGTCGCTGACCCTGGTGGCCAGCTATGGACTTGAGGGCTCGGCCCCGCGGACCTGGCGCCAGGCGGCGGGAACGGGGTTCCTGGGCCGTGTGGCGCGCACGGGAGCGATTCTGCAGGGGCGCAGCGAGGTGGCGAGCGCCCGTTCGGCCTTCGACCCGTCGCTCGGAACCGCGGCCTTTCGCGTCGTGCTGGCGGCCCCAGTTGATCGGACATCCCGCGGCCACGGCGTGCTGGCTGTCTACCGCGCGGAAAACCAGTCCTTCACGGCCGTGGAGCGGCAACGCTTTCGCGAGTGGGTCCCGGTGGCGGATGCCTGCCTGGCGTTTGCGGCGGCGATCGGCGCACGCGGCGGCGGTCGCCCGGGGACGCGTCCGGCGGCCCGGATCTCCGGGATGTACCGTGGCCAGGCCGTCAGTCCGGGCTATGCCTACGGTAAGGCCCGGGTGCTGCACCGGGCCCCGGTGGCCAGCATCCTCGACCATCGCCGCCTGCACCATGCCGGGGCCGGATTCGACTCGGTGCTGACTCTGGAGGAGCTGCTGGCCCGCACGATCGAGCAGTTCGAACTCAGCCAGCGGTCGTTGGGAGAGCGGCTGCCAGAGGCGGCGTCGCTGTTGTTCGAGTCGCACCTGATGATGCTGCAGGATGAGTTCTTCGTCGGCCGTGTGCGGGACGAACTGCGCGAGGGGCACGGGCTGGGACGGGCCGTCGCCGAGGCTGCCACGGCCTTCATAAAGATCTTCGAAGCCAGCGAGCATGACTATGTGCGCGAGAAGGCGCGCGACATCGAGGACCTGGCCCTGCGGCTGCTCGACAACCTGATGCCCGCAACCGAGACCGCGCTGGACGATGCCGATGCGCACATTGTCGTGGCGCGCGAGTTGCTGCCGTCCGACATTCTGCGGATCGCCCAGCGCCGAGCCCAGGGTATCATCCTGACGAGTGGTGGCGTGACGGCCCACATCTCGCTGCTGGTTCGTTCGCTTGGTATCCCAATGGTCATTGTGACCTCCAGCGAACTGCTGCGGGTCGAGGATGGGACGCGGCTGCTGGTCGATGGCGACGGCGGTACGATCCTGGTCGAACCGCATAACGACGCGGTCCGATCATTTGAGAAGCGCAACGCATTGGCCTGCCAGGCGGCGGCCGAACGCAGCACCATGCGGGACCACACGCTGACCCGCGACGGCTGCCATATCCGGCTGATGGCCAACATCAACCTGCTGTCCGAGATCGACCATGCCCTCGAACTCAAGGCCGAGGGGATCGGTTTGTACCGCACCGAGCTGCTTTACCTGATGCGGCAGGAACTGCCGTCGGAAGAGGATCAGCAGCAGCTCTACACGCGTCTGTTACAGCGCATGGCCGATCGCCCCGTGGTCTTCCGCACGCTGGACGCCGGGGGCGACAAGGTGCTCGCCTATTACAACAACGCCGGTGAGGCAAATCCGGCGCTCGGCCTGCGTTCGACGCGCTTCACGCTCAAATACCCGGAGATCTTCGACCGTCAGTTGCGGGCGATTCTGCGCGCCGCCGGCGACCGCGATGATGTGGGAATTCTCTTCCCGATGATCGGATCCATCGACGAGTGGCGCCAGGCCTGCCGCCGTTTTGGGGTTTGCGCCAGCCAGATTAGCCAGGAAATGGGCACGCCCGCGCGCGTGCGCCTCGGCGTGATGGTCGAGTTGCCGGCAGTTGTCGACCTGGCGGCTGAATTCGCCGCCGAAGCGGCATTCTTCTCGATTGGCACAAACGACTTCATCCAATACATGCTGGGCGTCGATCGGACCAACGAGCACGTGGCGCACTACTACTGCCCGCATCATCCGTCGGTTCTACGCGGTCTCAAGCGGGTCGTGGACTCGGCCCTGCGGGCCGGCATCGAGGTGTCGGTGTGCGGCGAAATGGCACACGACTCGCGCTACATCCCCTTCTTTGTGGGGATCGGGGTGCGGGTTCTGAGCGTTGATCCCTCGTACCTGCCCTTGGTGCAGCGGGTGGTCGGCAGCCAGACCGTGGCAGAAGCCGAGGCGTACGCGCAGGATTTGCTGGCCCAGTCGACCATCGAAGCGGTGGAGTCGCGCCTGGCCCGTGTGCAGCTCTAGCCGCGTGGCGCTCCGGCGGCGAACAGACATCCACGATGTCGGGATGCTCAGCTGCCAGCAGGCCGGCCACATCGGTGTAGCCGCGGCCGCTGAAGCCGAACAGCGCGGTCAGCTGGTCCCGCGTGGCGGCCGTCGAGCGTTCGGTGCGTCCGGCAAACGCGCAGACCTCCGCGCCCTCGGCCTGCCACCAGTTGGCGTGATGACGGCCGATGCCTGAAGCTCCGATGATGGCGACCCGTCTGCGCGACATGGTTCCCTCCTTGCGTCCTGCGCGGCGTGTGCGATAATCGCCCGCATGACTTGGTTTCGTCAAGCGTCGGAGCCGCCGCCGCCGGGCGGCGGACTGCTGGCGGCGCGTCCCATGAACCGGCTGGGCCTGGGCGCGCGCGTCCTGTCCTGCATCGCCCTGGCGGTCGCGGGTGCAGGTTGCGAGGTCGAAGCCCAGGGCCAGTCGGACGGACTGGCCTGGCACTACTCGACCGACGGCAGCACCACCGCGAACACCTCCGCGGGCACGTCAACGACGAAACGCGTCGCGGCGGACCTGCCTGGCGAGCATGCTGGATCGGCACCGTGAGGGTTGCGCGACCAGTTGGATCGACAGCGGTGGTGGTCGGGCCGTCGCCGCAAACGGCCGATTCGCTGCGTGCCGCGTTGGGGGTCGTGAGCGCGCGGCACGTTGCAACCGGCACAGATCCTGCCCTGGCCCTTGACGGGCTGGTCGCGCCGGGGACGGTGATCCTGACGGACCCGGCGGTGGACCCGGACGTGGCCATGGAGTTCGTGGCGGCAGCTGGACGCCACGGGTTTGCCGCTTGGGTGCCGCTTGACATTCTGCCGGTGCTGCGGCAGCGCGTCGGCGTTCCGGTCGTGCGACTCGGGACTCTGGAGTTGGTGCAGTTCCGCGTGCCGCCCGCCGGGTCGGGTTTGCGCGCCGGCCTGCTGAATCGCATCCTGGCGGGGGGGCTTTTGCTGGGCCTGTCACCGCTGCTGGCGCTGCTCGCGTTCTGGGCCGGGTTGGACGATGGCAGGCCGGTCTTGTTCCGGCAGCCGCGCCTGGGACGGGATGGTCGACTCTTCCAGTTGGTGAAGTTCCGCAGCATGCGGCCGTCTGGGTGCGGCGGTCCGGAGGCGGGCGTCGGTGCGGCGGGCGCGGCGCCGGGTTTGCTCAAAGTACGCGGCGACCCGCGGGTCACGCGCAGCGGTGCCTGGTTGCGGAAGTTCAGCCTGGACGAGTTGCCGCAGTTGCTCAATATCCTGCACGGCGAGATGGCTTTTGTCGGACCGCGGCCTCTGCCGGCCCATGACTGGCGGCATGCCACGGCGCCCTGGCACCACATTCGGCTGTCGGTTCTGCCGGGGCTGACCGGTCTGTGGCAGGTCACGGGGCGGAATACCGTAGGATTTCATGACCTGTGCGTGTTGGACGCCTACTATGTGCACAACCGTTGCGCGCGTCTACAGGCCTGGATCCTCTGGCGCACGCTGCCGGCGCTCTGGCGCGGCGAGGGAGTCTGATGGCGCAGGCTGGGACGTTCGTGGGGGAGCACAGTGCGCGTATCGGCGGGTCGGGCCGCGCCACGCTCGCACCGCGCCACGTACCAGGCGAAAGCGCCGAATTGG
>CAZZCT010000188.1:0-10609 GCA_964652365.1 uncultured Lentisphaerales bacterium
AAGGGGAGCCACAGCATCCCGCGTTGCGATGTTGCTCCCCTTCAGGGAGCATGCCGTGTCTGGCGCTGTTCTCCCGGCCATTCTGGCCGGGCTAAGATGTTGTTCCCCTTTGGGGAACGGAAATTGGGAGGGGAGAACACCGCCTGGGGCTGCATCCAGACCCGGTTTATGATCGTTCCGAAGGGGTATGGGACGCATTTGCATCGCATCTTTGTCGAGAGCTTTGTCGCGAGCTTTGTCGACAAAGTCCCCGACAAAGCTCGCGACAAAGTTTGGGATGCGGGCCGCAGCCCAATTGACCCGTGTGGATCAGATTTTCCGGTTGGCGGCGGCTCGGCCGATGCAAGATTTGCCTGCGGCCACGGTGCGCAAAGCCGGGATGAGTTCCTCAAAGGCCATGCTCTTCTGCACGTACCCCAGGCCGCCGGCATCCAGAATCGCCTGGACCAGACTCTCCCCAAAGTGATTGGAGAGCGCCAGCACCTTGACATTCGGCTGCGCGGCAAGGATCTTGCGCGTGGCCTCGATGCCATTCATCCTGGGCAGCAGGATGTCCATGACGACGATGTCCGGCTGCAGGTCGCGTGACAGACTCACCGCGTCTTCGCCGGTCGGCGCTTCGCCGACCACCTGCATGTCCGCCTGCTCCTCGAGCAACGCGCGCATCACTTCGCGGGTGGGCTTGTGATCTTCAACCAAGAGAATCCTCATGTGATGCTTTCCCCTTACCCGTCAACGGACGTAAGCCCCTCACGAATGGCGTACTTGGTGAGTTCTGCCACACTGTGCAGGTTCAATTTTCGCATGATGTTGGCGCGGTGCGTCTCAACCGTTTTTACGCTGACGCTCAGCGCCTCGGCCGCTTCCTTCGTGCTCTTGCCTTCTGCGATGAGCTGCAGGGCTTCCCGCTCGCGGTCGGTCAGCACGGCGAAAGCCGGGCTGGCGCTTTTGGACGGCGACGCTTCGACATATTCATCCACCACGCCGCGTGCGACCTCCGGGCTGAGAAACACCCGGCCTTTCATCACCTCCCGCACGGCGCGCGCAAGCTCCTCGTAGGCCCTGGATTTCAGAACGTAGGCCGACGCGCCGGCTTTGAGCATCTCCCGCACGAACTCCCGGTTGGTATGCCCGGACAAAGCCACGACCTTGATGTTCGGATTGGCTTTCAAAAGTTTCCGTGTGGCCTCGATCCCGTTCAGGTCCGGCATGGCCACGTCCATGACCACCACATGGGCGCCGGCTTTGCGGGCGACCTCGACAATCCGGCTGCCGCTGTCAGTTTCGCCGGCCACCTCGAAGTCGGCCTCCTGGGCGAGGAGGGACCTGAGGCCCTCGCGCATGATTGCATGGTCATCTGCCAGCACAAGCCGTACCTGCATGATAAACCGTCCTTCCGGCCGGGGTGGCGATTCGTTCGCAGACCCCTGCCATGCCTTGCATCATCGCGCATTTCCGGCGTGACTGCGATCAGGAATCACCCGAGTTGCGCATGCGGAATCCCTGAACGCCGATCACAAAGCCGGCGTCACTCAGGTTTCTCGCGCGCCAAAATAGGGATAATACCCGATGTGATATTCACCCACAACATTCCAGCATGTTTGATATTCCTTAGACGCGACTTGCGCTTGGCATGCGCCGCCCACATGTTAGTATAGCCGAGTATGTTGGCGGTTGAGACGCGGGGGAGCGCCGGACGGACTGGGAGACAACATGCGGCATGCCAACGAGTTTGGAGCGAACGCGTCATGATGCGGGACCGACAGAGATGGCTGCGATATGTCCTGGCGCTGGCGGTGGTCGGCGTCGCGGTGCTGGTGCGCGTGGCGCTGGTGCCGGTGATGGGGCTGAACGTCCCATACGTGACCATCTATCCGGCCATCATGATCGTGGCGGTGGTGTTTGGAACCGGGCCGGGCGTGCTGGCGGCCCTGCTCGGCATCGCGCTGGCGGAATATCATTTCATGCGGCCGGAGGGCGTGATCGCGTGGGATCTCTCCCTGGCCGTCCGGTCGATGCTCGTACTTGGCGCCAGCCTGTACATCGGCAGGATCGGCCAGAAGCTGCGCGCGGCGTGCGCCCAGGCCGAGACGAGGCCGGGCTGGCGCGCGCGGCCGAAAAAGCCCTGCGCGAGAGCGAGGAGCGGCTGCGTTTCGCGCTCGAAACGAGCCACACCGGCGCGTGGGACCTGAACCTGGTTGATCACACGGCCTATCGCTCCCTCGAGCACGACCGCATTTTCGGCTACGCGGAGCTGCTCCCGCAGTGGACCTATGAGATGTTCCTCGCGCATGTGCTGCCGGACGACCGGGCCATGGTGGACGGCAAGTTCCGTGGCGCGATGGAAACAAAGAGCGACTGGAGTTTCGAGTGCCGCATCCGCCGCCCGGACGGGCAGGTCCGCAGGATCTGGGCCGCGGGACGCCACCGTCCCGATGCCGCGGGCGACGCGCGCCTCATGGCGGGGATCGTCCAGGACATCACGGATCGCAAGGCGGCCGAGGAGGCGTTGCGCGAGAGCGAAACGCGTGTGCGGCGGAAACTGGATAGTGTCCTTTCGCCCGAAGGGGATCTGGGTGCGCTGGACCTGGGCGACATTCTCGACGCTCCGGCCATCCAGGCGCTCATGGATCACTTCTACAAACTGGCCCATATCCCCATGTCCATTATCGATTGCCAGGGACGGCTGCTGGTCGGCGTCGGCTGGCAGGATGTCTGCATGCGCTTTCACCGGGCGCATCCGGTTGCCTGCCGGAACTGCGTCGAGAGCGACCTGCAGCTTTCCGCCGGCGTGCCACCCGGCCAGGCACGCCTCTACAAGTGCAAGAATGGCATGTGGGACATGGCCACACCGATCATGGTGGGCGACCGGCACGTCGGCAATATCTTCACCGGCCAGTTCTTTTTCGACGACGAACCGTTGGATACCGACCTGTTCCGCGCCCAAGCCCGGCAGTTCGGGTTCCAGCAGGATGAATACCTTGCGGCGGTCGAGGCCGTGCCGCGTCTCAGCCGCGACCAGGCGAACACCGGCATGGCCTTTCTGACGAAGCTGGCCGAAATTCTATCCCGCCTGGGTTACAGCAATGTCAAGCTGGCCCGGATCCTGGTCGAGCGCGATGCCTTGCTGGCCGTGATCCAGGAGCGCGAACAGCAACTTCGCCGGGCACAGGAAATCGCACATCTCGGCAGTTGGGAGCTCGACTTGGTCAACAATCACCTGTCATGGTCTGACGAAGTCTACCGGATCTTCGGTCTTCAGCCGCAGGAGTTTGCCGCCACCTATGAGGCCTTTCTGGAGCGAATCCATCCGGACGACCGGGCCGCGGTGGACGACGCGTACGCCGGGGCCATCCGGGAAAAACGGGACTGTTACGAAATCGAGCACCGCGTGATCCGCAAGGATACGGGGGAAGTTCGCACCGTGCATGAGAAGTGCGAGCACTTCCGCGATGCCGAAGGCCGGATTGTCCGGTCGGTTGGCATGGTGCATGACATCTCCGAGCGTAAGCTGTCCGAGGCGGCGCTGGCCGCAGCCCATCGGCAGATCCAGAGTATCATCGATAACACGCCGGCCATTGTCTATGCCCTCGATCTGGAAGAGCGCTTTTTGTTGGCCAATGCAACCCTCGCAAAGGTGCTCCATTGCACGCCGGAACAGATGATCGGGAAGCGGCGGCACGAGTTCATGCCCAAAGAGGACGCGGACAGGCATGAGGCGAACGATCGCCAGGTGATCGAGGCGGGCAAGGCGCTGGAACTCGAGGAGTATAGCCAGCTTCCGGATCGCGCAATTGTGTGGCTCACGACGAAGTTTCCGCTTCGCGACACGCAGAACAGGATATACGCGGTTGCGGGAATCTCCGCCGATATCACTGCGCGCAAGGCGGCTGAAGCGGAGATCCAGCGCCAGATGAAGGCGCTGCAGGCGGCCAACGAAGAGCTGGCGCGCTTCAACCGCGTGGCCGTGGGCCGGGAGCTGCGCATGACTGAGTTGAAGCGGGAGATCAATGCCCTGCTCGAAAAAGAGGGGATGGCGGCGAAGTATAAGGTCGTTCGGGAGTAGGAGCAGGCGTTGGGAATTGTGGCGGAAGGCGAGTTGCACCCCCACAGGGTGCGGGAGAAGGCTGGGGGACAAGTTTTCCCAGGGCGTTGCTCTGGGCTATGGAATGGCACCCCGTTGGGGTGCGGCGCCGTGAAGGGGCGCAAGGCAGGCGGAAGTTGGGGTGCGGCACCCTGAAGGGGCACCAGTCATCAATGACCAATGAGTAAGGACCAGACAGCGATGAAAACCGATACCGAGACCAAGGCCATCCCTCCCCCGGCCCTCTGCCCCACCGGCATTGCGGGCCTCGACGATGTGCTTGCGGGCGGCTTGCCTGCCGACTGTTTCTACCTCGTGCAGGGCGATCCCGGCGCGGGCAAGACCACGCTGGCGCTGCAATTCCTCCGCGAAGGCGTGCGCCGCGGCGAGCGCGTGTTCTACATCACACTCTCGGAAACGACCGCCGAACTGGAAAAGGTCGCCCGCTCGCACGGATGGACATTGGCGGGCATTCCGCTGCTGGAACTTTCGGCCATCGAATCGCTGTTGCGCCCCGACAGCCAGACGACAGTCTTTCATCCTTCCGAGGTCGAACTCAACGCCGTCACCCGCCTCCTCCTCGACGACGCGCGCCGCCATCAGCCGATCCGCGTCGTGTTCGATTCGCTCTCGGAGTACCGTCTGATGGCCGAGTCGCCGTTGCGGTACCGGCGCCAATTGCTCAGCCTGAAACAGGAGTTCGCCAAGTTCCACAGCACCGTGCTGGTGCTCGACGACAAGATGGAGAATAGCGCCATCGGCAGTGACCCGCACATTCTCAGTCTCACCCACGGCGTGATCGAACTCGAACAACTCGCACCCGACTACGGCCGGTCGCGCCGGCGACTGCGCGTGTTGAAGATGCGCGGCGTGGCCTTCCGCGAAGGCTACCACGATTACCTCATCGAAGCCGGCGGGTTGCGCGTGTTCCCGCGACTGGTCGCCGCCGAACATCACACCGTCTTCCGGCGCGAGCCTGTCGCCAGCGGCAACGCCGAACTCGACGCGCTGCTGGGCGGCGGGCTGGATCGCGGCACGACCACGCTCATCCTCGGCCCGGCCGGCACCGGCAAGTCCACGCTCGCGCTCCAATACGCCGCGCAACTGGCCGGCCGCGGCGAACGCAGCGCCGTGTTCGCCTTTGACGAGATCCGCGACATCATCCTCACCCGCGCCGCGGGATTGGGGCTGGCCATCGCCCCGCACGTCGAAAGCGGCGCGATTACAATCCAGCAGTTGGATCCGGCGGAGGTATCGCCGGGCGAGTTCGCGGGGCGTGTCGTAACCGCCGTTGCGGCGGGCTGCAAACTGGTGGTCATTGACACGCTCAACGGCTACCTCAACGCAATGCCCGGCGAGAAATACCTGTATATGCAATTGCACGAGTTGGCCGCCTACCTCAACCAGCAGGGCGTGCTGACCATTTTCATCCTCGCCCAACACGGGCTGGTCGCCAGCCCGGAGACGCCGGTGGACTTGAGTTACCTGGCCGACACCGTGGTCAGCCTCCGCTACTTCGAGGCTGCCGGCGCGGTCCGACAGGCCATCTCCGTGATCAAGAAACGCAGCGGCCCCCACGAACGGACGATCCGCGAGTTCCGACTCGAACCCGGCCGCGGCATTCACATCGGCACGCCCCTGAAGGAGTTCCGCGGCGTGCTGACCGGCATTCCCGAATTCCACGGGAGCGCAGGGCAGACGATGGAACAACCCGATGCTGGACAGTAACCACCACCGCCAAGACGAACGCGTGCTGGTCCTTGCCCCCCTTGGGCGCGACGGCCCGGTTACGGCCGAACTGCTGCGCGAGCGCGGCCTGGCAGCCGACGTCTGCGCGGACGCCGCCGACGCTGGCCGGCAGATGGCCGCGGGCGCGGGTGTGTTGATGGTGACCGAGGAAGCGCTCGAACAAGCCGGGGTGTCCGAGTTGTTCGCCCAACTCCAAGCCCAGCCGCAGTGGTCGGAACTGCCGTTGATCATTCTGACTAGCGGCGGCGAATCGCGCCTGAGCCGCCTCCTGGACCTCGCCGCGCAGGTCGCCGGCGGCGTCACGCTGCTGGAGCGTCCTCTCGGCGCGACCACGTTGCTCCGCAACATGGAGGTCGCCCTGCGTTCCCGCCGTCGGCAATACCAGGTTCGCGACCTGCTCGAGCAACAGCGCCAACAAACCGCCGCGGTGCGCGTCAGCGAGGAGCGCCTGCGCGAGAGCGAACAGCGCATGCAGCAGGCCCTTGGCGTCAGCCGTTCGTTCACCTTCGAATGGCTGCTGGCCTCCGATCAAGTGATCAGGTCGGACAGTTGCGCGACGATCCTCGGCCTGACCGGCGATGACATCCGCAACGACACGGGACAGCGCTTCTTCCAGCGGGTCCACCCGGACGATCGCGCGCGTTTCGTGAAAGTGATGCACGATTTGGCGCCCGGCGACGACACCTACCGCACCGAATACCGGCTCGTGCGCGAGGATAGCCGCGTGGTTGTTTTGGAGGAAACCGGGCAGGCCGCCTTCGATGCGGACGGCAAACTGCAACGGCTCGTCGGCGTCACCACCGACATGACCGCCCGCAAGCAGGCCGAAGATGTCTTCCGGTTTCTGGGACAATGTGGCACCAGCGGATCGGGCGAGGGGTTCTTCCAGGAACTGGCGCGCTACCTGGCCCGGGCGCTCGACATGGAGTTCGTCTGCATTGACCGGTTGACCGAGGACCGTTTGTCCGCACAAACGCTGGCCGTATTCCACAACGGCCGGTTCGAGGACAACGTCTCCTACACCCTGAAGGACACGCCCTGTGGCGAAGTGGTGGGTAAACGCATCTGCTGTTTCCCGCAGGACGTGCGGGCACGTTTTCCGAAGGACGCGGTGCTTCAGGAGTTGCAGGCGGAAAGCTATCTCGGCACCACGCTGCGGAGTGCGCTGGGGAAGCCCATCGGTCTGATCGCGGTCATCGGGCGAAGACCGCTGACCGATACGCGTCTGGCAGAGTCGATGCTGCAGGTGGTGGCTTTGCGCGCGGCCGGCGAACTCGAGCGACAGCAGGCCGAGGAGGCACTGCGTGCCGCCGGTATAGCGGCGCTCAACGTGATGGAGGACGCCGTCGCGGCGCGCGAGCAGGCCGAACACATGAGCGCAGACCTGCGGGTCAGCGAGGAGCGCCTCGGTCTGGCTGTCAGCGGCACACAGCTTGGCATGTTCGACCGTGATATCCGCACCGGCGAGACGCGCGCGACCGAACAGCAACTCCGCCTGCTCTGTCTACCGCCGACGACCACGACAACCACGACAACCACGACGCTTTCTCAAACATACCAATACCGCGAGTGGTCGGAGCGCGTCCATCCCGAAGATCTTCCGGGCGTCGAGGCGGACATGGACCTGCGCATGCAGGCGCATGCGCCGTTCGAGGCCGAATACCGCATCGTCTGGCCGGACGGCAGCCTGCATTGGCTCGCGGTGCGCGCCGTGTTCCAATACGATGCCCAGGAGCAGCCGCGGCACATGCTGGGTATCGCCATGGATGTCACGCGCCGCCGGATGCAGGAGGATGCCCTGCGCAGGCTTAATAAAACCCTGGAGGCGCTGAGCGCGAGCAGCCAGGCGATGATGCGCGCCACGGACGAGACGGCGTACGTGCAGGAAGTCTGCCGGATCGTTGTCGAGGATTGCGGCCATCCCATGGTCTGGGCCGGCTATCCCGAGCAGGACGAAGGCAAGTCCATTCGCCCGGTGGCTGCCGCGGGTTTCGAGGACGGCTATCTGAACACACTCAATCTGACCTGGGCCGATACCGAACGGGGGCGCGGTCCGACCGGCCGGTGCATCCGCACGGGCCAGGTGTGCGAATGCCGCAACATGCAGACAGACCCAGCCTTTCAGCCGTGGCGGGACGAAGCGGTCAAGCGCGGCTATGCCTCGTCCGTGGCCCTGCCGCTGATGTCACAGGGCAAGACGTTCGGCGCGCTGATGGTCTACTCGCGCGAGGCAGGCGGTTTTGCCGACGCCGAGGCCAGGCTTCTGCGCGACCTCGCGGACGATCTGGCCCATGGCATCACGTTGCTGCGCGTGCGCACGGCCAGGGAACAGGCGGATCTGGCGGTACGCCAGAGCGAGGAGCGGTACCGCACGCTGTTTACCACCATGGCCGAGGGGTTCGCCCTGCACGAGATCATCTGCGACAGCGACGACAAGCCGTGCGACTACCGTTTCCTGGACATCAACCCCGTGTTTGAACGCATGACCGGCCTGAAGCGCGCGGACGTGATCGGCCGGACGGTGCTGGAGATCATGCCGGACACCGAATCGGTCTGGATCGAGCGCTATGGCCGGGTGGCCCTGACCGGCGAGACGGATCACTTCGAGCACGCCAGCGCCGCGTTGGGTCGGCATTACGAGGTGATCGCCTATCGCGCCGCGCCGCGCCGGTTCGCCGTCATCTTCAACGACATCACCGAGCTGCGGGCGATGCAGCAGCGGGAAAAGGAGGACGCGGTTCGGCTGGCCTGGGGTCAGTCGGCCATCGACACGATCAACGCCATGCGCGATGGCGTGGTGCTGCTGGAGATGGATGGGACCATCACCTGGATGAACCCTGCGGTCGAGCAGTTGACCGATCTCAGCGGCGCGGCCGTTGTCGGCCGCAACATCACGACGCTGCTGTCCGATTTCATGGATGGGACCGACCTGCAGACGGCCCGGCAAGGGCTGACCGCGCTGAGCAGCGGCAGCATTCCGGAGTTTGCCCCACTGCTCCTGAGGCGGCCCGACGGCAAGGCTTTTCATGTCCTTCCCGGCATCTCGCTCATGGATGTGCCGGAAGGCGGGCGCCAGGTGGCCGTGCTGACGCTCAAGGACGTGACGGATATGCACGAATCCTCGCGGCGGCTGCGCGAACTGGCGGGGCGGCTGGCCGTGGCCGAAGAGGAAGATCGCTGGCGCATCTCGCGCTACGTCCACGACACGGTCATTCAGAATCTGTCGCTGTCCAACATCCGCCTGGGTTCGATGGCCAGGCCGCTGGCCGACGCCGGACTGAAGAACGAGAGCGAAAAACTGCGGCAGATCCGCGGACTGCTCAGCCTGGCGATTGACGAATGCCGCATGGTCATGTCTGACCTGACCCCGGCGCTGCTGTATGAACTGGGGCTGGTTCCGGCGCTCAAGGATCTCGCCCGTCAACTGGAGGCCAAGCATGGCACGCGTATCCTCATCGAGGACTGCGGTCAGGAGCAGAATCTGTCGCGATCGCTGCGCGGGTTGCTGTTCGAAGCCACGCGGGAGTTGGTCATTAATGCGCTGAAGCACGCGGGGCCCTGCGAGATTCGGGTGACCGTCAGCGATAGCCAGGGCAACCTGGTCATCTCGGTTGCGGATAATGGCGCCGGGGTTGACCCGTCGCCCGCGGACATGCGCCCCGGCCGGCAGGGCGGCTTCGGTTTGTTCAATATCCGGCAGCGCGTGGAGGGGCTGGGTGGATGTTTCGACATCAAGTCGGCACGCGGCAGGGGAATGACGGCGACGATCATTCTGCCTGTGACCGGCGAACAGGCACCGGCGTAAGGTTCTTCGCGCGCGATCCTAAGCGATGCCCTGATTGGCTGATCACGGGTGATTCGCGAGAATCCACCCCATGAAAGCAATCACGGTTCTGCTGGCCGAGGACTGCGCACCCATGCGGGACGGCCTGCGGGAAATCCTAACAACCGAAGGCGACATCGACGTGGTCGGCGAGGCGGTCAACGGCCGTCAGGCCGTGCAGATGACCGGCGCCCTCGGCCCGGACGTGGTTGTCATGGACGTCTCGATGCCGCACCTCAACGGCCTGGAAGCGATGCGGCAGATCCACGCGGCCCTGCCGCGTGCCAGGGTGTTGATCCTCTCCGCGCACAATGACCCCGCATATGTCGAACAGGCGGCGGCGATGGGCGCGGCCGGATACATCACCAAGCAGACCGCCGGCGAAACTTTAACAGCGGCGATTCGCGACATACACCGGGGCGACACGGTGTTTGGCCCAGGTTTTTCCGCAAAAGGCAAGCGGCGCGGGACGTTGCCCGGTCAAACGCATCTATTCCGGCCGACAGCGATGGGCTGACCGGGATCGACCGCCTCGCGGCCGGCGACTTTACAGGCCGAGCGCAACAGGAGTAACGGATGAGAGTGATCGTTGACCGGGATGTGTGCACCGGGTGCGGGCTGTGTGCCGACATCTGGCCGGAGGTATTTGCGATGGAGGGCGACACCGCACGGGTGATCTGCGAGCACTTGCCTTCCGACGCCGAGGAGTCGCACCGCGAAATGATCGACAAATGCCTGATTGACGCCATTTCGATCAATAAATGAGGTTGCGGATGGAGCCCAAGCCCCCTAAGGGGATCGGGTATAAGGAAGACGCGATGAAAGCAAGCATTGACCAGGATACATGCACGGGTTGCGGGCTCTGTCCCGACACCTGTCCGGAAGTGTTTGAGATGGATGGCGCCACGGCCCGCGTCAAGGGCGGCAGCGTGCCTGCCGACGCGGAGGCGTCG
>CAZZCT010000189.1:0-10187 GCA_964652365.1 uncultured Lentisphaerales bacterium
GCCGGACCGCCCTATCCCGCCGTCGTGGCCTTGGCCAACTACCCCGTGCTGCCCCACACCCACGTGCCGACCCGATTCCTGGGTCACGACGTCGAAGCGCTCTTCGACTGGTGCGCCGCCAGCCTGCGCGATCCCAATGCCCAGCACGCCTGCCCGGTCTTCAACCTGCCCACAATCTTCGAGGAAGAATGGCGGGCGACGAGAGGCGGCGCGACTGCCGCGTCTCCAGCGTAGCGGGGCAAGCCGCACACCCTGTCATGCAGCCCCGCCGGCACCGGTCCGATCATTTCATTCGGACCGCCCACCCTACAGCGTCACCGCCGTGGAAACCTCTTCCAGTAGCGTGTTCGCGAACTTCCGCGCGGCCTGGTCGGCGCGTGCGTCAACCGACATCGGAATGTGCTCGTAGATCGCAAACGTGCGCTTCCAGTACTCCCGGTGGATGCGGTCGCGGTCGGGCTGGTCCCCCGCCATTTCCCCAAAGGTCTGCGCGAACCAGAGCAGGTCCCGGCGATAGGTCTCGGGATCGGGGAACAACGGCAGCGTGCAGCGCGAGACGTCGGCCGCCTCCAACCGTTCGGCCATCTCGCGGTAGGCCGCCCGCAGCGCGGGCCGCGACCATTTGCGGCGCGAATAGTGACCCCAGCCGACGACGACCTCGAACGCCTCAAACAGTTCGCCCAGAACGGCGTGCTCCTCTCCGAACACGGCGGTGCAGAACGCCCGGGACAACGCGTCCGGGTCCGCCGCCGGATCGTTGAACAACGCCCCGGCCGCATACAGGGTCAGAAGGTTGAGCTTGGGCGACATCGTGTAGTTCATCCCGCCCGCATACGGCGCGGCAGCGCGCTCCTCGCGGCGACGGGCGGCCAGCCGCGGCAGGCGCCAGTGCGGATAGAGCACCAGTTCGCCTTCCGACACCGAGTAATCCCATGTCGTGATCGCGCGCTGTTTGGCGATCTCGCGTGCCCAGGCGCGGGCGTCGCCCCCCATCGTCGCGTCGCCATCGGGACTGAACCCGAGGTTGATCGCGACCAGCGCCGACTCCGGAAACTCCGGCAATCGTCTCAGAAAGTACGCCATCGCCGTGCGGGCGCGGGCCATGTCCCCATTCCAGATATGGGCAAACGCACCGCCGGGCAGCTTCTGCTCAAGCAGTTGTTTGAACCCGCCGTCCCAGGCGGACGGACTGATCAGATCAGAACCCCATCCTGTGAACGGCGTGCCCCAGGTGCCGACTTCGACAACCGCACGCGGGAGTTCGCGCTGGATCAGGCCGCAGAGTTCGAGCGCCAGATCGACGAAGGTCTCGTGCGTGCAGCCGTTGCGATTGCAGCCGCCGGGATCGCCGGGGAAGATGCCGACGATGTCGGTATCTGGCAGTTCGCGGAGCCAATGCCGCCAGAGATCGAGGATCAGCTTGCGGTCTGTGGGATCGCTCGGGCAGGCAAAGTACCAACCCGGCCCGATGGTGTTCACGGCGATGATGAACTTCACGCGCAGGCCGGCCTCGTGCGCCAGCCCGGTCACCCGCCGCATCGTGCGGGCGAAATCGGCCTGGACGGCAGCGCCTTCCAATGCGGGTCGGTCCATCAACGTGGGCGGCAACCAGTACTCGAACACGTTGAAACCGAAGGCGCTCAACATCCGGAAGAACGCGCGCCAGTCCCCGTCACTCCACTGATTCGGCGCACCGGGGTAGTACAAGTTCGGGTTCCATGCGTTCTGCAGATGCTCCGCGAAGTTTACATAGCAGGCGCGATGCGAGAAGGTTGGTGTCAACATAACAGCCGTCATCTTCCTTGGCGTCCGTGATTGACGTCACTGGGTCGCTCCGGCATTCCCCGCCACCAGCACGCCCCAGAGCGGCAGTTCGGGGATGCACACCCGCACGGACGCCCCCACCCGGACAATCGGCAGCGTCAGCGCCTCAGCTTCCGGTCGCAGCAGTCTCGCGGACTCACCCACGCTTGCAGCAAGCGGCCCATGCAGGACAAGGCTCACCCCGCGCCGCGGGGCGAACTGCTGGCCAACGGCGTCATAGGCGCGGTTCAGCAGGTGAATCACGGGCGGCGCTCCCGCTTTGGCACGCGGGAACACCCAGACGCGGTCGTCGCCGACCTCCCACTGCTGTGAACGCAGCTTGCCGAGGAGCGCCCCAGCCTCGGTGTCGTCTTCGGGCAGCGACACAGCTCCGGCATGCCCCGTCAGCACCTCTTCCGCGAGGTGCGCGCCAACCTCCGGTTCAGCCACGTCAGGGCGCGAATCGAGCACGACCCGACGGTAGCGGCGGCACATGCGTGCGATATCGACACCAGCCGCGGCACACCATGAGTTTGGCAGCAGCGCCACATCAAAGGCCACGTTCGCGGCCGCCAGGCGTTGCATCAAGGCCAAGATGCGGCCGTCACCGTGGAAATCGCGGGGAGGATTGTAGAGGACGAGTGTCTCCGCCCCCGCCGGCCGGTAGCCGTCCAGCGCTTCAGACTGGCGGCGAACAAACTGGTACCAGGGTGCATAGGCCGCCGTCGGGCCGTAATAGAAATCGCTGCCGATTCCAGGCGTGTAGCACCAGGCCCGTGCCGGCGCCATCAGGCGATGGCCGCACGCACAGGACTGGGCAATCCAGTATTGCACCAGTGCCGTGGCGCCGCGGGCCTTGATAAGAGCCCAGTCCCTGCCAGTGGCGGTGCAAGCCAGCGGCTTGCCGCAGGCATCCGCCAGCCGGCAGGCGACAACCGCGTTACCGGTGTGCGCCACTCCCGACGCGGCCGACCAGTCGACCTCCCCCACCATTCGGTCCAAACGCGGCGCTACCACCAAGTGGGGCGGTTGGGGCAGCGCCGTGTTGGCGCTGAGCGTGAGGCGGCGCCCACACGAGGCAGTCGCAACGCGATGCAGACCGGCCACCACGGCGGCGGCGCCGGCGAGTTGAAAATCGACAAACGCGCGATGCAGCGGGAGCCCCCGCTGGGAACGGATATACTCATCCCGCGACGACACGCGGGAACGGACCAGTTCGCGGTAGTTGAAGGCGTCGTCCACCATCACCTGCGCGCGCCCGGCTGCAGCGGCCCCGGCCCCCTGCAGGTGCTCCCGGAAGGCCGTCATACAGAAATCGCAGAAGCAGCCGCCATACTCGATCACCGGATGGGCCGTTCCCAGATGGTCGTCCACGTGCAGCCCGTCGGCGCCGCCTGCCACCGCCGCGCAGGCGGCAGCATCCAGATGGGCGCGAAAGGCCGGATGGCGGAAGCACCCCCACCAGGCCGGCGTACCCTTGGCCCGTCCCTCCGGCAGCCACGGCACCTCGATCGGCTCGCCCGTGATGTCGCGCACCACGGCCTCGGTCAGTTCGGGACGGCGACTCAGCGCGTACGAACCGGCCGTCAGGCACCACATCGACCCCGCCGTCTGAACGCCAAGCGCCCGCAGCCGGGCGACCTGCTCCGCATTGAGCTCCCCACCCCACGCCAGCACGTTCGCGCCGTAGGCGCGATAGGTTTCGGGGTCAGGAACGTCATACATGAACACCACATCCGACTCGATCAGCGGCCGCGGAATGTCGCGCCGCTCGCCGCCCTGCGGCTCCCCTTCATCACCATTCGCTTCCTCGCTCATAGCACGGCTCCCGTAGCCTGAGGCGTGTGGCCGGACACGTGCAGGTAGTCATAGATGCGATTCATGATCTCGCCCTTCTGGACGATGTTGCTGAACCAGAACGAGAGCGCCGCGTCAGCGGGTGTCGATTCGACCATGTAGCGGAAGAAGTCAAACTCGTCATCGAAGTACCGACCCCACGTGAGAGCGCCCTTCTCGCGATGCATGTCGATGACCAGATGCGGCGCGATCAGGGCACGTCCGCCGAACTCACGGGCAATGATCGCAAAATCGATCGAATCGCCGCAAGCCCAGTTGTAGGAGCGGACGTTACGGATGGCGTGCACATTGGCGAAATACTTCTCGCTCCAGGTGCAGGAGTGGTAGTAGATCGGACCGCAGGTGTCGGCGATGCGGTTGATGTAGGGAACGCTGAACTCGGCGTGCATCTCCGGCGAGAGCAGAGACATCGTATCGTCGGCAATCATTGCGCCGGGGCCATCCGCCCAGATGCCCGGAAACCCGCAGGGGTTGAGCCGTGCGCCCAGCAATCGGTTGAACTCGCGGATGTAGGCGATCTGGTAGGTGGTAATGGTGTCGAGCAGCGCGTGGATGGCGTCTGGGCACTCATAGAAGCCGGTGTAGAACGACTCATCCCACATCAGCTCGGCGATACCCAGCGGAGACTGGATGTCGGGACAGCGGATCAAGTCGCCGGGCGGCAGCGTGGCAGCTTGCTCGACCATGTGGCGCAGCACGTTCCCCGGCCAGCCGGCGTAGACGTCGGGCACAGGGATATCCTTCACCTGCACAGGGTCGCGGACCAGCTTCTTGATCCACGGCCGACCGTCGATCACGTCCGGCTTGCAGCCCAACGCCTGGGCGAACATGCAGGTGGAGACGCCACCGCCAGCCCAGTGGGTCTTTTGCGGCGTCCAGTCCCAGTTCGCCAGCGTATTGAGGCGGGCGCTGCCGGTTGGCGCACCGTTGGCGGAATAGAAGACACCGCCGGCCGCTGGATTCGCGAAGGCTGCACGCAGTCTTTCGACGGCCCGCGCTTCGAACCGGTCGCCGGGTATCACGCGCTCACGCACGCTGTCTTTCCTCTCGGGAACTGCCATTGGGACCTCCTCTGCAGCGGACGGGTTCAGGTTGCGCCGGCATACACCCCGAGTTCCCGGAAGGCGACGCACATCGCGGCGATCTTCTCCTGGGTGTGTCCGATGGTCTCGGGGGTCGAGTAGGCCATGCTGACCAGGCCTCCCTGGTGGTTCCCAAGCGTGGCCACCATGCGCGTGACATACGCGCGGATGTCGCCGAGCGAACCGTCGATCATGGTCTTCTGAATATCCACCGGACACCAGAAGGCGAGCTTGCCCCCGACAGCCGCGTCGAGACGCTCCAGTCCCTGATTCTCCTGCTGATCCTGCTGGATCACATTCAGTCCCCAGGCGTGCAGGCGGGGCAGCAGCGGCAGAATGTAACCGCAGGAGTGCATCCACACATCCATCCCAAGTTCATGGGCCAAGCGCCAGTTGGTCTCGTAGTGCGGCTTGAAGAATTCATCGATCAGGTCCATTCCCACCATCATGCGGTCCTGCAGCCCCCAGTCGTCGTAGCCCATCACGCCGTCGCACCCGATCGCCGCCAGGCGCCGGATCGACTCGCGCTGGGCTTCAGCGAAGCGGCCGACCAGCGTCTTGAGGTGGTCGGGTTGCTCGTAGTAGGCGACGAACATGTTGTCGAGACCGATCACGTTGTGGACGCCTTCGTTCAGGCTGGAAAATGGCATGACGCCCAGGCAGTACCGGGGATTGGCCGACGCAGCGTTGGCCGCGATGGCGGCTTGTGCCGCCTTGAAATGCCGGGGATGGTTATGGTCAGGAAAGACGCACTCCGCATGGCGGGTGATATCGGCGATCGCCAGACCGGTCTTCTCTCCGTGGTTGGTCTCGCCCACCGGCCGCGTCCACGTCGTTCCCCAGGCGTCAACGCGCCGCTCGTAGCCTCCCGCTTCGACGCTCCAGGACTGCCGGTCCGGCTCCCTGGGAAGCCACAGCCACGCCATGTCGTTTTCCTTGCCATCCGGCAGAAAGTGGGGGATGTGGTCCACCCCCTGGAAATGAATGGCGCGATGGACGCGTTCACGGCTGATCATTCCATTGCTCCTTGGATGCGCGCATCAGGGTACAAAGGGCGCGGCTCATTGTATTGCTTCTGGGACGCGAGTACCGTCAAGCGGAACCTGCACGTCGCTTCGGCGGCACGGCGGCGTGACACTCAGTTCGCAGAGCTTGCCGTTCGTCGCGCGGCCCTCAACAAGGGTTCTGCCCGGCGCGTGCAGCCGGAACTCCACGTTCCACTCCGTGGGCCAGGCCGGCAACAGCCGAATTGCACCACGTTGCGCTGTCGCGACCGTTGAAGCGGCGTTCCCGCCGCTCGGTTCCGCACACGAGGCGGGCGTCACGTCTACGCGGCGGCATGGGAGATCGAACTGCATGAGCATCCGCTGCAGGGCGATGCAGGCCACACTGCCGTGATCCTGATCGGGAATCCAGTCGAAGTTCGGCCCCCAGAAGGCGGGAAACCGGCTGCCGGTGTGCGCGGTCGAGAAGTTCTTCACCACGGCGGACTTGGCCTCGTCGGTCAGTCCGAGCAGTGCGGCCTGGATCGCGTCCTGCCGCCAGCCGCCGGTGTCTTTCACCGGGCGCCCGGCCCACGTGGCGCGCCCGACCTCCAGTTCCGGCTTGCCAACCCCAAACAGGCGGTACGGAAAAACGGCGTACAGCGCCACGTTCTCGGAGTTCATGCAATTGTCATACTGTAGGGCCGGGATG
This sequence comes from uncultured Lentisphaerales bacterium, assembly GCA_964652365.1. Classification (GTDB taxonomy): domain Bacteria; phylum Verrucomicrobiota; class Kiritimatiellia; order RFP12; family CAZZCT01; genus CAZZCT01. The sequence continues at coordinate 6,438 of CAZZCT010000189.1, forward strand.
ACTTCCTTGCGCTTCTCCCAGTAGTACGATCGTGTCGGCAGCGGTGGCAGCAGACTGCGGAACTTGGTCCATTCCGCACGGAGTTCGCACATCACGGCAGCGTCCGGCAACGCCAAGAGACCATCGAGGACCCACTGCAGACCCGCGATCTCCGGGGCAGGGTTGACGGCGTCGTGCCATGTCTCCAGCGCCTGCGAGGGCTTGAACAGAATCTTGCCGTCATCGTCGCGGCGGGAGTAGTAGTCACGATAGAAACGCAGGAAGGGCGGAGCCAAGACCAGCAGCTTGTGCCGCAACAGCGCTTCGTCGCCCGAGACGGCATAGGCATCAAGCAGCACGGCCAGCAGTTCGATCATCCCCTGCCAATAGCGGCGAATGTAGGTGTTCTCGCTGAGCCCCGACTGCAGGTCGCCGCGATTGTAGCCGTAGTTCGAGTTGAGGAACGTCCCCCAGAAGGTCATTGTTTCGGGAAACATCGCGGCATGATCGATGCCGAAGTTGGCCTTGGCCCGTGCCATGGCAAGGGGCAGCGCGTCCAGGTACATCCGGAACCACGGCTCCATGAGATCGAAATCGCCGCTCATGATCATCGGCCAGTAGGTCAGGCGCGTGTTCTGGAACCAATAGCCCCCGCCCCAGCGGCGGTAGTCGGCGTCGTAGGACGCGTCCTTCTCCCGCGCATCCACCGTGAAGATCGAGCCGTTGAACTTGATCGGGAAGACCCCGCGACCACCGCAGGCGTTGACAAAGCGCTGTAGCTCATAGCCACGGGAGACGGTTTCAGCTTCAGCCGTGCCGGAGACCCGGATCCAACTGCGGTCCCAGAAAGCCCGCCACCAGGCGGCGTGCCCGGCGAAGGCCGCTTCCGGATCGACCGCGTCTGTGTGCGCCGCCTGCCTCCGCAAGGCGGCGATCCATTGCTCCAGCGTGTCCGTCTGCGCGGTCAGCGGATGGATGGCCAGGTCGATCCGCCGTTGGGGCGCCCCGGTGCGGATGACACGCTCGCCGTCCCGGACCATGGCCTCGCCACGCAACATCGCCCCGCAGGTGCGATTCATGAGCGGATCCGTTCCCTGCCGGACCCAGTGCCCCATGTCCTGGTGCTCCAGCGTGGCGGACCAACAGGAGACACGGTTCCGATGACACCAGACCACCGCATCGTCCGACGACGCCAGCACGGTGTCGGGATAGACCGTCTCTCGCGCTTCCGCCGAGCGCAGTCCGGCGTCGCAATGGCTTTCCATGCCCTCACGGAACCGTTCGGCGGTGCGCCAGAGATCCAGGCCCACGCGGACACCGACCGGCCGGTCGGCGTGAATCTCCATCCGTACGACCGGCCGGTTCGCATCAACCCAGAGGAGGATGGTAAGGGGTGATCGGTGATCCGTGATCGGTGATCGGTTGGTTCCACCACCGATAACGGGTGACTGACTACCGATCACTTCCCCATGGATCCGGATGCAGCCGGTCGCCAGGTCGAGTTCCTGCCGGAATGCCGCCCCCTTGGTGAATGGGTTCGGCGACAATGACACCCGGACACGTCCCAGCTTGAGCAGTCGGGCGCTCTCGTCCCAGGCATCGGTTTTGCTAAGGTAGAATAGCAGATCGCCATCTTCCTCGACCCATACGTTCAGCCCAATGTCGCCGTTGCCCAGCGGCATGGAGCCGGACGAGTCGCGGCTCGGAGTCGTCCAGACCAGTGATTCGGGACGCATCATGAAACTCCTTTCAGAATAGATCGGTCTTCTCCGGCATGCCGGCCGCTCACAGCACTACCCCCTGCTCCATCAGACGGATGCGCAAGGCGCGGGGATCGACCTGCCGGACGAGGATGGAACCCTGAACGGCCATCGCCGCCGCAGTGCCGGCAGCCTGCCCCATGGCCATGCAGGAGGGCATCATGCGCACGGACGCCAAGGCCTCGTGCGTGGCGGAGAGGCAACGCCCGGCGACCAGCAGGTTCTCGACCTGCCGGGGCACCAGGCACCGGAACGGCACGCCGTAGCTCTGGCCGGGCGGCGGACAGCGGTCAGCGCTGGCAGATCTGGCCCCAGGCAGCGGCTCGTGGATGTCGACAAAACAAGCGTAGCGGTAGACCTGGTCGGCAAACTGGCGGCCGCCAAGAACATCGTCGAGCGTCAGCTCGTACTCGCCGACGATGCGGCGGCTCTCCCGTACGCCCAGCGCCGCCGCGGAAGCGATCAGACTGATGTTCTCGCAACCGGGGACGTGTCGGCGCAGCACCTCGAGGTTGCCCCACATCTTGCGGCGCAGCGAAACGACCGCCCGGCTTAGCGCTTCCCGGCTTGTGCCGTCCACGCCGTGTTCGTGCAGACAGTTGAAGTAGGTCTCTTCCCGGTGCAGATAGCTGTCCGTGCCGGCCAGGACAAAATCGTTTCCGGTCTCTTCCATGGCTCGTTCGACGAGGGCGGCGTAGTGCGTCCGCACGTAGGCAAAAGCGGCAGGCCAATCCATGTTCAGACACTTGAAGAAGGTCGTCGCGGGCTGCAACCGTCCGTCGCCGGGCCGCCCCAGTTCAAACGGCGCGCCGGCCCGCGCCGCGACGTCGCCATCACCCGTGGCGTCAATAACCACGCCGGCCAGAACCGCCTCGCGCCCGGACTTGCACTCCACGATCACCCCGCTCATCGTGGCGCCCTCCATCACGGGCGCCACCACGCGACTGTCGAACCAAACCTCGACCCCGGCGGCGGCAAGGAGTTCGTCCAACGCATGTTTCATCCCCTCCGGATCGAACACCAGCCAGTACTCAGACCAGTTGGCGGGTGCGCAGATGACCGGTGCCTGCGCCAGCCCCCGGTCGACCAGCGTGCGCAGGATCTCCCAGGGAATGCCGCGCAGAACGATCGCCTGCTGGTCGTGGTAGGGGCCCAGGCGGTTGACCATGCCGGCGGTGGCCATGCCGCCCAGGCAGGTCTGGTTTTCGACCAGCACGGTGCGGGCACCCGCGCGGGCGGCCGCCAGCGCCGCCGCGGCACCGGCGGGGCCGCCGCCGCAGACCACAATGTCGGCCGTGCTGGCCACGCGCGTCTCGCGGGCAGGTTCGCGGATCGCTTGGGCGTCATGGGACATCGGGCTGTGTTCTCCTGCTCTCATGGGTGTTTTACCGGGCCAGGCTCTGGCCGACCCGCGTGCCGGCCACATAGTGACGTTCCGGGTTCCACTGCAGTCGGTACGCGAATTCCTGCACCCTGGTGCACGTGGCCTGCTTCGCGTCGATGCATTTCACTGACATGTGCTCCCTCCGTCGCATCCCATCAGCCGGGCTGTGTACGGGTCGCTCGGCCAGGGCAGACACCTGGGGCGCATCATCGGCTCGCCTTCGCGCTGGAAGCGCGCTGAGGCGCGACGTCGAATTGGGCCCTGCCAGTTGGCCACGGCACTCGCCGTGGTTAGCAGCCATTTGAACACGGGTTCCGATTCGAATGCGAGCTTGTAGACGACCACCTCTTGGAACAGGACCAAATTGGCTCACAACGCCTTCACCTCGCCCGGGTAGCACTGGGTGACCCAGGTGCGGCGGTTCTGGTCCTCGCGTACCAGGCGGTCGATGGTATCCGGATCCCACCCGTCGGTGAGCATGGCCCAGAGCCGGTCACGCGTCGGCCGGTGGGCCGGGTCATCCGCCAGGTTGCGGAGTTCGCGCGGGTCGGCGGCGAGATCGAACAGTTCCATGCCCTGCTGGTGATAGTAGTTGAGCTTCCAGTTGCGGAACCGGACCATCCGTTC
>CAZZCT010000190.1:0-10034 GCA_964652365.1 uncultured Lentisphaerales bacterium
TTCCGCTCCAACCTCGCGGCCGCCTAACCATCAACTAAAGTGAATCGCACCCCTGCGAGGGCAGGGCGGGAATTGCTCCCAAGGCGTTGCCCGGGGCTAGCAGGGTGTCGGGATCAGGGAGCTGATGACGCTGACGCCGGCCGCATGTTCTCACGGCTGCGTGCCAGCGGTGCGTGCGCCGGCGGGGTGGCGCCGGCGCCAGTGCTGGAGGGCCAGGCGTTGGGCGCCGTGCACGAGCCCTTCGGGCAGCCAGTTGCCGAGACGGCTCATCTGCGATCCCGGACCGCAACGGTAGATGGCGCCGGGCCGCCGCGCCTGCAGAATGCGGCCGACGGTACGGGCCACCACGATCGGTTCGCTGCCCCAGCCGATCGTGGGCTTGAACATCTGGATCAGGCCCTCGAGCATCTCCAAATAGTGGTGTTGCCGGTCCTCCACTTCCACTTTGGCCATGGTTCGGGCCACTTCATCCCACATCGGGCCGCGGATAAATCCCGGCATGACCATGGAGACGGGCACCCCGTGCCACCGCAGTTCCCGTCGCAGCGCGAGCATGAGGCCGCGCAGGGCGCACTTGGAGCCGGCGTACGCACCGAGAAACGGCAGCGGCGAGTCGGTCACCGCCGAGACGATGGTGACGATCCGGCCATGGCCGACGCGGATCAGCGGCAGAAACGTCTGGGTCATCGTCAGGTGTCCGAAGACGTTGACCTCGAACTGCCGGCGCACACGATCCAGAGCCATGCATTCGAGCGGACCGCCCTCCACGACACCGGCGTTGTTCACCAGCGCGGTCAGGCCGCCGTTCGGGCCCAGCGCCTGCGTGACCTGCTGCAGGACGCTGGCGATGTGGTTGCTGTTGGTGACGTCGAGGATCACGGGCGTCAGGAGGGGTGAGGCCGTTTGCCGCAGCCGTTCGGCATCGGCCTCCTTGCGGACTCCGGCGAAAACACGGTAGCCGAGGCGGTCGAGGTGCAGGGCGGTGGCCTGGCCGATGCCGGACGAGGTACCTGAGATCAACACGGCGCCACGGGAGGTACTGGGATTGCTCATGCGGGGGGCTCCATCTCTTCTAGGGCAGTTGCGGGTGGGGGTTGGGGGTGTCCCGGGGCGCGTCCTGACTCAGCAGGCGCGACAGGTTCTTCGGATGAAAGCAGTGCCGCTCGCCGTCCAGCGCCCGGGCCAGTTTGCTCAGGCTGTCGCTGAGTCCACACTCGACGAAGGTGTCGGCACCCAGGCGGTGCAGCACCTGCATGGTGGCGTGCCAATTGATCGGGCGCGTGACATTGACGGCCGCCTCCTCGCGCAGGGATTCCGGCGTGGTCAGCAGTTGCTGCGAGACGCACGACACCAGCGGGCAGCGCGGCGTGCGGAAATCGAGGCCGCGGGCGTAGGCGCGCAGCTCCGGCTCGACGGCCTGCATCTGGCTCGAGTGGTAGGCCAGATCGACGGGCATCTTGCGGGCCTGCAGGCATCCGGCGTCGCGCGCCTGCTCCAGCAGTTGGTCCAGCGCGGCGTGGGGGCCGGCCGCGACCACGGTGCGTTCGGCGCAGATGTCGGCCACCTCCACGGGCAATTCACGGGCAACCACCAGCGCGGCGACCTCGGCGCGGGTCAGGCCGATCAGCGCGGCCATGCCGTGGCTGCTGCCGGGGGATGGCTGCAGCGCCCACGGCCAGCGCCCGGGAACGGCGCGCGGCAGGATGCCGGGGCTGTTGTCGGTTGCGGCCCGCAACGCCTGCGACAGCAGGCAGGTCTGGCGCATGAGCAGCAGACCCGCGTCGAAGGAAAGCGCGCCGCTGTGACAGAGTGCCGCGTAGAGCCCCATGCTGTAGCCGGCGGCCCACGCCCCCACGCCGAGGTGCTGTCGGACCACGGCGGCGACGGCGCAACTGTTGACGTAGCAGCGGTAATGGGCCGTCAGGTCGTCTTCATCCTGACCGGGTGCGGGTGCGCAGAGCCGGGCCGCGTCCAGGCCGACGCAGGCGGCGGCGCGCGCCGCCAGCGCCTTCGTAGCCTCCGGCAGTCCGGGCAGATGGATGCCGTCGGGGTGGCTGTAACGCATGCGGAACGCGGGGAATATGCAGGCCAGGCGCATGGGGAGGCATTCGCAGCTTCAGCAGGCTGAGTCGGGCTGTCTCCTAGTCCGCGAAACGGCCGAACACGAGGCAGGCGTTGCAGCCGCCGAACCCGAACGAGTTCGAGATGGCAATGCGAAGCGGGCGGATGCGCGCGCTGTTCGGCACATAGTCGAGGTCCAGTTCGGGGTCGGGTTGGTAGTTGATCGTCGGATGGATCCGGCCGTGCCGGAGGCTCATGATGGTTACGACCGCCTCGATGCTCCCGCACGCGGCCGCCGTGTGTCCCAGCATCGACTTGGAGGCCGAGACCGGGATGTCCGCGGCCCGTTTTCCAAAGACCTCTTTGATAGCCAGGGTCTCGTACTTGTCGTTCAGGGCCGTCGAGGTGCCGTGCGCATTGATGTAATCCACCTGGTCAGGGTCCACGCGGGCGTCCTGGAGCGCGCGGCGCATCGTCTTGACCATGCCGGCACCCTGGGGGGTGGGAGCGATGATGTTATAGCACTCGCTGGTGGAGGCGTAGCCCAGCAGTTCGGCATAGATCGTGGCCCCCCGGGCGCGCGCCGATTCCAGCGCCTCGAGCACCAGGGTGCCCGCGCCCTCACCGATCACGAACCCGTCGCGGCCGCGCGAAAAGGGCCGACTGGCACCGGCCGGATCGTCGTTGGCACAGGAGAGCGCCCCGACCTCGTTGAAGCCGGCCACGTGTTCGGGGTTGATGATGGCGCTGGTTCCGCCGGTCAGGACCAGGTCCGCACGACCGGCACGGATCAGATCATAGGCGTCTCCGATGGCGAAAGCGCCGGAGGCGCAGGCTGCCGAGATGGTGACGTTGCGCCCTTCCAGACCATACTCGACCGCCAGCCAGGCCGCCACGGCGTGCGGCATGGTCTTGATCACCCAGTACTGGTTGTCGTGGATGCGCGAGTGCCCCGTGTCGACCGTGCCGAAGACCGTGGCGCATCGCTCGCGGTCCAGACGGCTGAAGTCAAGCCCCGCCGCGGTCACCATCGTCTTGGCGCACACATAGCCGATCTTGGTGGCCCGTGCCATCTGCCGTTCCAGCCGCCGGCTGCACTGCTGCTGCGCCAGGAGCTTGAAATCTTCCGGCAGTTCCGCGGCGATTCGCGTCTGGCAGCCGGAGGCGTCGAAGAGCGAAATCGGACGCACGCCACTCCGGCCGTCCAACAGGCCCTGCCATGTAGACTCCAGGTCGAGGCCCAGCGAGGTAACGAGGTTGAGCCCGGTGACGACGACCCTACGTTGCACGGCTGCCCCCGTTCCGGGCGGCGGGTGTGGCCGCGCCATGGTTGCCCGGGGACTCCGGGGCCTTTTGCTGGCCGGTGTCGAACCCGTACTTGTCGAACACGAACCGCAGATCCTGCACGATTCGCTCCGGGCTCAGCCCGAACTCCGCCAGGTCGGCGTGTGCATGCGCGCGGTGGTAACTGCCCATGGCGCGGGCCTCTTCGGCAATGCGGGCGCGCAGCTCCGGGCTGGGGCTCAGATCGGCCAGCGCCACAATTGCGTCTACCGTGCCCTGCAGGTCGCGGCACATGTCCTCGTAGCGCAGCGTCAGCACCTGTGCCGCGGGAATCACCCCCTCCGCGAGGAGATCCTCCATGTAGCGGTAGAACGCGATATTGTAGCGGTAGCGCCGCTGGTAGTACAGCCGGAGCCGTTCGGCCGGGATACGCTCCAACCCCCAGCGGTTGTTCAGGATGTCGCGGTGCAGCGACAAGTGCGAGGCGATCGCATCGAGCGGCGAACGCACGAGGTAGACGATGCGGGCGTCTGGAAAGGCCGGCATCAGCGACCGCAGGCGCATGGCCGAGTAGTTCATCTTGGTGATCACCTGCCGGCGGCCGAGGTAGAGAATCTGTCGCTGCAGGCAGTGCTTGAAGTAGCGCACGCTCTGTTGCTGCAACCGGGCGGGCTGGGTGTCGGGGTAGACTAGAATGTCCGGCTCCCAGTCGCCAAAACCAAGGGGCGAGAAGAGGGTCAGAAACTGGGAGTTCTCGATGTTCCAGAAGAGCATCTCCTCTTCCTCGACACTGTCGATCCGGTCCTCGTGCCCGACCTCCTTGGGCAGGACGCTGCCGCGTCCGCTGCGAGCGGCGCGGCGCACAAGCGGTTCCATCAGGCGACGGGCGGTCAGGGCCGGGAAGAACATCTGCCACAGTTCGAACACGACGAACTCGTGGGTCTGCGTCAACAGACGGTGGAGGAAGGTGGTGCCGGAACGCGGATGACCGAACAGGAAGAGCGGGTGCACCACCTCGACGCGACGCCAAGCCGGAAAGAAGACCGAATCGAGCGCCAGCGTGAGCGACTGGAAGATGTCCAAGAACGGCCGGCAGAGCAGCCGCCGGAAGAACGCGCGGCAGAAACCGAACGTCTGCCGCGTGGCCACGAGCACACGCAGCATCATCTGCACTCTGAACAGAAAGAGCGTTGTTGCTGTTTTCATCCGCCCGTCACAGGTCCGCCGCTGGCGCCGCCCCCGCGGTCCGCGGTTGTTCGGCCCGCCTCATCGGGCCCACCCCCCGGTCTGATCACACCAACAGGATACTCCGGCCGGCCGCCCCGGTTCAAGTCGAAAGCTCCGGCCCGCGCGCCGCATTTGGATCGTCGCACACGTGCACACTGCGGGGGATCTTGTAGGCGGACAGGTTGTGACGGCACCAGCGGCGGAATTCGCCCTCATGCAGGGAGCGGCCGGGTTGGAGCGCGACGGCGCAGGCCACCAGGGCGCCTTCCTTGCGATGGCGGTCTGCAAACACCCGCACGCCGGCGATATCCGGATGGCGGCCGATGATCCGCTCGACCTCGCGTGGGTAGACCTTGAGTCCGAAGACGTTGATCATCTCCTTCTCCAGCCCGGTGATGGTCAGGCAGCCATCGGCATCCAGGCGTCCCAGGTCGCCGGTTCGGAACCAGCCGTCGCGGAAGACCCTTGCTGTGCAGTCCGGCCGCTGGTAGTAGCCTGACCCGACGCTGGGCCCACGCACGCAGATGGCCCCCTCGCTGCCTGCCGGCAGCGGATCCCCGTGTGCGTCGGCGATGCGCAGCTGGCAGCAGGCCACGGCCCGGCCCACGGTGCCGGGTTGCACGGGATGGGCGTAATCGCACCACGTCACGACTGGCGAGCACTCCGTGAGCCCGTAGCCCTCGCGCAGCGTGATGCCCAGTTGCTCGCGGTATTCCTCGAACACCTCGGCCGGGGTGGCGATCCCGCCCGTGGTGAAGTTGCGGATGCGGGCGCAGACCGCGGGCTTCGCCGCCAGCAACCGGGCCATGGCGTGGTAGACCGCGGGTACGGAGGCCATCTGGGTGACCTCGTGCTGCTCCAGGACCGCCACGGCTTCGCGCAGGTCGTGAAAGGGATTCAGCGGGAAGGCCGCCACGCCTGCCGCCAGCGGTACCAGGAAGCCCGAGGTGAACCCGTGGAGGTGGAACATGGGCAGCACGGACGCGACGCGCTCGGCCGGCGCGTCAAGGCCGCCAAAGCAGCCGACCGCGCAGCAGACGGCGTTGTGGAAGAGCGAGGCGTGCGTCAGCATGGCCCCCATGGCATATCCGTCCATGGCCGCCGTGTAGACAATCAAGGCGGTTTCGTCGGGGTGCATGGGCTCGGCCACCGGACACGGCACGGTGAAGTCCAGGTCTTCGACGAACGCTGCGCACTCCTCGCGCAGGTCGAGAGTCACAATCGGCGGCATGGCCGTCCCGGATTCCTGGAAGGCGTGGACCACCCAGAGCAGGTGCCAGGCCTCGCACAGCACCAGGCGGGGTTGGGTCTCGGCCACGATGTGCGCCAGTTCGTAGTGCCGGATCATCGGATTCGTCGGGACCACGATGGCCCCGATCCGCAGCGCGGCCAGGGAGGCGCAGGCGTAGTGATAGGAGTTCCGCGCGCTGAGCAGCACGCGTTCGCCACGCCGGACACCCAGGCGCCGCAACGCGCCCGCCATCCGGCAGACCCGGTCGTGGAACTGCGCGCAGGTGTAGAGCTCCGGCGGGAAACCAATCGCCGCGCGGTCCGGATGCAGGCTCGCGGCGCGGTCGAGCAGCGCGCTCAGGTTGCCCGGGAAGGGCAGGGGGCTGGAATAGGCCGGTTGATCCGTGGAGGTGTTCGAATCCAAGTTGGGGCGCCTTTCGTTTCCGGTCCCGGTGTCTGAAACAGCACACGCGCCGCGGCCCGCGCGCGACACGACGGCAGGCGACGAGCGTTCCAGCCTGGAAACGCGGCCGTAGAATAGCCCCCGAACTCGGGTGTGTCAACCGCCGCGTCGGTCTCGTTTTGGCGGGATAGGGCCTCGCCGCGCCTCCAGCGTCTCCAACATCTCCAACGTCGCGCTTGCGAGTCGGCCGGTGATCTGGCAAACTCGCCGCCTATTGCGTTTGTTCGGGCCGGCCGGCACACATCCGGGATTCCGAGCCGTCCCAGAGGAGCAGGGTGTCCATTTCATGAAGTCTGCCGATCCCAAGTTGACCTTTCCGAACCTGCAGTCACGGCTGTTCATCGGCCCGATCGTGCGGCGCCATGTGGGCGTGCACGAGCCGTTGCCCCGCCATGTGACCCGCTTCCTCGAGTGGTACCGCCGTCACCGGATGCAGGTCGACCTGTCGAATATCCGCATCGACCGGCCGGTCTTTCTCTTTGGCATGCCCCGTTCCGGTACCACACTGCTGCAGGACCTGATTTGCGGCCACCCGGATGTGGCCTACTTTTCGCATTCCATGGAACAGTGTCGCGACCATATCTGTGCGGCCGAGACGCTGCGGCGTAAGCTCAAGCTGGACATGCGGGGCGAGCGTTTCATCGGCGACAGCGTCGATGTCTCGGCCTCCTCGCCGAGCGACAGCTCGATTCTCTGGGCCGAGTTGTTCGGCGCGGACCTCTCGCTGCGCTACTATCGCAAGACCCGCGCCGAACTCGATCCGGCCCTGGTGGAGCGGCACCTGCGCCGGATGCGCGAGGCGCTCTGGTGTCATGGTCCCGAGAAACGGTTCTTCAGCAAGCTGCTCTCGATCGTCCCGCAGGTCGAGACCGTCAGCGAACTCTTCCCCGATGCACGCTTCATCCACCTGGTGCGCGATCCGCGCATGGCCGCCAACTCGCTGCTGAAACTGCACCGCATCGTGATGGCGCAGCAGGAGCGATTCAAGCGTCAGACCAGCAAGTTCCTGCGCGAGGGCGAGTGCTTCGTGCCGTACCCGCGCTTCCCCCGGTTGACCGAGTATGCCGAGACGTTCGGGCTCGACGATATCCGCACCACGGCGCACCTCTGGAACGACGAGGTCGATTGCTTCTTCAAGGTCCGCGACCGGCTGCCCAACCTGTTGGCCATCCGCTACGAGGACCTGCTGGCCCGGCCGCGCGAGCAGATGGATCATCTGCTGGCTTTCTGCGACCTGCCGTCGCCACCGCCCGCCTGCCTGCCCTACTGGGCGGGCGTCGGCAACATTGGTCACGTGCACCACACCAACCAGTACGACAACTTCGACCAGATCAGCGAAATCTGCGCGCACAACATGCAACGGCTGGGGTATGATCCCCGTCAACCGGTGGGTGCGTCCTGAGGGATCCAAAACAATGACAACCAGCGTTTCCGGCGACCACGACGAACGCGCAACAGGCGCGCCGGCCGGCCGTGGCTTCGACATGGACGTGGGCAAGCGGCTGGTCCTGTTTCTGTCCCTGGTGGTGACCCTGCTGCTGACGGCGGCAGCGCTATGGCCCACGTGCTGGCTCTTGCAGCGGGTGGGCCCGCGCGTACACGGGCCGGGTGCGTGGGTGCTCTTGATTCTGGCGGCGGTGCTGGTGTTCAACTACGCCTACGTGATCGCGTTGCTCCTGCTGCGGCTGGTGATCCCGATCCCCAAGGAGGGGTTCTTCCCGCGCCGGCCGGACGGCCGGCCGCCACGCGAGGCGACGGTGGCCATGCTCAACTTCATGCTGGTCCGCGCACGGCATCTGCCGCCATGGGCCGCCACGTTCACGGCCGTCATCGTCAACATCTGGCCGATCCATCCCATCTATCGCCGGATCTTCGGGCCGAACACCTCGTCGGCGACGTTCGGTGACTCGTACTGGTGCCTCGACCCGTGGATGGTGGATATCGGCAAAGGCGTGCAGCTCGGGGCGTTCTGCAAGCTTTCCGCCCACATCTTTGACCAACGCGGCCTCGATATCAAACGGATCAAGATCGGCGACTATGCGATTATCGGCGGTGAGGCCGGCGTCTATTTCGGCGCTGAGATCGGTCACCACGCCGTGGTCACCGCGCGGTCGATGGTCTTGCCGAACACCAAGATCGGACCCTATGAGGTGTGGAGCGGTATGCCCGCCCGGCGACGCAGGACGCTGTCCCCCGATGAGGTGTTCAACGAGAACGAGTTCGCGGGCCTGACGCCACTGCCGGCCGCGGCGGCGGCTCCGGATGGTAAGGGCGCGCCGGCCGCGTGAGATCCGGCCGCCGGTCGCCTATGGCAGTTTGCTCAGACCGGCCTCGGAGATCGCCACGCGCAGGCCGATATAGATGTAGCCGCCGTAGCCGGGGTTGTTGAACTCGCGGTCCGCACAGCGCTGGCTCAGGTTGTAGTACCCCCAGGATCCGCCGCGAATGGCCCGGTAATTACCTGGCGTCTGGTTGCAGGGAGCGGTCTGCGCTTCGGCGGGGTAGGGGTGCAGCCAGTCGCCGCACCATTCTGCGACGTTGCCGGCAAGATCCATGACGCCATCGCGGCTGGCGCCGGCCGGGAAACTGCCGACCGTCACCACCCCGAGTTCCGGCGTGCTTGGCAGGTGCGTGGGAACCGCCAGGGCAGCCGCGCCGCGGAAATGGCCGCGCGAGGCATCTGGCGCCGCGTTGCCCCAGGGGTAGATCCGTCCTTCGCCGCGGCCGGAGGCGAGGTATTCCCATTCAGCCTCGCTCGGAAGTCGGAAGCCGTCAGCCTGCGGGTCGAAGGCCCAGGTCTTTTCCGCGTAAACCGGCGTCAGGCTGTGCTGGGCCGAGAGCCAGTTGCAGTAGCGCACCGCCTCGATCCACGATACGTAGATGACCGGCTCGCGGTCGCGCCACGAGTAGCTGTCACGAAACGGCCGGTGCGCCGGATCGAAGCGCTCGAACTCCTCGTTGGTAACCTCATACTTGCCGATCGCAAAGGGCGACAGGGTGACGTCGTGCGCGGGACCCTCGTCGGGGTTGCCTGACGACGCCCCCATCGTGAACCGGCCTCCGGGAACCGCCACCAGCTCAGGATAGGTGCAAGGGGGGGCGGCCGGCACACGGATTGGATCCACCTTCACCAGTTCCAGGGCGTCGATGAAGACGCGGCCGATGTCAGCGCCTTCAGGCTGCGGTTTGCCCCAGACGTTGCAGTCCTTCCACTGCAACGACAGATGCGTCGTGCGGTCGTAAAGCGACCAGAAGAGCGACACAGTGGCGAAAGCTCCCTTACCCGTCGGCGGGAGAAAGACCGGGAGGTAGTACGGAAACTCCTTCTCGCCGCGCGGCGGTCCGTCGGCCAACAGGGTCAGACGAGCCTCGCGGTCTGACGGATTACTGTAGACGACGCGCACGGCGTAGGTCGCGGTCGCCAGTCCGCTGATCGGCAGCGTGAACCCGCTGCTGTTCGTTTCGGCAGTGCGGACTCCGCGGCGCCCCCCGACGGAGTCGATTACGGCCTCGCCCGACAGATCCCCGCTCTCCGCCTCCAGTCGCGTCGCAGGGCCTACGGCCGCGCCGCTCGACCAGGTGCGGTTGGCCAGGTGATAGCCGAGCGGGCTGTTGTCGCGGGTGGGTGCGGTGCCGGGGGACAGAGAACCTGTGCAAAATAAAGAGAGGAAAATGCGCTTGCTGCACGCTTCAGGGTAGTGGAAGTCCGGCATATCGGGCTCCTGAATGGAGGTATCGGCCATGCGACACCCGCGCCTGAAGCCCGACT
>CAZZCT010000191.1:0-9926 GCA_964652365.1 uncultured Lentisphaerales bacterium
ACGCGCTCAAGAACCGCCAGGCACAGGGGACCGCCCCCGAGCTGATCGGCCAGTTCGGCGTGGGCTTCTACTCGGCCTTCATGGTCTCCGAGCAGGTCGAGCTCGAGACGCTGCGGCGCGGCGAGGGTGCCAAACCCGTGCTGTGGAACTCGCGCGGGGACGGCGCCTACACCCTGGCGGCAGGCCAGCGCGACACCCCCGGCACCCGCATCACCCTGCACCTGCGCGAGAGCGCGGTCGAGTTCCTCGACGAGTGGCGGATCCGCGAGATCGTCAAGCGCTACTCGGACTTCATCGCCTACCCGGTTCGCTGGGCTCAGGACGGCAAGGACGTCGACCGCGCCGTGCCGCCGCTCAACACGATGCGCGCGTTGTGGCGCCGGGCCCGCGCAGAGGTGAAGCCGGAAGAATACAACGAATTCTACCAGCACCTGACGCACGACCATGCCGCGCCGCTCAAGTCGATCCACGTGGCGGCCGAGGGGCAGCTCGAGTTTCGCGCCCTGCTCTTCATCCCGGCCCAGGCGGGGCACGACCTCTTCATGCCCGCGCGCCGCCACGGGCTGCAGCTCTACGTGCGCAACGTCTTCATCGGTGCCGACTTCGAGGCGTTGCTGCCGGAATACCTTCGGTTTGTGCGCGGGGTGGTGGACTCCAGCGACCTGCCGCTGAACGTCTCACGCGAGATGCTGCAGGACGAGGCCGTGATCCGCAAAATCCGCAGCAACCTGGTGGGACGCATCCTCGCGACCCTGAAGGAGATGAAGGACGCCGAGTACGAGACCTACCTGCAGTTCTACCGGGCCTTCGGGCGCGTGCTCAAGGAGGGCTTCCATTTCGACCGCGAGCAGGCGGCCAAGCTGAAGGACCTCGTGCTGTTCGAGTCGTCCTCCCGCGAGGCGGGCCAGCTGACCACCCTGCGCAGCTACCGCGACGCGATGCCGTCCACGCAGACCGAGATCTTCTATCTGTGCGCCGAGACCCACGCGGCTGCCCGCCGCTCGCCGCACCTCGAGGCGTTCCGCAAGCGCAACCTGGACGTGTTGCTGTTGGGCGACCCGATCGACGAGTGGATGGTGCCGGAACTGGCCGAATATGACGGCTGCAAGCTGCGGGCGATTGACCGCGGCGACATTGAGTTGGGCAGCGCCGACGAACAGACAACCGCACGCCAGGAGCGCGAAACGGCCGACAAGGAGTATCGTCCGTTGCTCGACTTCATCCGCGCCCGGCTGACGGCCGAGGTGCGCGAGGTCCGACTGAGCGCGCGGCTGGTCGATTCGGCCTGCTGTCTGGTGCACGATGCCGACGAGATCAACCCCGGCATGGCGCGCATGCTGCGCGCCATGGGGCAGGAGGCTCCCCCGAGCCGGCGCTTGCTGGAACTCAACCCCAACCACG
Organism: uncultured Lentisphaerales bacterium; assembly: GCA_964652365.1. GTDB lineage: Bacteria > Verrucomicrobiota > Kiritimatiellia > RFP12 > CAZZCT01 > CAZZCT01. Next base: position 1,402 of record CAZZCT010000191.1, read on the forward strand.
CGCTGCTGGCACGGCTGAAGACGCGCTTCGAGGCCAACCGGGAAGATGCGCGGCTGGGGGAACTGGTTGATCTGCTCTACGACCAGGCGCTGGTGGCCGAGGGTTCGTTGCCGCGCGATCCGCGCAAGTTTGCGCAGGCGTTCGCCAACCTGATGGCCGAGTTGCCCGTGCCTTCCGGGGCGTAAACCGGGTCACGTGTTTGCACACCCGTCCTCCGAAACCGCGCGGCAGGCTTGCCTGTAAGCTGAGAGAGCGTTGAGCGTCGAACGTTTGCTTGCATTAGCCCTGAGGACCGTTCCACGGCGCGAGCAAGTGTAGCCGCCGGCGGCCCGACGGCGGCCTGACGTAGGGGCGGGTCAGGCCCATGACCCAACCTTCCTGAGAACACGCCCCACGGCTGGCGAATCCTGCTGCCTATAACTTGCCCCGGCTGTCGGGAGGAATCAGGAACTCAGGAAATCAGGAAAAAGGTGCGCAAGACGCCTTCCAGCTTTCCTGATTTCCTCATTCAAAGAGGTTATCCCCTCGTGTGTTCGCGGTGCAGCCGCACGGCAGGCTCGTCCATCGCTGGGATTCGCAACGTCCATCAACTCCCAACGCTCAACTCTCAATTCGAGAAGCTATCACGGCTCTTGGAGACTCTGGGGCCCTTCATCGAACGGAAAGTGCAACTGGTGGGGCATCCAGGCGGGGTTGAGGATATGCTCCGGTTCGGTTCCGCCGGCCAGTTGAAGCAGGGCCCGGGCCAGAGCCAGCGGCAGTTCCAGCAGCCGGCCGCCCTGGATGCCCTTGCCAGCCAGCGTCAGGGGCGCATGCAGTTCCGGCAGCAGCGGCGCCAGGATCGCCATGTGGCTGGCCGGGGCCAGCGGACGCCTGAGTTCCAGCCACGCCACGTCGATCAGCCAGCCGGGCAGGTCGGGGTTCAGCGTCTGACCTTCGACCGGCCGGGGCGCCGGCGCCTCGCGCGAGCGCGAAAGCACCACGCCGACGGCCTGGATGGCCGCGTCGCGATAGGCGAAGACCGCGTCGCCAGGCTTGGTCAGGCGGACGTTGTCATAGAAGGGGTTGCGCGATCCGTTGGCGCGCCGCTGCCGGCACCAGAGGTAGCCGCCCGCGACCTCCACGCCGTATGTGTGCTTCTGATTGGCCCACCAGTACCGCATAGTTTGCTTCCGGCATGTCCGACATATGCAGTGCCAAGTTTAGCGGAGACGGTGGCGCGCGGCGATGCAAAACGGCTCCTCATTGCCTTCCTGACGGCCGACGGCTAACATGTGCGCCATGCAAACTCCTGACCTGGCCGGGCCGGCCGTGCGCTTTCCGGACGCCGAATATGTCGGCCGGTTGCGGCGGCTCGCGGCACGCCTGCGGGCGACCAAGCTCGACGGTGCACTGATCCACGGTCCGGTCGCCCGGCTTTACTACACCGGATTTGAGGCCACCAACGGCATCCTGGTGGTTGACCCACGCCGCGGCCCGACGTTCTACACCGATTCCCGTTACCTCACGATGGCGCGCCGCCAGCTGCCGTTCCTGCCCTGCCAACTCCTGCGGCGGGGCGAGCACGAGGCCGCGCAACTGGAACGCATGACGCCGGGATGGCAGCGGATCGGCTACGAGGGCTCCATTGCCGCCACGCGGCTGCACGCACTGCAGGGCCATCTGCCACGGTGCCGCGACTGGGTCGACCTGGATGATCTGCTGCGGGCGCAGCGTGCCATCAAGACCCCGCGCGAACAGGCCGCCATCCGGCGGGCCGTGGCCGCCAACGACCGGTTGCTCGCGGCCGTGCTTGCGCAGGTGCGCGTCGGCATGAGCGAGTGGTCCATCCGGAACCTGGTGCGACGCGAGGCCGACCGTCTGGGCCAGGGCGAATCGTTCGACACGATCGCGTGCGTAGGGGCCAATGCCGCCGAGCCGCATCACCACCCCGACCACACGCTGCTCGGTGCGAACCAGAGCCTGTTGCTGGACCTCGGCCTCAAGCTCGACCACTACTGCGCCGACCTCACGCGTACCGTCTGCTTCGGCCGGCCGAGCGCGCTCTTCCGCGAGGTCCACGCGCAGGTGCTGGCTGCCAACCGCCTGGCGGTCGAGCAGGTGCGGCCCGGCATGACGGGCGCGGAGGTCGATGCCATCGCCCGTGGCTACTTGGATCGCGCCGGCTACGGCAAGGCCTTTGGACACGGGTTGGGCCATGCGCTCGGGCTGGAGGTGCATGAGTGGCCGTCCGTAGCGCCCGGCGGCACCGCGCCGCTTCGCCCCGGGATGGTGGTGACCATCGAGCCCGGCGTCTACCTGCCCGGCCGTGTCGGCGTGCGGATCGAGGACGTCGTATTGGTCACGGAGTGCGGCTGCGAGGTGCTCAGTGCTGCGCCGCGTGAGTGGGCGGTCCAGCGGTAGGCACGAACCACCGCGCTCCGGCGCGTGCAATTTCCCTGCTTGGACTGCGGCTGCTCCGGCTGCTAGAATGACGGACATTATCAGCAAAGGAGACGGATTCCATGACGCGTACGCTTGCGACAGGCCTGACGGTCCTGGTGATGGGGTGGGGGGCGGCGCAAGCCGCCGACTGGCCGCAGTGGCGCGGTCCTCAGCGCGATGGGGTTGTGACCGAGACCGGCCTGCTGCCGGCCTGGCCCGAAGGCGGGCCGAAGCGCGAGTGGGTGGTCGAGACGCCGGGTGAGAGCTACGGGTCCGCTGCGGTGGCTGAGGGTGCGCTCTACATCACCGGCAGCGTCGGGAAGGGAGACGCGCGTCGCGGGGAGTTGTACGCGATCGACCCGGCCAGCGGCGCGGTGAAGTGGTCATTCGACTACGGGCCGGAATGGGGCGCGAGCTACGGCATGGCGCGCACCACGCCCACGGTCGTGGGCAAGCGGATCTACCTGGTGAGCGGCCTGGGGCACGTGGTGTGCGCGGACACGCAGGGCAAGGAGCAGTGGCGCGTCGACACGTTCGCGAAGTTCGGCGGTCGCAACATCGGCTGGGGTATCGCCGAGTCACCGCTCGTGGTCGACGGCGTCGTGATCTGTCATCCCGGCGGTCCGGATGCGGCAGTCGCCGCGCTGGATGCCGCGACGGGCGCCACGCGCTGGACCAGCCGCGGACTGGGCGACAAGAGCGCCTATTGCTCGCCGGCGCTGGCGGTACTTGGCGGGCGCAAGCAGATCGTGACGCAGACCGAGAACAGTGTCGTGGGGCTCGCATTCGAGACCGGGGAGGTGCTCTGGTCGCACGCGCACCGCAACCAGCATGCCGTGCATCCCAATACGGCGATCGTATTCGGCGACTGCGTCCTGGTGGCATCCGGCTATGGCTACGGTGCCGAGTTGCTGCGTGTCGCCGGTGGCCGTGCTGAGCGTGTCTGGCTCCTGCCCCGGATCGAGAACCACTTCCAGGGCGTCATCCTCCATGACGGCCGCGCCTACAGCTCGAATAACGGCGGCCTGCACTGCTTCGATCCGAAGGATGGCCGCGAGATCTTCACGGCCAAGGAACTCAAGAAAGCCCAGATTGTCCTGACTCCGGTCGGGATGATTGCCTATGGGGGCAACGGCCAGGTCAGCCTGGCGCGGGTGCGGCCGGACGGGTATGACATGGCCGGATCATTCCCAGTCGATTTTGGCAACGGCGAACACTGGTCCACGCCGGTGCTGGCCAACGGGCGCCTCTTTGTGCGCCACGGCCGCGGCCTGGCGGCCTATGATGTGAAGGCCCGCTAGTCGCGGGTCAGCAGCTCATGCAGGACCGGGTCCTTCTGGCGCACCTCGTCGAGTGTGAGACCGTCGAGTTCGTGGGGGAAGACAACCCAGTCGTCGGTGCAGTGGATGTAATAGTCCGGCCGCAGGTCCGTCTGATTATGGGTGGGCTTCCAGAAGAGCGTGGCAATGCGCACGTCGGTTGAGACCGCGTGCAGACGGTCGAGGCATCCGCGGGCCGTATGGCCGGTGTCGAAGATGTCGTCCACGACCAGGACGCGGCTGTTGCGGGCGATGTTCGCCAGTGCGGCGTCGAGGTTTTCAAAGACCACCTCGGCGCGCTGGTCCAGCCCGGTGTAGGAGCGGCACGTGACCACGGCGTGCCGGAGCGAACACCCCGCGTAGTTGAGGAACTCGTGGACCGCGATGGCGATCGGCGAGCCGCCGCGCCACAGGCCGATCAGCACGTCCGGCCGCCAGCCCGAATCGAGGATCTGGCGCGCCAGGCGGAAGCTGTCGCGCGTCAGGTCGTCGCCGCTCACAAACCGCTTGGTCATCAGGCACACCCCGCAGGTCCGGGCCGGCGTCCGCCACGCTCACCAGCCAATGCTGTAGCGGATGACACACCCCAAGGCGTGCAGGCCATCGCGCCAGCCGATCTTTTTGCCTTCGGCATAGGTACGGCCGTAGTAGGAGACGGGCACTTCATAGATCCGCCAGCGCTTGCCGCGGGCCACCTTGGCGGTGAACTCGGGCTCGAAGCCGAAGCGGTTCTCCCGCAGGACGAGCCCTTCGAGCACCACCCGCCGGAAGACCTTGTAGCAGACCTCCATGTCGGTCAGGTTGAGGTCCGTGAACATATTCGAGAGCAGCGTCAGCATCCGGTTGCCGACCGAGTGCCAGAAATAGACCACGCGGTGGGCGCCGCCGCCGATGAAGCGGCTGCCGAAGACGACGTCGGCGCGCCCATCCAGGATCGGCTTGAGCAGGGCCGGGTAGTCGCCGGGGTCGTACTCCAGGTCCGCGTCCTGAATCAGCACGACGTCGCCGGTGACGGCGGCGAAGCCGGTGCGCAACGCAGCGCCCTTGCCCCGGTTGGCCGCATGGTGGCAGACGGTCCAGTCCGGGTGTGCGGCGGCCAGCCGCTGCAGCACCGCGCGCGTGCCGTCGGTCGAACAGTCGTCCACCAGCACGAACTGGCGTTCGGCGATCGGACAGGGCGCGGCCAGCACGCGGTCGATCAGGGTTTCGATCGTATCCTGTTCATTGTAGACCGGAATGACAATGGAAAGCTTCATGAATGGCTGACTTTACCAAGTTGGCGTTGGCGTGGCCAATCCGATTTACGGCGTTCTGGCGTTGCACCGCGTTCTCGGGTACGCTTCCGGCCCATGACCGATCCGTGTTGCTACCGCATTGTGCTGGTCGAACCGCTTTACAGCGGGAATGTCGGCTCCATCTGCCGTGCCATGGCGAACACCGGCCTGCGCGACTTGGTGCTGGTGAAGCCGCAGATCGTCGACGGCTGGGAGGAGGGCGTGCGCATGGCTTGCCACGCCGGTGCCATCCTGGACGGGCGGCGCGAGTGCGGATCCCTGGCGGAGGCGGTGGCCGACTGCAGCGCCGTGGTGGGCACCACGGCCCGCTTGGGACTCTACCGCCAGCATGTGCGCACCCCGCGCGAACTGGCGCCCGAACTGGCGCGCCTGGCCGGCCGGGGCGGACGCGTGGCGCTGGTCTTCGGGCGCGAGGACAAGGGGTTGCTTAACGACGAGGTCGCCCTCTGCACACACCTGGTGCGCGTGCCGACCGCGCCGGGATACGTGTCGTTGAACTTGGCGCAGGCCGTGATGATCTGCTGCTACGAGCTGTTTCTGGCGCAGGGCAGCTACACGGCGCCGGAGGAAAAGTCACCGCTGGCGCCAGCGGCCCATCGCCAGAAGCTGATGGAGATGTGGCGTCAGATGCTCCTGACCATCGGGTTCATGTCGACCGAGAAGGCCGACCACATGATGCAGGGATTTCAGCGCATCTTCGCGCGCGGGGCGCAGACCGCGGACGACGTCCACATGCTGATGGGGGTCGCCCGGCAGGCGCAATGGGCGGCCCAGGCCGAGCCGGCCAAGCTGCCGCGCGTCGCCGGCGGTGCGGGCGAGATGAACGCCTGAAAAAACAACGACCGGCCCGCGACGAACGCGTTCCGGTCGTATGCGCTAGCAATGTGACGCGCGGTTCCGACGCCTGGTTGGCGCCGGCAGAGCGCGTCAAGTCATCACTCCGCTTTGGCTTCGGCCTTGGCCTCAGCCTTGACGACGGTGTTCGTCACGGCCTTGACTTCCTTCTTGCCTTCGGTCTTGGCTTCGTCGCCCGCGACGCAAACCGCCGCCGTAGCAGCAACAACCGCGACAGCCAGCATGCTCAGTACGAAACGCTTCATCTTGTGAGACTCCTGATAGCACCAGCTTTGGACCAACAGAGCCCTATGCACTGGTGAATGCGTCGATAGTCTAGCGCGTGAGGTCGCAGATGTAAAGGGCATAATACCGGCCGAACACAACGCCTTGACTTTGGTCACCGCCAGGGTGAAACTCACACGCCACGGCAGGCGCGGTCAGCAGATGCGAAGTTCAGCCTGGGCCGGCGCCGCGGAGGTTTGGAAATGACCAAGATGCGCGTGGTTTTGTGCGGGTTCGGCGGGCTCGGGCATGTGCATGCCAACAGTCTGGCCACGATGCCCGACGTGGATCTGGTGGCGGTGTGCGATACCAAGCCCGAACGGCTGGCCGCGCCCGAAGTGGCCACCAACCTGGGTTCCTCCGGGTCGGTCTTTGACATCCGCGCCAGTCGGACCTACGCGGACTTCCGGCAGATGCTGACCGCCGAGCGTCCCGACCTGGTGGTGACGGCGTTGCCGACCGACCTGCACGCGCCGTATGCCATCCTGGCGTTCGAGGCCGGCTGCCACGTCTTCTCCGAGAAGCCCATGGCCCTGACCTACGGGGATGCCGGACGCATGATCGAGGCGGCGCGCCAGGCCGGCCGCCAGTTGATGATCGGACAGTGCCTGCGCTTCAAGTCCGAGTATGCCAACCTGCGCGAGATGGTCCGGGACGGGCGCTACGGTCGGCTGTGCTCGATGACACTGGAACGCATCGGCGCCTACCCGCGCTGGTCCGACTGGTTCACCGACCACCGGCGCTCGGGCGGTGCGATCCTGGATCTGCATCTGCATGACGTCGACTGGTGTCTGCATGCGCTGGGCCGCCCCGACACCGTGGTGGCGGGCGGCCGGGTGGGGCCGACCGGCGGCATCGACGACGTGACGGCGGTCTGGGAGTATGTCGACGGCCCGCTGGTGACGCTGCGTTCCAGTTGGCTGGCCCACGGGTTCCATGCCAACTTCCGGGCCTTGTTCGAGCGCGCCGTAGTCGAGTGCGGGTTTGCTCCGGAGGGCGGTCTGGTGGTGACCCCGACCCCGGAGGGCGGCCGGCTGACGATCCCGAGCGACGGTGTCTCGGCTTACTTCGCGGAGCTGCGTTACTTCATCGATCGGATCCGCGACGGGGCGCCCAACCGGATCTGTCCGCCGGAGAGCACCTGCGAGACCGTGCGGATGGTGGAACTCGAGCGCGAGTCAATCGCTGCAGGCCGGGTGGTCCGCGTGGCGGTTTGACAGGTTCATTCATCACCGGTGTGAGGCGGCGCCCGCGCACGGGAGGCCGACGCCGGCACAGGAGTCAGTACCATGCAGTGGGATATCGGCGTGATCAATGGCCTGCGTCATGGCGGGCGCTGTTTCGACCATGTGGCGCAGTTCGGGTTGCCGTGCTGCCAACTCGTGAGCTGGGATACCACCCAGTGCACGCGGGAGATTGCGGAGGTTGTCCGCGCAGAGTCCGCCCGGACCGGCGTGCGGGTGACGGCGATGTGGAGCGGCGTGCCGGGGCCGGCCGAGTGGAACTTCCGGTATGGCCCCGTGACGCTGGGGCTGGTGCCCGCGCAGTACCGGTGGGCGCGGGTCGAGGCCCTGAAACGGTGGGCCGACTTTGCCGCCTGGATCGGCGCACCCGCAATCATCACCCATTGCGGCTTCCTGCCCGAAAACATGACCGACCCCGAGTACGAGGGGGTGGTGGTGGCGATTCGCGACGTGGCGGTGCACTGCAAGGCGCGCGGGCTCGAGTTTTGGTTCGAGACCGGACAGGAAACGCCCGTGACCCTGCTGCGGTTCATCGAGGCGGTCGGTACCGGCAACCTCGGCATCAACCTCGATCCCGCCAACCTGATCCTCTACGGCAAGGGCAACCCGATCGACTCTCTGGACGTCTTCGGCAAGTACGTGCGGAACATCCACGTGAAGGACGGGCTCTACCCGACCGATCCGTTCGCCCTCGGGCGCGAGGTGCCGGTGGGGGAGGGACGCGTGCGGTTTCCCGAGTTTCTCAAGCGCCTGAACGAGGTTGATTTCAAGGGTGAGCTGGTGATCGAGCGCGAGATCGAGGGCGACCAGCAGATCCGCGACATTGGCAAGACCGTCCGCGACCTCAAGGCCTGGATGGCGGCGCTGTAGCAGGGCGACCAGATTGGCGCCTGCTGACGGGCCGTTCGTCCCGACGCAAGCGGCCTGGTACGCTGGACTGGTACAAGGCCGGCATTCTTCTCGCCAAGCCGGACGGAACAGAACATCCAACATCGAACGTCGAATCCGGGGTTGCATTCGACCTTGAGCGTTCGATGTTCGAGGTTCGTAGGCAAGCCCGCCGCGCGGTTGCGCCGCGAACACACGAGGGGGTAACTTGGTCCGAACCGCGGATTGGTCTCAAC
>CAZZCT010000192.1:0-3599 GCA_964652365.1 uncultured Lentisphaerales bacterium
TCCATCGGTGTCCATCCGTGGTTCTCTTCTTCGGTTGCGGCTACGCCGCGCTGGGTCCTTCGTGGTGAAGTCTTCCCGCTTTCCTGTTCCTGATTCACGTGCTCGGCCATGATCGCACCACGACGGGCACGAAGAGCACGAAGAACTGTCGGGGGATGGGCGGGTCAAGGGCCTGACCCGCCCCTACCGGGAACGCCGCTGCCCGGACGCACGTCGGGCCGACGTGCGCCACTGCCACCAGAAAACAGAACAGGCGCGGGCTTTCGCCCGCGCCTGCTATTGAGTCGAATCGCTTAGCTCAGTCGAAGTAGGTTTACTTCTTCATGAACTTGCGACGCAGGGCCACCGCGGCAACGCCGACGAGGGCCAGAGCAACCGTCGTGGGTTCCGGAACGGGAGTAATCTCGGTGTCGGCTATCTGCCCGCCGAATGGCATGGCGTTGACGTCCGTCGCGCCCCCCTTCTTTTCCTCAAGCGTTCCGCTGGTACCATAGTATGATCCAGTGACCGTCGGCAATACGACGCCCGGTGCGCCAGCGTCGGTAACGATGACGTAGTACATCGAGCCGGCTGGTGTCGCTACCTTTGTCGAACCAGAGAACTCGCCGGCGGTTGACGTCGATGTGCCATAACTTGCATAGGCAACAACAATGTCGTCATCCATGACCCAAGCTTGGCTGGATTCATCCCACGTAGCGTCAATCGTGTTGTCGGCGCCACAGTAGACGAGATATGCCGTTCCGCTGGTAAGCGGGTCGTTGGCCATGTCAACGGCCGCGCCACTCCAGTTGATCGTCGCTGCCTGCGACAACCCTGCCACCGCGAGCAGGGCTAGTGTAGCCAGTGCCTTCTTCATCATGTCACCTTGTTCTTTCGTGTTTCGTTTTGTCTTCCTGTCACGGCAGCCTGACATCCCATTCGCGATCTTACAGCGTTAGTAACATCAGGCCGCCATGAGAGATTTTCAGTAAGGCTTTACTTCGTCGGCTGTTATGGCCGAGGTGCCGTTCCGCAAGTACCATGCACCTGTACCGATAGGCAGGGAGACTGTCGTCGTCGCGTTGCCTACGTAGTTTGCCCAACCCAAGATTGTCGCAGTGGTTTTGCGGTAGTAGTACGTGTCGTATTGCTCAGTCGCGCCGTTCCACACGAGAATCTGGTCAGCATAGTCCTTGTTCGCAGAGAGTTGCGCGAGAGCGCCGTCGCCGGCCCAGTCCCAACGAGCGTCGTTGAATGGCATGTTTGCGCTGTATCCAGAGCCGAACTGTGTGTAGTTGCTGGCCTCAAACACGTGGCTTTGAAGTGTGGCCGCGTTGACCTGAGCAGCGAACGTGAGACTAGCCGAGGTTGTTCCATTGCGCAAGAACCAGAACCCTACCCCCGTAGGAATTTTCACGGTTGTTGTCGCGTTACCGACGTAGTTCGCCCACCCGAGGATGGTCGCGGTGGTCTTGCGGTAATAGAACGTGTCATACTGCTGATTCACCGCGTTCCAGACAAGAATCTGGTCGGCGAAATCCTTGTTTGCAGAGAGCTCTGCCTTGAGTTGCGAACCCTCTTCCGCGTTGCTGAAGAGATCGTTGATGCCGATCTCGTCGTTGGCAGTGCTGACTTCCACCCAGTTGAGCGACAGCATGCTGTAGCCCGGATTGAGCGTCATCGTCTTGTAGCCGACGATGTTACCGCTGGTTACTTCCGCAGCCGAGGCCAAACCGACGGCCAGGGCCAGCGTCATAGCAGTTGCGATGATTCGTTTCATTGCTTTACTCCAATGGTTCGGATGCATCGACAATCGACACACCTTCCCCAGTCATGTTGACCATGATGCCAAAGCTCCATGGTCGTGTCAACACCCATCTCGAATGAGATTTCAGTTAGCCCTGAAGGCGCCCCGAAACCGTATCCGCGCATGATGTGAGCACCCGGCCCGGCAAACGGTCCGGACCGGAAACCGCAGAACAGGCGCCCCTTGCGGGGATCCCAGTCCGAGATTCGGCGCTATGTTAGCGCGAAGGGGCGTGGAGGTCAAGGGGGATTTTTTGGAGGGCGGAGGTCGGACGGTGGACGGTGGGACGGTGGGACGGTGGGGCGGTGGGGCGGTGAGACGGTCGGACGGTGAGACGGTCGGACGGTGGGACGGTCGGACGGTCGGACGGTCGGACTGTCGGACGGTGGGGCGGTGAGACGGTGGGACGGTCGGACGGTCGGACGGTGAGACGGTGGGACGGTGAGACGGTCGGACGGTGGGGTGAAGCCTATTGATGCCTTCGCGCTTGGCTGAGGTCCTGATTCAAGCATTCGACCATCGCCGGCAAATCCTGGCAATCCTGTTAATCCTGTCTAGGAAGCTGGCGGGAAGTCTCTTTTTGACAGGATTAACAGGATTCACAGGATTGGGGAGGGATGCGAATCAGGAACTCAGGAAAGCGGGAAGGGGCGACGGACAGGTCAAGGGCCTGACCCGTCCCTACCCAGGGCTCAGCACGAGATCCTGTTAATCCTGTTAATCCTGTCGAAAGAAGTTGGCCCGGCGTGCCGACCGTTAGGCCTTGCTCTTCAGCTCGATCGCGGCGGTGGGTTCCAGCACCCGGGAGGTGAAGGACTCCACCAGGTAGAGGTCCAGGCGGTCGCCGGTCTGGCCGGTGTAGCCGATCGAGAAGTCCTGGCCCAGCGTCAGCTCGTAGTCGCCGCCGCGGCTGCTCACCACAGCCGCGCCGCTCACGGCCGGGCTCCACAGGAAATCGCCGCCTTCGAGCGACTCACGTACGCGCTTGGTCAACGGATAGCCTTTGTCGTCGCCGACCAGCAGGGCCTGGTAGGCCACGCGGCCGAGCACAAGCCGGAACGGACCGCCAACGCCACGGCTCTGCAGGGCATGCACGGCGTCCTCCAGGGCGCGGGCCAATTCATTGGGATCCTTCGGGCAGGTCAGCGGCTTGTGGGCCGAGGCCCCCAGCACGCCGGCGATGCCGGCCTCGTCGATCCCGTAGTAGATCGCCCGCTCCTCGAACAGGGCCGCCTTCTGGGCCGCCTGGATCACAGGGCCAACTTCGGGGGTCTTGCCGCCGCGCGCGACCGTATCGAGGTCGGCCAGGCTCAGGCTGAACGGCACCCGCACCTCGAGCAGCGGCAACACCTGCCGCAAGCCCCAGGTTGCGCCCTTGACCGGCTCGGACTTAGCTGGCGTCACCCCGCCGAGGTTGACCGCATAGGCGCTCCATCCGAGGGGACCGCCAAAGCCGAGGACCTTACGGGCCGACAGGTTGCCCTTGAGGATCCGGACGGCCTGTTCGTCGATAAAGCTCCAGGCTTCGTCCGTGATGGGGGCCAGTTCGCGTCGCAGAATGCTCTTCATGGTGGAAACTCCTTGTTAGGGGCTAGGGGCTAGGGGCTAGGGGTTAGGGGCTAGGGGTTAGGGGTTAGGGGTTAGGGGTTAGGGGTTAGGGGTTAGGCGCTAGCTTCGACAGGATTGGGAATCTGAACTCAGGAAAGCTTTTCACCGTCTGACCGTCCGACCGTCTTACTGTCCAACCGTCTCACCGTTCAACCGTCCAACCGTCTTACTGTCAACCGTCCAACCGTCTCACCGTCCAACCGTC
>CAZZCT010000192.1:3699-9923 GCA_964652365.1 uncultured Lentisphaerales bacterium
CAACCGTCCAACCGTCTCACCGTCCAACCGTCCAACCGTCTTACTGTCAACCGTCCAACCGTCTCACCGTCCAATTCCCAAACTGCCATCACTGGCAGTTTGGGAATTGGCGGTGTCCTTGCCGGCTGCTTCGACGGCCGTGATCGGCGCCTTGGTGAAGAGGTAGGTCTTGAGGGCGGCGTCGAACTCGGGCATGTTGCGGCGCAGCCATTCGAGCAACATGGAGGCGTGCTCGATCTCCTCGTTGCGGTTGTGGATCAGCACGGCCTTGAGTTCAGCCGCCGGTTCGCTGTCCGCGCGCTGGTTGTAGTAGTCGGTCGCTTCCAGTTCCTCCTGCAAGCTGGCCAGGGCGCGGTGGATGTCACTGGCTGCGGGCGACAACTTGGCCTCGAGATAGGGTCCGCTCATGTCGGTCTCCTTCGGGTTTCGCAACTCAATTTTTGTCTCTCACAGAGACACAGAGAGCACAGAGGTTACGGCGAATCTCTGTGAACTCTGTGCCTCTGTGAGAGACAAACCACGTGCTTCCTGGTGCCTCTGTCGGCCAGCAAGGCACGAAGTGTCGTATCGACAAGCGGACTTTACCATAAGCGCGGGCTGAGCGCGAAGCGCGTTTCGTAGGGTGCTTTCCGAGAGCGACGGGGGAATAAAGACTAGCGCCAGACGAAGTGCTTTGACAGGATTAACAGGATTGGGATGCCGGATCAGGAACTCAGGCTCCCGCAGAAGCGCGGACAGAGGTGCAGAGGACGCGGACGATGACAGAGACAGCCAGTCTGGAATGTCCGCGCGGCCGTGACAAGCACGGCCCTCCATCGCCACGCCAGGCGACCCTTCGTATGCGGCTTCCCCAATCCTGTAAATCCTGTTAATCCTGTCAAAGAAGTTGTCGCGGCAGGCTGGTACCTATGTCAGCCGCTTTCCAGCTTTCCTGCGTTCCTGATTCAAAGGGCGGAGGGCAGAGGTCTTTACCCGCGGCGGGAGAAGCGCCGAACCGCGAGGTAGAGGATCGCGCACAACAGCGCCAGCTGGGCCAGCCGCCAGACTGCGTGGTCGATGACGCGTGTCGCCTGATCGGCGGCGTGTGCCACGGCGCGGTCCGACTCGCGGCGCAACTGGACCACACGTGCATCCAGGTCCGGATTCTCGGCCAGAGCACGCACATCCTGCACGGCGCTGCGGATGCCGTCCGAGGCCTGTGCCAAGGCCTCGGCGGTGGCGCGGTACTGGCGGATATCAAACGGCTCATCGTCGGGCGCGGGCTGCCGGGCGGCGTCGTTGGTCGCAGCAGGCGCACGCAAGGCGGCAATCTCCGCGATCAGGCGGCGCGTCTCGGCGGCGGCGTCCTCAATCGCAAAAGCCGTATGCTGGTAGTCGGCAATCTGGAAGCCCGCGGCGCGATTGGTGACGCCCGCGGCCGCAGTCGCCGATCCAGCCGGAGCCCCGCCATCGGCGGCCGCGCGCTGTTGCGCAAGCAGCGTGGCGATGGCATCCACCAGCTCGGTCGACGCGTGGGCGGCGCCCTCCAGGGCGGCGGCCAGGGCCTCGCCGGCCGGGAGCTGGGCGCCGGCTTCCGTGATCGTGGCCCGCACCTCCTCGACCGTGGCCCGCACCTGCACACTGGTGTCGCGAGCCGCGGAGCTGGTGTGCTCGAGTTCGACCAGCAGCCGCAGGAGCTCGTCCTGGCGGGACATCAGCGTCGCCAGCAAGGTTTCCAGTTCGCGCCGGATCATGGCCGGCATCTCGGCGGCCAGTTTGACCGCTTCGGCCGTGGTGACGCGCATCTCGGTCAAGGCCTTGCCGCTCTCGGAGATACCCGAGGCCGCGCGGCCCGGCGCCAACGGCAGACTCAGGATCGCGCCCAGGGTCTTCTCGCCCATGGCCCACAGCGAGAACTTATCGGACTTGAGCTTACGCTTGTCGGGCTTCAGCGCCTCATCCTCGGGAATGGGGTGAGCCGCCGTGAAGTCGTCCAATCCCTGGACGAGTTCGGCAAAGGCTTCCGGCGACAGATAGGCACGGGCAAGCAGGCGCAGGCGCTCCTGACGCCGCACCAACATGTCGCGCGCCACCTCCCATGTGCCGGAGGAGAGCTCGCGACGGCCGGCTGGCGAATCGAGATAGCTGAGGAGCGACTCACTGACCGCCCAGGCATCCAGCAAGGCGGCCAGGGGCTCGTCGTGGGCCAGGGCGGCCTGCAGACGAGTCAGCTGGGCCTTCTGCCACGAGACAAACCGGTCGCGGTCCGGGCCGTCGATGCCGCGCGCGCGGATCAGCGCCTCGGCATCGCGCGCACTTCGCTCCAGGTAGCGGTCATAGACCGAGAGGTCGCCCCGCAGCATCTGCCGCGTCTCCTCCTGGGTGTAGATGGCGCTGGCCGGCGCCGACGACGACGCATCTGCAGGCGCCTCGGCGGCCCGCGCGGACGTCTGGCCTGCGGCCAGCAGACACGCGGCCAGCAGAAGCGGGATCCGGACCGGACCGCGGGAAAGGATGTGGCGTGGGGAGTTCATGGGGCGGACGTGAGTCCCGTTGGGACGGGACAACGTCCCTCACGGGAGGTCAGGGGTCAGGGGTCAGGGGTCAGGGGCGGGGGTCCTTGGTGAATGCAGTCACGAGTAGTTTATAGATCGGTGGAAGGGGAATGTCACGTCCTTCGTGAGCCAATCCTGACAGGATTACTAAGCGTCGCAGAATAGGAACCACAGATGGACACGGATGAACACGGATTCGGCGGGATTGGGCGGGCCAGCGGCGGTGCCGAGCCCAGTCGCGTCTGTCCGCGCGGCCGTGACAAGCACGGCCCTCCATATGCCCGGCGCGAATGCCCGACGCGCAGCGTGGAGGGGCGACCTCGTGTCATGATGCGGCTCGGACAGACGGTGAGACCATCCTGCAGGGGTTCCAAGGTCCGGTGCACCGCCGGAAAAAGTCTGAGGTGCCCGAGTCCCGCCCACCCCCTTCGTGCTCTTCGTGTCCTTCGTGGTGAAGCCCGGTGAAGCCTATTGATGCCTTCCCGCTTGGCTGAGGTCCTGATTCAAGCTGCCCAAAAAAGCTGCCGCCACAGAGTGCACAGAGGTCACAGAGGCTCTTCCTGAGGTCCTGATTCAAGCATTCGGCCATCGCCGGCAAATCCTGTTCATCCTGTTAATCCTGTCTAGGAAGCTGGAAGCTGGCGGGGAGTTTCTTTTGACAGGATTAACAGGATTGGCAGGATTGGGAAAATGCCGTCTGTCGCTGCGGCCGTGACAAGCACGGCCCTCCCGCGGCAGGCGCGGCTGGCTCGAAAACCAAACCGCGTGTTTTGATTGGCCTTGTCGGCCGGTGAGGCACTAATGTTCACCTGTCACTGGCCAAGTTTGGCACCGTCATGGATGGCAGAAGCATGCAAATCGACCAACAGCTGCAACCCCGCGATCTGCTGCCGGCCGTGCAGCGGGCCTTTGAACTGGGTGCCGCCAAGGCCCGGGGCCTGGACCGGACCTGGAACCCGGCCAACGGCGCGCCGGTCTTCACGGCCGCCGGCCGCTACACGGCACGCGGCTGGACCGAGTGGACCCAGGGCTTCCAGTATGGCGGCCTGATCCTGGCCGGCGAAGGGCTAGCCGACGCGCGCCTGATCGAACAGGGCCGGCGGCGCACGCGCGCGCACATGCTGCCGCATATCACCCACATGGGCGTGCATGACCACGGCTTCAACAACCTCTCCACCTACGGCAACCTGCTGCGGCTGCAGGCCGCAGGAGCCGTGCGACTGCCGACCGATGAGGTCTGGGCCTATCGCCAGCTGCTGGCGGTCTCGGGCGCGGTGCAGGCTGCGCGTTGGGCGGCCACTGCCGACGGCGGCGGCTACGTCTACTCCTTCAACGGGCCCCATTCACTCTTCATCGACACCCTGCGCAGCCTGCGCGTTCTGGCCGTGGCCCACGGTCTGGGTCATGAGCTGCGCGGCGAGAACGATGGGCGCGTGAACCTGCTCGGGCGGGCCCTGCAGCATGCCCTGACAACGGACCGCCACCTGGTGTTCCACGGTGAGAGCGGACACGGCTACGACGTGCGCGGCCGCACGGCGCACGAAGGGCTGTTCAAATAGACGGACGGCCGCTTCCGGGCACGCGGCACGCAGCAGGGCTATTCGCCCTTCTCGACCTGGTCGCGCGGACTGGCCTGGGCCATGCTCGGGTTCACGGAACTGCTTGAGTTCCTCGAAACGCGGCCGGAGGCCGAGCTCCGCGCCGCGGGCGGCCAGCCAGCAGCCACGTTGCGCCGGGTCCTGATGCGGGCGGCCGTCGACACCTGCGAGCACTACATCTGCGACGTGGCGGCCGCGGACGGCGTGCCTTACTGGGACGACGGCGCGCCGGAGTTGCACCGGCTGGGAGACTGGCGCGCGCGGCCGGCCGACCCATTCAACGACTGGGAGCCGGTCGACGCCTCGGCGGCGGCCGTGGCCGCCCAGGGGCTGCTGCGACTCGGGCATCTGCTGGGCGCGCGCCGCGGTGCGCGCTATTTCCAGGCCGGCCTGACTGTGGCCCACACCCTCCTGGATGCGCCGTACCTGGCCTTGCAGCGCAGCCATCAGGGACTGCTGCTGCACAGCGTGTACCACTGGCCGAACCGCTGGGACCATGTCCCGGCCGGACGGCGCGTGACCTGCGGTGAAGCGGGGATGTGGGGCGACTACCACCTGCTTGAACTGGCCCTGCTGGTGCGCCAGCTCGCCAGCGGCGGAAGGTACCCGACGTTCTTTGGGTTCATCGAGAAAGGCGCGGACGGTTTGAATTAGGACCTCAGGAAATCAGGAACGCGGGAAGGTCGCCGACGGGATTGCGCGGCAACGCCAACTTCTTTGACAGGATTAACAGGATTGACAGGATTGGGATGGCGGCGGCGGCGAGCTTCTGAATCAGGAAATCGGGAAGGCGCCGACGAGCACGAGGCGTTGCTCTGGGCTGTGCTCAAGCAGTCCGTTGGCCTGCAGAATCGGTCGGCTTGCGAACCCAGTCGCGTCTGTCCGCGCGGCCGTGACAAGCACGGCCCTCCATTGCCACGCTGAAACAGGGGATTAGACGACTTCGCTGCGGCGCGGGATGGAGTCGGCGGCGCCCGGGCGGGTGACGCTGATAGCGGCGGCGATGCAGGCCTCCGCAAGGGCCTCGGCCAAGTCGACGCCGCGCAAGCGCGCGGCCAGGAGGTAGCCGATGAAGCAGTCGCCGGCGGCCGTGGTATCCACCGCCTGCACGCGCGGAGCCGCCGCGCGCACGGTGACGCCGGCGGCGCAGGCCAGGGCACCCGCCGCACCCAGGGT
This sequence comes from uncultured Lentisphaerales bacterium, assembly GCA_964652365.1. Lineage (GTDB taxonomy): Bacteria > Verrucomicrobiota > Kiritimatiellia > RFP12 > CAZZCT01 > CAZZCT01. The sequence goes on from CAZZCT010000192.1 coordinate 9,008, forward strand.
CAACACGACCTCAGCGCGCGGAAACCGGCGGCAGACGGCGGCCAGCAGGGCCTCGGCGGCGTGTGGGCCGACCAGTTGCGCGGCCTCGACCTCGTTGAGTACAAAGAGATCTACGGCCTCGAGGGGATAGTCGCACACGGCCGGCTCCATCGGCGCCGGGTTGAGGCAGATGGTCAGGCCACGGGCCTTGGCGGCGCGCAGCAACTCTGGAAGCGCGTTGGTCTCATTCTGCAGCAGCAGCAGATCGCCTGGCCCGAAGTCTGCCAGGGCGTCGGCCATGTGGACCGCGGAGAGGCCGCGGTTGGCGCCGCCATGCAGGACGATGCAGTTTTGGCCTTGCGGCGTGACCTGGATGATGGCGTGTCCGGTGGGCAGGTCGAGCGTGCGCAGGTGCACGGTATTCACGCCCTCCGCGGCCAGGGCGTCGCGCAGCCAGGCGCCGTCCGAGCCGACCGCACCAGCCATGGCGACCGGCGCGCCCGCGCGCGCCAGGGCAATCGCCTGGTTGAACCCCTTGCCGCCGGCAAACCGGCGGTAGTCCAGGCTGGCCAGGGTCTCGCCGGGTTGCACGAAATGGGGCACCCGATAGACGTGATCGATGTTGAGTGAGCCGAAGTTGAGGATGCGTGGCATGAGCGCAGTCGGTCCTTCCTGCTTTCCCATAGCTTGAAGTTGTTGTCCGCAGATTTTGCAGACCTTGATTCATCCGGAAACGGGAGATACACCACGAAGGACACGAAGCGCACGAAGCAACAGCCGAAGCTGCAACGCGTTGCAGGCAGACCGTCAACATGGATGCTCGCACCTCGTGCACGTAGGCCCGGCACCGATCCCCATACGACGCCTCTGCTTCGTGCTCTTCGTGGCCTTCGTGGTGAGATCGACTTGTGCTTCTGGCTCAATCGGCGGTCATCTG
>CAZZCT010000193.1:0-9913 GCA_964652365.1 uncultured Lentisphaerales bacterium
CCGCACATGGGTCAGGTTCACGGTAAAATATACCACGGCAACGAACGCCACGCCAAGCATATTTGGCAGGACGGAGCCCTCAAAAACTGCCGGTTTCGTTGCCGATGTGGCTGGGGCAACGTATGTGGCTTAAGCCCGACTGGCTCCTGCATAGCCCTGCGGATGGGCACGGTGCCAGCGCCAGGCCGAGTCGACAATGGCATCGATCTCGACGAATCCGGGTTGCCAGCCAAGCTCGGTCTGCGCGCGCTGCGCGCTGGCCACCAGACGATCAGGGTCTCCGGGTCGGCGCGGACCGGTTGCCGTCGGAATGGCATGCCCACTCACGCGGCGCGCGGCGGCGATGACGTCGAGTACCGAGAAGCCTCGGCCGATGCCAAGGTTGAAGGCACCCTGGGCCCGGCGCTCAAGCGCACGCAGATGCGCATCGGCCAGGTCGGCGACATGCACGTAGTCGCGGACGCACGATCCATCCTCGGTGGCATAGTCGCAACCGAAGACCGTGGCTTGCGGACTCTGCCCCAAGGCCACGCGCAGAACCAGCGGGATCAGGTGCGTCTCGACCGCATGGTCCTCGCCAAGCTGGTCAGTCGCACCGCAGGCGTTGAAATAGCGCAAGGCCGACCACCCCAGGCCATGGATCTGGCCGTACCAGTGCAGCAAGCGCTCGAACATGAGCTTGGACTCGCCGTAGGGGTTGGTCGGCCGCTGCGGGGTCGTCTCATCGATCGTCGGCGATTCGGGCTGCCCATAGGTCGCACAGGAGGACGAGAAGACGATGTACCCCACCCCGGCCGAGCGCATCGCTTCGAGCAGGTTGAGGCCGCCGACGACGTTGTTCTCGAAGTAACGCTCGGGTCGCCGCATCGACTCGCCCACCAGCGCGTAGGCGGCGAAGTGCATCACCGCATCCGGGCGCACCCGCAACAGGGCCGCCTCGATCTGCTCGCGGTGGCGCAGGTCTCCCAGAAGCAAGGGCACATCGGCCGAAAGTGCCTCGCGATGGCCACACTCGAGGTTGTCGAAGACCACGACCTCGTGACCCGCACGCCGGAGCAAGGCAACCGTCACACTGCCGATGTAACCGGCGCCGCCCGTAATCAGAACTCTCATGGCGTCACTACTCTCACCCAGGTCGACCCGGAGGCCGATGCCGGATAGAAACCTGCTGGAACCAACGCGAATCAGGTGGTTCTGCGGCCGCGAAAGCGAATCATGAACGGCCAGGCTCCCGGATCCGGAACCCTATTCGTCATCGTCAACATCCAGGACGCTCTCGGGCGGCGGCTTGGACTCGCCGTCATCATCCTCGGCCGGGGGCAAGGCATCGATGGTCGCCGGGTTGGCATCGCGGTCTTCGGCGATCTTCGAATAGTAGCGCCCGTACTTGTTGTACTTGTAGCCGTACGAATACCCATAAGTGTGGTAGTCGTAGTTGCTGAAGTAGGCGCTGCGTCCGAAGTCGACGTCGTTGACGACCACGCCCAGAACCCGGGCACCCGATTCGGTGAAATGGCGCACCGCGTGCCGCAGCGACCGGTAGCGGCTGCGGTCCGGGCGGCAGACCACTACGACGCACCCGGCGAGCGTTCCCAGCACGACCGAGTCGCTCACCAGTCCGAAGGGCGGCGAGTCGATGACCACGCGGTCATAGTGCTCGCCGGCCCACTTGATGAACTCGGCCACAATGGCGGAACCCATCAGTCCCGACGGGCTGATGTGGTTCGAGGAGCGCGAGGTGATCAGGTCCAAGTTCTCGTGGCCGGAGGCGACTGCCAGCGTCTCGAAAGCCGCTGGATCGCCGGCATCCAGGGCATGCACGAGACTGGGCGGTTCTTGCTGGCGGATGCCGAACACGCGGGCTACGCGCGGACGCCGCAAATCGAAGTCCACCAGCACGGTCTTCCGGCCAGCCAGCGCATATGCCAGCGCCAGGTTGCACGAGGTGATGGTCTTGCCCTCCTCAGGCTGGGTGCTGATAACCAGAATGGAGTGGCTCAGTTCGCTGTAGCGCGGTGAATCGAGCAGACTGCGGAGCCCGGCAAAGGCTTCGGCCAGTCGGCTGAACTTGCGTGCGGCCGACATCAACGCCAGTACGTCGCGCTTGGCCCGCGGTACATGCGGGATCAGTGCCAGGACTTTGGTGGCCATGCGGCTCTCGATGTCTGAGGAGCCGGTGATGCGGTCCTCGAGCCGGTCGATGATCAGTACAAACAGGAAGCCGAACAGGAGACCGAGACCGGGGCCGGTAGAAAAGGCCACGCTCGGCACGGGACTGATCTGCCGGCGCGGCAGCACGGCCGGTTCCACCACCTTGGTGGTGGTGGCGGATTGATCCGCGGCCAACTGCGCCTCTTCCATACGCCGCAGCACGCCGCCATAGATGGTTTCGCTGACGCTGCTCTCGCGCTTCAGGGCGTCGAAGTTCATCTTGGCGCCGACGATGCGAACCTCCAGATCCGAACTGGACTGCTCGTTCTCGCTCTTCTTGCGCCGCAGCGATTCGATCTGTTTGCGCAGGAGCTCGAGATTGGCGCCCGCCGTCTCGCGGGCCCGGCCGACGGCATCCGAATACTGGCGCCGCGCCACGGCGACCGAGTTCTCCTTCTCCAGGACCTCGGGATGTTTCGGGGTGTAGCGCAGCAGCAGCGCGTCGCGCTCGGCGATCACGTTCTGCAGCGTCTGCTGGGCCGCGGCGATCTCGGCCGAACGCGGCACGCTTTCGGGCAGCGATCCGGCCTTCTCGGGGTTCTCGCGGATGGCATTCAGCACAGACAGAAGCTCGACGCCCTTGGACTCCTCGCTCTCGGAATCGGCCAGGCTGCTGTTGATCTGCTGGAGGACGCTGTCGATGGTAAGCTTCTGGTTCTCCATCACGTCGATCTGGTTGGCGACGCGAAAGTCGAGGGCGGTCTGATCGGCCTTTTCGACCTGCCGCCGACGCTGCTCGGCCGTGGTCTTGAGGTAGGCAACCGCGCTCTCCGAACTGGCCCGGTTTTCCTCCAGCGAGTAGTTCTCGGCTGTGATCGCATAGGCATTGGCAATGGCCTGGGCAACCTCTGGGCGCGTGTGGCGCGCGCTGATGTCGACCAGTTTCGACCGCCGACGAAGCGCCATCTCGACGCTTCCGAACAGCAGCGTGTACATCTCATCGTCCGTCAGGCCGAGATTGGGGAATTCGGCACGCACGCGCTCGGCGACCATATCAATCACCGCGCGGCTGCGGAGTTTGACCAGTCGCGTATTGAAGATCTCGTCCGACGGCGAGCCCAAGTCTTCGCCGGCGAAGCTCGGACCCGGTATGTATTGCCGCGGTCGCACGCTCATCTCGATCGTGCTGGTCGCCCGGTAGATCACCGGTGCGGTCTTGAAGTAGGCAAACCCGCCGCCGAGACCAAGCAGCACCGATACCAGCAGTGTCGGCCACTTTTGCAGCGTGACCCGCAGGATGCGCTGGACACTGAGTGATCCGAGGAATGAGTCCTCTTCGGGCGCCGCCTCGCCGGTACCGCCGCCGCCGTAATACCCGGCCCCGCCATAGCCGGCCTGTCCACCGCCGCTGCCGTAGTAATAGGCTGGTTGCCGGCCATAGTAGTAGGCTGGGCCGCCTTTGCGGCGGCCTTCGCCGCCCGCGTCGGCGGCGGAGGTCGGGCGCGCCTCTGATGGAGCTTGTTGCGGCTGCTCGTTATCGCTCATGGTTCGGTTCCAGAAGAAACGTGGTCGGAAGCTTGGCGCCCACAGCGTCCAAGCGGCGTCACTGGCCGGCGTCGCTGCGTTCCGACGATGGCGGCGTCCGCGCGGCAGTCGGGCGGACGTCCCGCGTGCGCGTCGAACCGGCGCGACGACCGGAGGCAGGCCGTCCCGCCGTCGCCGGAGGCCGGACCGCCACGGACTTCTTGGGCTTGGGGAGCAGCGCCGGCATGGTCGCGAGGCAGATCACCCAAGTCACCAGAATGGCCGGACTGCGAAAGGGCAGATCAATCATGCTGTGGATCACCGTACAGGTGGTGCCCAGCAGAATGGCGAGTACAACCGGTGAAACACGATGCAGAAAAGGCCGATCGACCGGTTCATCACCCGGGGGAGCCCGCATGACGCCGCCCAACCGGTAGAAGACGGGCACCAATAGCACGAAGATCGTACCGAGCATCAGGCCCGCGCCGATGGTGCCATGCTCGCACAGGAACTGCATGAAGTCGTTGTGCACGTTGGCGCGGCCGTTGCTGCGCAAATCCTCCCATTGTGATGGGTCAAGATACAGGCCGACGTAACGACGGAAGCCCCAGCCGCCGACTCCGGACCAGGGATAGTCCTTCCAAATTCGCCAGGCCGTTTCGGCCAAAATCTTTCGATCACTCCCCCACATAACGCCCGGAATCGTCTTCCACGAGTCCAGTGTCGCCAGTTCCCGCCGGACCGGGTTCTGCGGGTAAGCCACGAAGAAGAAAAATGCCGCCATGCCGATGGAAACAGCGGCGAAGACCATGGTCCGCAACTTGGCCGCACCGGAGATCAGGGGCCAGAGATATGACATTCCGTAGCAGACGCCCACAATCAGGACGGTCCAGGAGAGCAGGATGCCTGCACGGCTGAGCGAGAGCGTCGCACCCAGCAGATTCAAGACCAGACACACTGCCAGCCACCAGACGTGGCGGGTGCTCTCATGGTCCGACATGGCATGCAGCAGCAGGCCTCCGCTCAAGGCAAAGAGCAACGTGAAAAAGGCGCCGGCGTGGTTCGGATACCCAAAGGAGGCGAAGAACTGGACTGCCAGCGGCGTATGCCAGAAGACGCGCGTCGTGCCGCTGGCCATCTGGGCTATGCCGAACAACGCCAGCAGGGCGCCGTTGAGGACCAGCACACGCAACAGGGTGAGCTTGGCGCGCTTGCTGAGGCCGTGGCGCACGGCCAGGATGGCGGCATAGGCCACGCCGAACCAGTAAAGCAGTTGCCGTGATTCCAGCGGCGCAACCGAAAAGGGCCAGCCAGGCAGCGGAGGTGGAGAGTAACTCCAGAGACCCGTCTCGACATCGTAGGCCAGCGTGCGCGGCGAGTTCAAATACTGAAACGCGAGGAAGGCCAACAGCGCAACACCGAGGTAGAGGACCGGGTCGCGCAGCATCGAGCGCAGGGTTCGGATCCGCGCCATCCCGTCGGTCTCACCGCGCCGGACAGCCGGAAAGAGGATCACCATTTCCAACAGCCCCAGCGCCAGCCACGGCATCGGACTGTAAAGCCCAACCACGGTCCCGCCGCGGGCCCAAGCCAGGTAGATGGCCAAGAAGGCCACATGGAGCATAACCGCAAGGCGGGGCAGTGCTAGCAGCATGACGATTCAGGTTCCCAGCAGCCGGTCGGGTTGATCTGTCCGGCCATCGCGCTGCCAAGGGTTCACCCGGACCGCGTTCGCACCGGACCGCACATGGCAGACCTATCAATAGCGCAGAGCCACGCCCAGCGAGCCGCGCCAGCGGTCATAGTCAAAGTCGGAGATCGTGGAGGTGGAATAGGAGTAGACCAGCCCGCCGAAGACCGACACATCGCGCGTAACGGCGAAGACCAACCGGGCCGCCCCGGAGATCTGGTCGTCGCGGCGCGTCTCGCCGGCGGGGTCGTCCAGCAGCATCATATTCTCGTTGCGCACGGGGTTGCTGTAATCCTCGCGTCGGTAGCTGGCCTGCGTGAAGAGAGTCCAGCGGTCAAGGGGGCGATAGTTGGCGCCCACGCCCACCGTGGAGACCAGGGCCGAGTTATCCTCAACGTCCTCGGCTGGTTGGAACTGACTGGTACCGGACATCGACAGTGTCAGTCGCTCGGTGGTTTGCCACTTCGCACCCAGATCGTAAGAGAGACCAACGCGAGACTCATCGTCCTCGAACCCGGTATAGGATGTGACGCCGGCCGCGGCATTGAAGGCCACCTTTTCGGTTGCTCGCGAGGCGAAACCCGCATTCGCGGTCCACGACTCGGCGTTGCCATCCTGATCCTCGGATGACTGGCTCGTTAGCCCCCCGGAGAAGGTCAAGTCGAGCCTTTCGGTGATGTCACGCGAGACCGTGGCGCTGGCCCCGACACTGGACCAGTCGTAGAGGTCCTCGTCGTCGTAGATCAAGTCGCTGTACGAACCACCCAAGCCAACCCGCGTGCGCTCACCGAGCGACTTGGCCACATCGCCTGAGACGCGAGCTTCGAGGCGGTCGTTCCAGCGGTCCATGTCCACGTCTTCGTGACTGACGAACTGAACCATCTCCGTCAGGCGCAAGCTCAGGTCCCGTGGTGTCTCAGCCGAGAGCGACAGAGACTCTGACCAATCGTCGCGGTTCTCAGCGAAATCGGCATCATAGCGCTCCATCTGATACCAGCCATCGCCTGTCAGCGCCCAGCCATTGCCGGGCAAGTGCAGGCTCAGGCCTGGCTGAACATTGTAGCCTTCCGAGTTCTTTTCGGTCTCGATCAGATCCTCTTCGCCCTCGCGAACGAAGTCGACGTTGGAGTCGTAGAACCAGCTGGCGTTCAGATAGGGCGACAGGTTCATCGGCCCCACCCAGACGCCGCGCCCTTCGTCAACCGTACCGAGTCCCTGCGCACGCACCGATCCGGCACCCACCACCAGCATCGCCAGACAAACGCCCAAAACGAGTTGGAACCTCATAGAAGAACCCTTTCCCTGCCTTCGCCGCAAACGGATCTGGATCGAGGAATGAACGCCTAGCGCCACTGACCCAGATAGGGCGGAGGCACGGGAGGAACTGGCACCGTAGGATTAGGCTCCGGCTCGGCCGGGCTTTCGCCTTCGCCGGTCGGGATGCTGGGGCGCTCGATGCCCACATCGATGAAGATGGTCTCATCGACCGTCCGCAGAACCTCCTCGCGCTCCCAGTAGTCGGCCATCTGAACCACGGCGGACTGAGGCTCCTTCGGCTGGACCATGATGACCGCACCGGCGCCGGGACCAAACACGGCCGTGTAGTCACCCCGCAGCGCCGCGGCCACCATCTGTTCAACGGCTGCCCGGTAGGCTTCAGGAACCGCCTGGAAGGCGGTCTGGATGACTTCGTCGAGACGTTCCTGCGGCGCGGCGCGGCCCAGCAGCACAATCGCGAAGGTCATGTAAACGGTCTTGTCTTCGGCCGGCAAGGGGAGGCTGTCGACGGCGGCAACCACCTTCACGGCAAAGGCATCGAACGCGATCGCATCCAGCGTTTCGGTAAGTGCCCGAACCTGGGGAGCCAGCGCATCAACTGTCGCCGGCAGCAGGGTGAATGGAACCGCGCACAGGGCCGTCGCCAGAACCTCGGCCCGCGCCTCGTTCGCCACGGCCGTCAGACCGGCACCGATGACGTCAGCAACCCGCGCAACCCGCTTTTCGGGAGGGACGGGCAGTCGTGACGAGGCCACCACCACATCCTTGATAAAGCCCGCGCACTCCGTTGCCGGCATCGCCGCCACCAGGCCGGCGATTTTGGTGGGGTCCGTTGCCGCGCCCCCAACCCGAGCATCCGCGAGTCCAGTCTGCGCGCAAGCCAGCGCAAGCAACACACCCGCACCCCACCGAAGAGCCACGTTCCTCATACTCCCCTGCCTTTCGCTGCTACTGATATCACGGAGTTGAACCACTTTCGTACACCTAGCCGTGGCGCTCTTGCCGGCATGACGGCACAAAAATCCGAAATTGTCAGGGGTAGTGTGTACCAAAGAACGCCAAACGGCAAGCCGAAATGCGTTAGGAAACCGCAAGGCATCGGACGTCTGCGAAAACCGGCAGAGGGGCCTGTGGGCGGAACCGTCGCGCGGCCTCCGGCCGCCAGCCATCACCAGCGTGACTGATCAACCCAGACGACGTCGCCCGGCTGGAGCGGGATATCCTGTTCCGTGTCGCCCTTCTTGCCCATCGCGTCGAGGTTGACCATGAAGACCTTCTTACTGCCGTCGGCGAGGTTGCGCGTGACCCGCACCGACGAACGCCGGGCGCCAGGCCGCACGCCACCGGAAAGCTGCAGGGCCCGCAGGACCGTCAGGTCGCGGGTCGGCGGAATGTTGATCCAGCCCTCGCTGCCAACGTGACCCATCACGCGCACCTTGCCCCAAGGCGACTCGCCGTCGGTGCCTGTGGCGAACTCGGCGGTGACCTCCGGGTCGCGCAGGAAGTCGCCATAGAGCTTGAAGAGTTGCACTTTGAGCTGCGGCAGTGTCAGACCGGCACACGGCACCCGGCCCACAAACGGCAGATCGATCTCGCCCTTGCCGGTGATCTGACGCGTCACCTCCGGGACTTCAGCCTTGTCGCCGACCATTACGGAGATGCGCAGGGTGAGCCCCACGCGCAACTGGGGCTCGCCGTCGGGGCCGATGACCGGTATGGCATCTGAAAGTGCCGCGACGGGGTCGGCGTCAGGCGCCGGGGTTCCGGCCGCCGGATCGGCAGCCGGTTCGGCAGCGGGGGCGGCAGCGGGGTCGGCGGCGGCCGGTACAGCGGGGTCCGCGGCGATGCTCTCCGCGGCTGGCAGCGTGGCCCCCCCCCCATCAACGGTCGCGGAGGCGGCGGCGGGCGCAGCTGGCTGCGTGGGACCCGCCTCCGGCAAAGGCGGAAGCAGCCCGCCCAGCAGCGCGTCGATGCCTTCGGCGGGAGGATCTGCCGGCGCCGGGGCGCCGCCACGGAACATGCTGCAGCCGGCAGACAGGAGCCCGAGCATGACGATCAGGCTGCCTTGCCGAAACCAGCCCGGCCAGAACCGATCGAGGACCGGAGTGGCGCCGCGATCGTAACCGGCCGGCCGGCCGCCGTTACGCACACAGCTTGAGCTCACGATTTGCCTGAAAGTCATGGCACACCTTGTCCGCGCATGGCGCGGATCAAACTCCAATCACGAGACCTGGAAGCTCGTTCGGGGCAGTTCCCCTGCGGGTCACATTTGTAACATGCCGACGGGTTGCGTCGCAAGCGTGAAAACCCGCCAAACAGCCACGGGAGGGAATCCGTGAGCCTGTCGGTACACAGCCCTTTCGCCCTCCTGTGCCTAAGTCCGACACGCTGCTAGACCGCCACGTGCAGGCCGTCGTAGCTCACGAACACGCCGTCTGGCAGCGATGTCGCCAGCGCATGATGGTCCAGTTCATGGCAGAGGTGGATCAGGTAGGAACTCCGGGCGCCGATGCCGCGCAGGATGGCCAGGCTCTGAGCCACGGTCAGATGCGTGGGATGCGGCGTGTAGCGCAACGCATCCAGGATCATCACGTCCACGCCACGCAGCACCTCGAGCGCCGCAGCCGGGACGGCCGCGCAGTCGGGCACATAGCCGACCGAACGTCCCCCGCCCTCCAGCCGGAAGCCCAGGGTCTTGCCCCGGCCGTGCAGCACCTCGACGGGCCGGACCGTGAGCAGGCCGGAGGATCCGCTGGTGGCCCGCAGCGACGAAACGGCAAACGGTCCGTCGATCGCACGAAAATCCACCAGCGGCCGGTAGATGCCGGGCTCGGGCGCGCGGGCCACGTAGTCGAAGACGCGCCGCAGGTCGCACAGGGTCGCGGGATCGGCGTAGGCCGGGATGGCCGTCTCGCCCTGCAACGTGTTGAACCGCCGAATGTCGTCGAACCCGAAGATGTGGTCAGCATGGGCGTGGGTGAAGAGCACCGCATCGACGCGCCGCAGGCCGTACGCCAGGGCCTGCTCGCGGAAATCAGGCGGCGTGTCGATGACCACGTGCACGTCGCCGCTGACCACGTACAGGCTGGTCCGGCGCCGCCGGTTGCAGGGGTCGGTCGAGAGGCAGACCGGACACGAACAACCGATCATCGGCACCCCGACCGAGGTGCCGGTTCCCAGGAAAAGCAGGTCGATCCCGGCCATGTTGCTGGCCAGCATAACGCATCCGCGCCGGCCCGCCAATGCCGAACCCGCACGGCGCCTGCAAAA
>CAZZCT010000194.1:0-9884 GCA_964652365.1 uncultured Lentisphaerales bacterium
GGCGGAAGTCGCGGCACCGACGCCAGTGGCTCACCGGCCGGCTGAAGCCGGCGCCGAACAGGCCCAAACCGTGGCGGCCGACCGTCCCGTGCACGCGGGTGCGCCCACCGACCAGGCGCCGGCTGCCAGCCCGGCCCAGTCCCGGCCCGCAGCCGAGGCGGATGCTTTGCCCAAGCCATGGACCGCCCAGCAGGCCCCGGCACTGCGGCCGGCCATCTCCCCGGCGTCCGTGGCCGCCGTGACCGCCGCCGCGCCGACGGTTCAGCCGCCCGCAGTCCCGGACGCGCGCGGCATCGGTGCGCAGCCCGCAACGCCTGCGCCAGTGGCGGCGCGTCGGGCCGCGCCAGCCGAACCCGCCGAGGCCGCTCATTGGGCGGCGGTGCCGGCCCCGGCGTCCTCCCCAACTCCTGCGGAAGCCGGCCGTGCCACGCGCTTGGAGACGCCGGACGAAGCGCCCGAGGGCGCCGCGGCCGCCGTGCTCAACGTGCCGGCGGCATCGCCCGCGGCGACCGCGCCCCTGCAGGAGGTCGCGCGCGGTGAGCTCGCGATCCGGATCGGCGGCGGCGGCCGAGGTACCGTCAACACCACCATCGGCCTGGCCCGCTATGGCGGCGACTGGGATTGCGCCCGCTCGTCCATGCTGTTCCTGGGGCACCAGCTGCGCGAACGCACCCGGATGGCGTTCAATGCGTCCGACCGCGTGATCGGCTTCGACAATCCCGAACTCCGGAAGCTGCCCTTCGTCTACATGACCGGCCATCTGGACTTCCGGTTCACCGATGCCGAGGTCGCCAATCTGCGCGCCTACCTGCGTGGTGGCGGTTACCTGTGGGCGGACGACTCCACGCACTTCAACGACGAAACCTTTGACCAGGCCTTCCGGCGCGAGATCGCGCGCGTGCTGCCGGACGTACCGCTGGCCCGACTGGGCGCGGACTTCGCCGCCCTGCGCACCGGCTACGACCTGACAGCCGGCTACAAGGGCTACGCCATCCCGCCGGGCGACAAGTACCGGACCGACTACTTCGAAGGTGTGTCCCTCGACGGCCGCGTGGCCGTGGTCTACTCGCGCAACGACTACGGCGACGGGCTGAACATCGATGCCCATACCCATCCGCTCAAGGTCTCGCTGACGGACCTGAGCCCGGCCGAGATGCAGGAGGGAGCCACCCGCATGGGGGTCAACCTGGCGCTCTACTTCCTGACCCACGGCGGGAACCAGGAGGCCGAGTTCCTGGACCGCACCCGCACCACCCTGCGCGCCGCCAAGGATGCCTCGGTCCAGGAGGTGCCGGCCGGCGTGGCGCGCCCGTGGCCGGCGTTCGCCGCCGCGACTGGCTGGGAACGCGAACCGTGGGGCGACGCCGGCACGCGGACGGTGCACGACGGGGTCGTCACGCTGGCGTTCGAGCATGGCGCCCAGGAAAAGGCGGCCTTTGCCTGGCTGCCCGAAACGCCCCTCGAACTCGGCACGCGCGACGTGGTCGTGCTGGAGGTGACCAGCGACCTGCGCTGCGCCGTGCGCATGGCCATCGGCCTGGAAATGGGCGGACGCTATTTCGAGTCCACGCCGGCGTTCATCAAGCCGGGGGGCAATGTGGTATGCTTCCCGTGCGACGCGCGCACCTTCAAGACCGAAGCCGGCGGCTGGGCCTACCGCGAGGCGCTGCCGGTCCCGGCGCAGACCGGCAAGGCGACCCTGTTGGTCTACTCACCGGTGGCCGGACAATTGCGCGTGGGCAATGTGCGAATCGTCCGGCGGCCCTAACGGAGAGGCCAACCTGCCCAAGGCGGGCTGACGCCCGCAACCCAACGTGGCACGGGCTTCCAGCCCGTAGCCGGCGACGGGCTGGAAGCCCGTGCCACGATAGAAAAGGTACACGCAAAAACGTGTATCCCCATCGAAAAGGGTCTAACTTCCCCCCATGACACCGCGAGGAAAGACAAGCTGTCGATGCCACCGCCCCCCCCGTGCGGCTCGCGAGGACGCTCGCCCAGAGGGTCGTCCGTCCGTTGGCCACGCCGCGGGAGGGCGAGCGTTGTCTTTTTCTCCGACCTCTGATCTCCGACCTCCGACCGAGAATAATCTTATGAAACTCAACTTAGGCTGCGGACGCAAGCGGATCGAAGGCTACGAGGGCGTGGACCTGTTCTCCCCGGAGGCCGAGCACCACGTCGACCTGTTCCGGTTCCCCTGGCCCTGGGCCGACAGCCAGGCCGACGCGGTCTGCGCGCTCAACTTTCTTGAGCATGTGCCCGACCTGACCCGCACCATGCGCGAGATCGTGCGCATCCTCAAGCCAGGCGGCGAGCTGTGGTTCCGCAGCCCGCACTGGAAGGGCTCGAACGCCACCCAGCTCGACCACCGGTCGTTCCTCGGCTGGGGCACCTGCGACTCGCTCGAAAAAGGTTACTGGCTCTTCGACTGCGAGGCGCGGTTCGATCGCCGGCTGCTGCGCCTGTACGTGGCCGGACCCGTGAACTGGCTGGCCAACCTGCGGCCCAGCGCCTGGGAGAAGCTCGGCGTGTGTGCGCCGGAAGAGATCGAGTGGCGCGGCGTGCTGATCAAAGACGGCGGCGCCGGGAAGCCCGCGTCCGCCGGCCCGCGCCCAAACTGACCCGGGCAACTTGGGCAACGCGGCAACGCCATGCTTGCCGCCAATCGCCGGGGATGGCATCATGGCTTGCTATGCGCATTGCATCGCACCGACTCGCCGTGGATTTTGCCGCACCGGCCACCGTCTACCGTGGCAGCCGGTTCGATTGGACAGGCTTCGTGACCCAGGTGACCCTGGACGGCTCGACCCGGTTCTGTGTGCCGGAGGCTACCGACGGCACCGGCACCGGCGGTTGGGGACTGTCGAACGAGTTCGGCATCCTCGAACCGGTCGGGTTCGAAGACGCCCGCCCCGGCGAGTGGTTCCCCAAGTTGGGCGTTGGCCTGCTGCGGAGACCGGACGAGGCGCCCTGCGACTTTGCGCGGCCCTACGAGATCCGTCCGTTTCCGATGCGCTGGGAGGCGACTGCGGACACGATCCAGCTGGTGATCGATCCGCTGCCCACCCGCGGCTATGCCGCCCGGTTGACCAAGCGCCTGGCCGTAGCCGACAACCGCCTGACCGTGGACTACCGGCTCGACAACGTCGGCACGCAGCCGATTGCCACGCGCGAGTATGCCCACAACTTCCTGATGGTGGATGACGGACAGGCCGCCGACTACGTCCTGCGACTGCCGTTCGAGGTGGACGCCTGGCCCTGGCCTGCGGCCGTGCGGGGAACGGGGCGCGAGGTGCACTGGCTGAATCCGCCGGCGCGGCCGATCTACGTGCCCATGACGCCCCTGCCGTGCGGGGCGCGGAAATTCTCGCTGGAGCACCAGCCCACGGGCGCGTGCGTCTCCGAGGAGACCGACACCGACTGGTGCAAGCTGACGGTGTGGGGTACCGGCCGGGTCATCAGCCCCGAGGCGTTTGTGGCGCTGAATCTGGCGCCGGGCGCGCAGCAGGCGTGGCGCCGCACCTACACGTTCGATCGCCGGCCGCCGACCACCTGACGCGGCGGGGGCCTCAGGAGCCGCAGGCGGCCAAAGCCTCGCGCAGCACACTCGCCGAGTGCTCCAGCGACGCCTGTTCGTCCGGCGTCAGGTCCGCCGTCAAAACGCGTTCCACGCCGCTGTCGGCCACGACGCACGGCACGGCCAGGCTGACACCGGAGAGGCCGTATTCGCCGGCCAGCACCGTCGAGACGGTCAACACCCGCCGTTCATTCCGCAGGATGGCCCGCACAATCTGAACCAGGGCCATGCCGATGCCGAAGTCCGTCGCGCCCTTGTAGCCGATGATGTGGTAGGCCGAGGTGCGCACCTGCTCGACGATCTCCGCGCGGGTGCTCTTCCAGTCGGCGCAGCGCCCACAAGCCGGGCAGTAGGCGTCCATGGACAACCCGGCCAGATTCGCCATGGACCAGGCGGCAAACTCGCTGTCGCCATGCTCGCCCAGGATGTGGGCATGCACGTTGTGGACTCCCACGCCGCAGTGCTGGCTGAGCAGATAGCGGAAGCGGGCGCTGTCGAGCACGGTGCCCGAGCCGAGTACGCGGTTGCGTGGCCAGCCGGCGCGGCGAAACGCCACGTGGGTCAGCACGTCGACCGGATTGGCCACCATCACCAGCACCGCCTGCGAGTTGCGGGCCACGATGTCGTCGACGATCTGCTCCACGATCCGGGCATTGCGCTGCAGCAGGTCCAGGCGCGACTCGCCGGGGCGCTGCTTGGCACCCGCCGTGACCACAATCACGCGCGCATCGGCATAGTCCTCGGCCTGGCCGTCGCGGATCGCGACGTTGGGATAGAACGGCATGCCGTGCGCCAGGTCGAGCGCCTGGCCCCGGGCCAGTTCCCGGTTCACATCCACCAGGACAATCTCATCCGCCAACCCGCTCTGGGCCAGGGCATAGGCAAAGGTCGACCCTACGGCCCCGGCCCCGACGATCGTGACCTTGCGTGGATTCCACAGGTAGGCCCTCATGGCATCTCCTTTCGGGTTTCGGGCGCCGCCACCGGGTCTTCCCTCAGCCCGGCGCCGGGCGCGCAGGCTCGACATTGCGACCGCGCAGGGCAAAGAAGAGCGTGCCGATGACGCCGAAGCCAAAGGCGGTCAACAGGTTGACGCGCGGCGAGATCCGCCACAGCAGCGCGCCGCCAAAGGCCGCCAGCGACACGATCACGTCGCGAATCAGGTAGTAGAGACCGAACATGGCCGCCTTGCGGTCGTCGGGCGCCAGGTCCATGATCAGGGCCTTGCGGGTCGGCTCGCCGAACTCCTTGAGTCCGCGCAGCACGAAGACCGGGCCCAGGGCCCAGATCGACTGCGCGTGCAGCAGCGCCAGAGGGAAGAGCGTGAAGAAGCCGAACGTGATCAGCACGAACGGCTTCTTGCCGAACCGGTCGGCCAGGCAGGCCACGGGCAGGTAGATCAGCACGGCGGTGAGACTCTCGACCGCCGACAGCCATCCGAACGTGCCGGCCGACACCGGGCGCGTGACCAGTCCGGTCACCCAGAGCACGACGAACGCATCCGGGATGCGCTCGCAGAAGCGGATCAGGACGTCGGAGACCAGCAGGTTGCGCAGAGCCGGCGACATCGTTTTCCAGAGCCGCAGCGGGTTGCCTTCGGCGGAGCGGGCGGCCAGGCGGTCCTCGGCGATCAGCACCTGTTGCACCACCGCCGCGGCCAGGGCCAGCACCAGGGCAATGACAAAGGCGACGCGCATACCGGCGGCAATCCCCCACCAGCCAATGCAGGAGCCGCCCACCACCGGCCCGATCATCTTGGGGACGCGCCGCACGAGCGCATGCAGCGAAACCCCCAGCGTGCGCCGGTGTTTGGGAATCACGCTGGCCACCAACGCCATGGTGGCCGGCAGCGAAATGGCCGACCAGGAGATGAAGCAGGCGGCACCCAGCAGCACCGCCCACCAGGTGGGCACGAAAATCACGATCAGGTAGCCGGCCACCGACAGGCCGTTGAATACCAGCAACGCACGCTTGGCTCCCAGCCGGTCGCTCAGGTAGCCGCCGGGGAACGAGTAGAGCGCGGACAACAGATCATCCATGCCGGCCAATAGCCCGATGGCCAGGATGGCCGTGGTCCGCTGGGCCAGTTCCTGCAGGTAGAGCGGCAGAAAACGTTCGGCCATGTGTTCGCCGGTGCCGACCAGAATCGCCATGGCGAGCAGCCCGATGAAGCTGCGCCGGGAGACGGGCTGCTCGGTCGGGGCCTGCGGCGGACGGTCCGGCTGGCGGGGCGTGGACATGCCAGAAACAGTAACAGGTGCCCGCCGGTCTGTCACTTCGTGGGATGAGACGGACGAGTGTCTCCAGCAGCGCGGCCACGCGTTCGGCATTGGCCCGCGCGAAACGCCCGACCAGAAACGCCGCATCGAACGGGCCGGCTGTGTCTTCCAGCGCCGCGCGCAATCCCTGCACCTGCGCCGGAAAGACACGCAGGCACGAAGGCGGCAGGTCGGGCGGGCCAAGGGCCTGGCCCACCCCTACCCGCCCGTCGCCGCCGGCGCCAGGGTCAGCACCGCCACGGATGTGGCGTACAGCCGGCCACCAATGCGCCCCCAGGGGTCGTCGGGTGCCCAGGAGCCCGTCTCGGAGCCGGTGGTCACGCGCCGGGCCGCGACGCGCGTGCGCACACCGGCGGCGGCCGCGACCTGCCGGCCGGCCTGCAGGGCCCGCACCAGGAACAGGTCGCGGTAGAGATCGACCGCAGGGTGGGCGTCGGCCGCGGCCTCGACCACTCGGCGCAGCGCCTCGCCGCCGACTGTGGCCAGTGGCGCAAAGTCGGCCCCGGCGTCCAGCAGAGCCCAGGCGCCCATGGCGGTGAGCGTGGTCTGGCTGCCCGCCGCAACGCCGGACGGCCGGTAGCTGAACGAGCCAACCTCCGATGCCTGCCGGCTGAGCCACCGCAGGCCGCGACGCAGGTGGCCCTGGGGATCGCCCATGCCGGCGGCGCGGGCCTGCGCCAGCACATCCACCTGCCAGACGGTCAGGGCCGTATTGCCGGGCGCGATGCGGTCATAGTCCCAACCGCCCTCGGACGACTGGCGGTCGCAGATGAATACCACGGCGCGGTGCAGCGCGTCCTGGTGCGCGGTGCGTCCGGCACCGGACGTCGAGGCCGCCACGCGGAAAAGCGCGCGGGTGGCCAGGGCCTGGTTGTAGAGCTGGGCTCGGTCCGCCGCGGAGAAGGCCCCGTCGGGCTGCTGCATGGCCAGCAGCGCGGCCGCGCCGCGGTCGGCCGCCGCAGCATGACGGGCATCGCGGCTCTCGGCCAGCGCCAGGGTCGCCAGCGCTGTCAGCCCGGCGCGGTAGGCATCCACGCCGCCGTGCCGCGAAGGCCGCCACGAGCCGTCGACCTCCTGCTGGGACGCGATCCACTGGCAGGCATCCCACACCGGCCCGCGGCCGGCCGGCCGCGGCCAGCGGCTGGCTGCCGCCACCACCCCGGCGACCACCAGCACCGCGGCGGCCCACCGGATGGCCGGCGCGCGCCAGGCCAGGCGCGCGCGCGTCGGCGCGCGCTCCGCCGGCGGCAGGGACGCCATGATCCGCGCGGTCAGGTCGGCGGACGGCTCGACCTCCGGAAGGGCACGCAACCGCCCGACCAACGCACGCGCCGCCCCGGCTTCGCGCGCACAGGCCGGACAGTCGGCCCGATGCTTCTCAAAGCGTTGCTGCGCCCGCGCATCGAGTTGCCCGAGGGCCCAGGCCACGGCCTGGGATGCGTTGCGACAGGCATTAGCGGTGGTCCCGGCGTTCATGGTTCCCAATCCTCTCTCAACAGCCGGCGCAAGGTCCGCAACGCGTGGAACATGCGGGACTTGACCGTGCCGACCGGAATGTGCAGAACCGCGGCCACCTCCGGATAGGTGAGCCCCTGCAGTATCCCCAGGTTCACCACGGCACGCGCCCCCTCCGGCAACTGCTCCAACGCCTGCACGACCTCCGCGCCGGCCGCCGGCTCCGCCGGACCTGGACGCGTATCCGCGGGTTCCGATCCATGCTCGGCCAGCCAGCGGTCGCGCAGCCGCCGCGCCCGTTGTCGCCGCCGCACTTCGTCGATCCAGACCTGCCGCGCCATGAGATACAGAAACGTCGTCAGCTTGGCAGAGGGACGGTAGCGATCACGGTAACGGTACAGGCGCAGAAACGTCTGCTGCACCAGATCGTCGGCATCATACTGAACGCCCAGACGGATAAAATGGTTCAGCAGGGAACGTTGGTGGCGGCGGACCAGGACTTCGAAGGCCGCG
The DNA here is from genome assembly GCA_964652365.1 of uncultured Lentisphaerales bacterium. Taxonomy (GTDB): domain Bacteria; phylum Verrucomicrobiota; class Kiritimatiellia; order RFP12; family CAZZCT01; genus CAZZCT01. Next base: position 7,822 of record CAZZCT010000194.1, read on the forward strand.
CGGTGGCCGGTGCGCACGCGCTCCATCAGCGCGCAGTCTTCCAGCAGTTGGAGATCTTCAGGCAGCATGCCCGACACCGGAAACGGCTTGGTTTTGCCGCCGCGCGCGGTCGTCGCCCTCACGCGCAACGCCGGCCGGGCGGGCGGCACACCGTGGCGGAGTCAGCGCGGTATAAGAACAAAAAAAGAGGCACCCGGAGTGAGGCTGCGGTGGTGGAGCCGATAGGAACCAAAGCAGGCGGGGGGGATGGAGGGAGGACTGCATGGTTCCCAGGGGGGGGTGTTGCAACGACTCCGCTCCGCACATCCTCATCCGGGTGCCAAATCGAAAGAACTATCCAAAGAACCTGGCGGCTGTGACACACCAGCCCAGCGTAGGCTGTTCCCGCCGCTCACCGTTTGTTAAAATGCAGCCCAAGGTTACCCCATCATGGGGTTGGAGGCAACACCAAATGCAGAAAATACAGATGCGTTTAGTCTCGATCGCCGTTCTGGGCACATCGCTGGCGATCGGCGCGGCGGCGCCGGCGGAGCGCTCGCACCCGGCCCAACCGGTTGTTGACCGCGGACTGGACTGGCTGGTGTCGCAGCAACAGCCGGACGGCAGCTGGTCCAATCCCAAGTTCCCGGCGCTGACGGCGCTGCCGCTCTGGGCTTTGGCCAACGCCGGCCGCCCGGCCGACACCGGCGCGGTGAACCGCGCCGTGGGGTTCCTGCTGGCGTGCGTGCAATCCGACGGCGGAATCTACACCGACGTCCCGGGTCAGAAAGGTGGCGGGCTCTCGAGCTACAACACGGCCATCGCCCTGACCGCGCTGCACACCACGGGACGTCGCAATCTCGCGCCGGTCGTCCTGCGGGCGCGCGCCTTTGTGGCCGGCGCGCAACACCTCGGCGACGACGAGTACCGCGGCGGGTTCGGCTACGACCGCGCCACCGGACGCGCCTACACCGACCTGATGAACACCCATTTCGCGATGGAGGCCATGCGCCGCACACAGGTCCTTGAGGACGTGCGGCCAGCCGGCCAGCCGCGCGCGGACGTCGACTGGGATGCCGCCCAGCAGTATGTAACCAAGCTGCAGAACCGGGCCGACACCGCCGATGCCGACAATGCCGGCGGATTCACCTACAACCCCAACGACCCCAAGGCCGGCACCGTCACCAATGCCGCCGGGCGTGTCTTCCTGCGCTCCTACGGCAGCATCACCTACGCCGGACTGCTCTCGCTGGTCTACACCCGCGTGCCGCGCACCGACCCCCGCGTGGTCTCGGCCGTCGACTTCGCCGCGCGCCACTGGACCCTGGCGGAGAACCCCGGCATGGGGCAGCAGGGCCTCTACTTCTACTTCAACGTGATGAGCCGGGCGCTGGCGGCGACCCAGCTGGACTCGATTCCGGCCGCCGGCGGCGCACCGATCGCGTGGCGCACGGAACTGGTGGCCCGGCTGGCGGCGCTGCAGCAGCCGAACGGCAGCTGGTCGAATCCCAACAACCGCTTCTGGGAATCCGACCCGGTGCTGGCCACCGCCTACGCGGTGATCGCCTGCCAGAATGCCGCGGGTCTGGCGCGCTAGATCTTCGCGTTCCGGCTTGCCGATAACTTGCCCCGGCAGACAGGAGGACCTTCAGCGCCAGAGCGCGCCAGGGGATTCGCGCCAGGGGACAGAGAACCTGTGCAAAATAAACCTAGAAACAGCAGTTGCAACTACGAAAACCGCGAAAGATGCGAAAGAACTGCCTGCATTCGAGCCGCTTGACGCGGATCGGCATGCGCGCATCCCCTCAACCATTTGGTGAACCTGGAATCGGAAGTCGAACCACGGATAGACACGGATACACACGGATAGGGAAGGACTTGCGCTCGACGGAGCTTTCGCCCAATGGTGAACTCCAGACGCGGCAAGAAATCGTTGGAATCCGTGTCTATCCGTGTGCATCGGCGGTTCCAACTGCTGTTTCTAGGGTGAAACGTCCAAAGACCTGGATCCGAAGCGCAACCCGCTGGTAACGAGTCTCTTTCGTGTCTTTCGCGTGTTTCGTAGTGGCCCCAACTCCCGCTTC
>CAZZCT010000195.1:0-9770 GCA_964652365.1 uncultured Lentisphaerales bacterium
CGGCCCTCCATGGCCCGGCAGAAGCCGTGGAGGGGCGACCTTGTGTCGCCCGCGTCGCATAGGTTCGACCCGCTGTCGGATGTCTGAGGTTTCGCAACCGTAGCTGTCTTGCGACCAATGACCAGTGACCAATGACCCCCACGTGTTGATTTCCACGCTGGGTTCGGCATGCTTCTGGCCGGTGCCGGTCAAACTGTGGTACCCTACTGCTCATACGACTGCGTGGCGGGTTGCCTCAGGTTGGACGACGTGCCAGCGTGGCCCGCAATTCCTGCTGGCTAACGGGTGGGTTCTCGATGGGGAGTGTCGCGACAATCATGGTTTCGGGCTTGGGGCCGGTACGGTGCCAGGTCGAGGCGGATGCTTTGACGGTCGGACGCGACTGTGTCGTGGCGCTGGAGCACGGCCAGCATGTGGGTCGGGTCACCGCGCTAAACTCGGCGGCCGAGACAGGCGAGTGCAGGCGAAGCCGTGCGGCGCGATTCGTGCGACTGGCGCTGCCCGCGGACTTGGACCAGGAGCGCTCCAACCAGAACCAGGCGGCCGAGCTGTTGGCGCAGGTGACGGAGCGGGTCCGGCGCGAGCACCTCGCGGTCCGTCCGTTGCGTTCACACTGCAGTCTGGACCGTCAGCACATCACGCTTTTCTACAGTGCTGACGAAGCAATCAACGAGCGCGCCCTGGCGGCGGCCCTGCAGCAGGAACTGGGCGTGCCGGTTGAGCTGTGCGCCGTGGGGCTGCGTGACCAGGCGGGAATTCTGGGCGGATTCGGCTCCTGCGGACGCGGGTTCTGTTGTGCGACCTGGTTATCCCGGTTCACGGCGGTCAACATCCGGATGGCGCGCGAGCAGGATCTGAGTCTGAACCCCGACGCCATCTCGGGTCCCTGCGGACGCCTGAAGTGCTGTCTGCGCTTCGAACACGAAGCCTACCGGGAGGCGGCCGCGCGCCTGCCGCCGGAGGGTGCCCGCGTGGTGTGGGACGAGCATGCCGGGGCGGTCGTCGGGCGCAGCTTGCTGAGCGGGCGCCTGACGGTGCGGCTGGACGACCGGCGCGTGGTCCGCGTGGCGTCCAACCGGGTCACGATCGTGGAAGCAGGGGGCGCGCCGGGCGAGGCACCCGGGCCGACGGCAACCGATAAGGAGATCAGCGATGCGAATTCGAGTGGTCAACGGGCCGAACCTCCGGCTGCTGGGAACGCGTGAGCCGGGCATCTATGGCCGCGAGACGCTGGAGGACATCCTCGGGCGCGTGCAGCGTCGCGCTGCCGAACTGGGCGTGGAGCTGACGGCGTTCCAAAGCGACATTGAAGGTGAGCTGGTCACCGACATCGGGGCTGCGCGAGGGTTGGCGGACGGGCTGATACTCAATCCTGCCGCCTACACCCATACCAGTGTGGCGATTCGCGACGCGATCGCGGCATCCGGGTTGCCCTGCGTGGAGGTTCACCTGTCGAACGTGCATCAGCGCGAGGCGTTCCGGCATACGAGCTATGTAGCGCCGGTATGCATCGGGCAGATTACCGGGTTTGGCGGATTCGGCTATATCCTGGCCCTGGAGGCCCTGGCCGAGCGTCTGAAGTGTACCGCGGCGGCACGCCCGGTCTGAGTGGAGGTCAGGGAGTATGGCAGAAGGAATCCAGTTGTGGGTGGTCGGTTCGATCGGGATCGACGACATCACCACCCCGGTTGAGTTGCGTACCGGCCTTTTGGGCGGGTCGGTTACCTATGCCTGCGCGGCCGCATCGTTTTTCACCTCGGTGGGCGCCGTGGGTGTCGTGGGAAGCGACTTTCCCGAGACCTTTCTGGCGCGTTACCGGCGTTTCGGGATCGACCTGGCGGGCCTGCAACAGAGGCCGGGGCCGACTTTCCGCTGGAGCGGCGTCTACGAGGACGACCTCATCAACCGGCGCACGCTCAAGACCGAACTGGGGGTCTTCGCCGAGTTTCAGCCCGAGCTGCCCGCGAGCTATCGCGATGCGCCCTTCGTGCTACTGGGCAACATCCAGCCCGAGCTGCAACTGCATGTCCTGAACCAGGCGCGCGGCGCGCGCTTCGTCGTCGCCGACACGATGGATCTCTGGATCCGCACCGCGCCCGAGGCCCTGCGGCGCGTGATCGGGCGCGTGAATCTGCTGACGGTGAACGACAGTGAGGCGCGGCTGCTGACCGGCCGCCACAACCTGCGCGACTGCGCCGACGCGCTGCTGGCGATGGGGCCGCAGTACGTTCTGCTTAAGAAGGGCGAACACGGCGCGCTGCTCTTCAGTCGGGACGCCCTGGCGATTGTGCCTGCCTATCCGGTGCGTGCGGTCACGGATCCGACCGGTGCCGGCGACACCTATGCCGGCGCGTTGCTGGGGTGGCTGGCCCGGGCCGGCCGTGTCGACGAGCTTGGCCTGCGCCAGGCCTTGCGCTATGCCAGCGCCGTCGCCTCCTTCGGTGTCGAGGCCTTCAGCCTGGAGCGTCTAGAGACGCTGACGCTGGCGGAAATCGAAGCGCGGGTTGCCGAACTGCGCGCGATGTGTTCGTGATCGTCGGCCTGCGATGGGCGCGGCCCGGCGGGTCGGGCTCGGCGGATCTGTCAGATGAAGCCTTTCTCGCTGCTCGTCAAGCCGGCCTCCGCTGACTGCAATCTGCGGTGCGCCTACTGCTTCTACCTTGACCGGTGCGAGCTGTACCCCGGCACCCCGCAGCACCGCATGGATGACGCGGTGCTGGAGACGCTGGTGCGCGGGTACATGGCCACGTCCCAGCCGCAGTACGTGTTCGGCTGGCAGGGCGGCGAGCCGACCCTGATGGGGCTGCCGTTCTTCGAGCGTGTCGTGGCCTTGCAGCAGCAGTATGGCCGGTCCGGTTGCGCGGTGGCCAATGGCCTGCAGACCAACGGGACGAGCCTGACTGAAGCCCTGGCCGGGCACCTGGCCCGCTACCAGTTCCTCACGGGAGTCAGCGTCGACGGGCCCGCCGCGCTGCACGACCGCTTTCGTCGCAGTGCCGACGGGCACGCCACGCACGCGCAGGTGCTGAAGGGGATTGCGTGCCTGCGCCAGAACCGGGCGGAGTTCAACGTCCTGACGCTCGTCAGCCAGGCCAACGTCGCGCATCCCGAGACTGTTTACACCTATCTGCGCGACGAGCTCGGGGTCAACTACCACCAGTACATTGAATGCGTCGAGTTTGATGCCGAGGGGCGCCTGCGGCCCTTCGCCGTTTCGGCGCAGGAGTGGGGCGGCTTCCTGTGCCGGTTGTTTGACTGCTGGTATGCGCACGACACGCACCGTGTCTCGGTGCGGTTGTTCGACACGGTTCTGGCGAAGTTAGTCGACGGGGTGGACACCACCTGTGCGAGCGGCCGGTCGTGCTCGGACTACTTCGTCGTCGAGTACAACGGCGACGTCTATCCCTGCGATTTTCATGTTCGTCCCGACCTGCGGCTTGGCAATGTGCGGCACGACTCCTGGGAGTCTTTGCAGGCGACGCCGGCCTACGTCGCGTTTGCGGCGCGCAAGTGCTGCTGGAATGCCGCTTGCGCCGCGTGCCCTTACCTGCGCCTGTGCAATGGCGACTGCCCCAAGAACCGTGGCGGGCCGGAGATCGGCGACCCGCGGCGTCTCAGCCACCTGTGCGCCGGCTGGCGCCAGTTCTACGCCCATGCCTTGCCCCGCCTGGAGTTGCTGGCACGCGACGTGCGGTGCGAGCGTGCCTCCCGGCTGGCCACACCGGCGGCACGGGGTGCGGCGCCGGCCGGGGCGCCGACCCCGGGAAGGAACGCGTCGTGCCCGTGCGGGAGCGGGCGCAAATTCAAGCGGTGTTGCGGCGCCGCGGGATAGCTGGCATACTCTCCCCACGCGGATGGTCCGCGGACCGAGAGGATGGGCTTGTGATCGCTTTGGAAGACATGCTGCCCCGCCTCGACCAGTTGCGCGAAGGACTGGTAGAGATGCGAGGTTATCTTTGACTTGGACAACCGCCGTGCCAGCCTGGCCCAACTGGAGGCCCAGGCCACTGCCCCTGAGTTCTGGAACGAGCCCAACGCCGCCCGCGCGGTGATTGAACAGACCAACCGGCAGCGGGCCTTCGTCAAACCGTACGATGAGCTCGCGCGGCTGGTCGAGGACAGTCAGTTGCTAGCCGAGCTGGCCGCGGGCGAAGCCGAGGGCGAGCCGCGCCGTCAGGTGTTGGCCGACATCGAGCAGAGCCTGCGTCAGGCCGACCAGGTCTATCAGCGCCTGCGCCTGCAGTCTTTGCTGGGCGGCCGGTTCGACGGCTGCAATGCGTACCTGACGCTGCACGCCGGCGCCGGCGGGACCGAGTCATGTGACTGGGCTGACATGCTGTTGCGCATGTACCGACGCTACTGCGAGAAGGCCGGCTTCGAGGTGGAGACCCTGGACCTCCAGCCCGGCGACGAAGCCGGCATCAAGAGTGTGACGCTGAATGTGCGCGGCGCCTACGCGTATGGCTACTTCAAGGCGGAGCGCGGCGTGCACCGCCTGGTGCGCATCAGTCCGTTCGATTCCGCCAAGCGACGCCACACCTCGTTCTCGGCCCTCGACGTGGTCGCCGAACTGGCCGATGACATTGAGGTCGAAATCAACGAGTCCGACCTGCGCATCGACACCTATCGTTCGGGTGGTTCAGGCGGGCAGCACGTCAACAAGACCGACTCGGCCATCCGGCTGACGCACTTGCCGACCGGCATCGTGGTCGCCTGTCAGGCCGAACGCTCGCAGCACAAAAATCGTTCGCAGGCCTTCAGCATGCTGCGCGCCAAGCTCTACCAGTACCACGAGGATCTGAAGCGGCGCGAACTCGAACGGTTCTACGGCGAGAAGGGTGAGATCGCGTGGGGTAACCAGATCCGCTCGTACGTGCTGCAGCCCTACACGCTGGCCAAGGACCATCGCACCGACGAGGAGACCTCGAACGTGCAGGCCGTCCTGGACGGCGAGCTTCAGCCTTTTATCGAGGCGTACCTCAAGTACAGCGCTGAGAAGACCGTGCGGGCGGCCGACGCGGCGGCAACCTGACCGGCGCCACGCGGGCGCCAGACCGGCCGTCCCGAGGCGATTCCGGCGAGCCAGGCGGAACGTGGCGCGGCACGGGTGTGCGAACCGGGAGATCGTTGGCAGATGGGCATGCTCAGCATGACGGGATTCGGGCGCGGCGAAGCTTGCGGCGATGGCGCCAAGGTGGTCGTCGAGCTCAGCGCGGTCAACCGCAAGCAGTTCGACTGTCACCTCACGTTGCCGCGTGATCTGGTGGTGCTGGAGTCGAAACTGCACGCCCTGGTGCATGCGCGGGTGCGGCGCGGCCAGGTTAAAGGCACGTTGCAGGTGGCGTCTGCCGAGCGGCGCGCCGTGACGCTGGCGACGCTCGACCGGGTGCGGGCGCGGGCGCGCGTGGAAGCGGTGCGCGAACTGGCGCGCGAGCTGAAGCTTCCCGACGACCTGTCGGCCCGCGACTTGCTGCGACTGCCGGATCTTTTCATCGACACCGCCCACCCGAGCGATCCATTGCGTCTGTGGCCGTGCGTGGCCCGGGCGGCCGAGGCGGCGCTCGACGGGCTCGAGACCATGCGCCGTCGCGAAGGGGCTGCGCTGGCGCGCGGGATGCAGCGGGGTTTGGCCGGTCTGCGACGACTGGCCACCGCGGTGGAGCGTCGGGCTCTGCGCGTGCCCGCGGCCTATCGCCAGACACTGCGGCGGCGCCTGGCCGAGTTTGGCGGCACGGCCAACTGCGAGGTTCTGGCGCGCGAAGTCGCCCTGTTTGCCGACAAGACCGATATCCGTGAGGAACTCGCGCGGATCGCCAGCCACTGTGACCAGGCCGCGAAACTCATGGCCGGCGACGAGCCCTGTGGCCGGCCGCTCGATTTCCTCTGCCAGGAGCTGTTCCGCGAGATCGGAACGATTGGCGCGAAGGCCAACGACGCGGCAATCGCCCGCCTCGTGATCCAGTTCAAGTCCGACCTCGAAGCGATCCGCGAACAGGTCCAGAACATCGAGTAGCTTCACCGTGAAACCACGCCGCACCCACGCGCCGGCCGAGCGGTGCGACAGGAGACGCCTCTTGAAACCGTTGCTGATCGTGATCTCCGCTCCCTCGGGAGCCGGCAAGACATCGCTGTGCGACCGCCTGCTGCAGGACTACTCTGAAATCACCTACTCGGTCTCCTGCACCACCCGCTTGCCCCGCGGGTCCGAGGAGGATGGCGTCGACTACCACTTCCTCACGACGGAGGCGTTCGAAAAGCACGTGCGGGCCAAGCACTTTCTCGAGCACGCGACGGTCCATGGCCACCAGTACGGGACCTTGCGCCAGCCGGTCTACGAAGCGTTTGCCGAGGGGCAGAGCGTGCTCATGGACATCGACGTGGAGGGCGCCGCGCAGGTGCGTGCGCAAGTGCAGAAGCTGCCGGCGGACGACCCCCTGCGAGCGGGTTTCGTGGACATTTTCATCACCGTGCCCGGGTTGGAGGTTCTGCAGGAGCGCCTGGTCGGCCGCGGTGAGGACGACGCGGCGACCATCGAACGTCGCCTGCGGCACGCCGTCAGCGAACTGGACCGCCTGCCGGAGTTCCGCTACCAGGTGGTGAACGACAATTTCGAGATCGCATATCGCGAGTTGTGCGGCATCGTCGAGGTCGCCGCAGGACTTCGCTGAACCGCACGGCCTGCGAGGGAGAAGCCCGATGAGCCGAACCGACGCGCCGGAGATTGTGCTGGGGGTGACGGGTTCCATTGCCGCCTATAAGGCCGCCGAGTTGGTGCGCTTGATGACCAAGGCCGGGTGGGGGGTCACCGTGATCATGACCCAGGCGGCGGCGCGCTTCGTCACGCCGCTGACCTTCCGCACGTTGTCGCGCCGGCCGGTGGCGCTCGATCTGTTCGAGGACCCGGAGGAGTGGATGCCGGGCCATATCTCGCTGGCTGACCGCGCCGATGTCCTGGTGATCGCCCCCTGTACGGCCAACGTGCTGGCCAAGCTGGCGCACGGTCTGGCGGACGACCGGCTCAGCGCGACGGCGTTGGCCTCGCGGGCGCCGCTGGTGCTGGCGCCTGCCATGAACGACGGCATGTGGGCCCATCCGGCGACGCAGGCCAACCTCGAGGTCCTGACACGTCGGGGTGCCTCGGTCGTGGCGGTGGGTGATGGCGATCTGGCCTGCGGCCGCGAAGGCAAGGGCCGGATGGCTGAACCGGCTGCGATCGTCGAGACCATTGCGCGACTGCTGGGTTAGGCGGACGGAAAGGGGTGCAGCGTGCGGGCAGAGAATCGCTGGCGGGTCAAACCCGGTCAGAAGGTCCGGTTGGCCGACTGGCCAACTGACGCGACTGCGGGTGTACGCGACCGGGAGAAAGCCGGCGCCGAACTGGCCGACATGCTCGCCGAACTGCGGCGTCTGCAATACCGGCTGTATGCCGAAAACCGGCGCGCCGTGCTGGTGATCCTGCAGGCCATGGATGCGGCCGGCAAGGACGGGGTCGTGCGCCACGTCTTCGCCGGGCTCAACCCGCAGGGGTGCCGCGTGACTCCCTTCAAGGTCCCCTCGGCGCTCGAGAACCAGCACGATTTTCTGTGGCGCATTCACCAGGCCGTGCCGGCGTTCGGTGAGATCGGGGTCTTCAACCGCTCCCACTACGAGGATGTCCTGGTTGTGCGGGTACGCAAACTTGCGCCGCCGTCGGTCTGGCAGCCGCGGTTCGCCATGATCAATGCCTTCGAGGAGTGCCTGAGCGAGAATGGCGTGACGGTGGTGAAGCTGTTTTTGCATGTCAGCCGGGAGGAGCAGACGGAACGTCTGATCGAGCGGCTCGACGATCCGGAGCGCAACTGGAAGTTCTCCGACGCCGACGTGGCGGAACGCGAGTATTGGGACGCCTACCAGGAGGCCTACGGCGAGGCCATTGGCCGCTGCAGCACGCGTCACGCGCCCTGGTATGTTGTTCCTGCCGACCGCAAGTGGTACCGCAACTGGGCCGTGGCGCGCATCCTGCTGGCCACCCTGCAGGCGATGGATCTGCGCTTTCCCGCGCCGCGCGGCGATGCGGCCGTGCTCAAGCGCGCGCTTCAGAAGTGAGACGAAGGGAGTCTGAGTCATGGCTTCGGATATCAGGTCATCCACCGCGCTGATCGTATTTGCCCATCCGGATCCGTGGCCGGCCGTGCAGAGCCTGTGTGCGCTGCGCGCCCGTGGCGAACTGGTCCTGGTGTGCGTGCACCACACGGTGCAGACCGCCGAGGCCGCCGACCGGCTGCGCCGCTTCTGCTCGCGGCGGTGGCCGGAACTTCCGGTGGTCGTTCCCGGCCAGGCCGGCGTGGACCTCGGAGCGCGATTCATCGACCGCTTGCGCGACTGGCAACGGTTTCATCCGGAGATTTCGCGATGGACGCTCGACGCCAGCGGGGCGCCGCTCAACCTGCTGCCGGCCGTCGCCCAGTTGGCGGCCCAGGGCGTGATCGGGCCGGTCATGCACCGCCACTCCGAGGGACCCTGGAGCGCCCTGGTCCCGGCCGGAGGCCATCTTGAGTGGGGACCGCTGACACCGCCGATCCCGCGTGAGATCGCCGACGAGGTTCCGGTTAACGAACTGGTCCCGCTGCTGAGCGAATGGGACGTGGAGGTCTCCACGCGGGCCAGCAGCGCCGGCGAGAATCTGACTGCGGCCGAACTGGCGCGGCTCGTGGCCGCCGGACCGGCGGCGAACTGGGACTGGCCGGCGATGTACGTGGCAGCCCTCGGACGGCCCTGCGCGGCCGACGAGATGACATTTGAGCACGTGCTGGCGGCAGCCCTCCGCGCGCTGGGGGTGACCAACGTGCGGCTGGGTCTGAAGGTAACCCGGCGGGAGAGCCCCGGCTGCACGCAGACCTTTGACCTGCTGGCCCACAGCGGCGGGCGCCTGTGGGCGATCGACTGCCACCTGCGCGATGAGGGTGGGGCGGCACCGGTCGGGCTCGACGACCGCATTCTGCGCGGCTTGCGCGCCCACCGCCTGGTGATCCGTCCGGGCCGCCAGGCGACGGACACGGAGCGCCTGCTGGCGGCCGGACCGGGCGTCGTGATCGTCGATGGCGACGGGTGTCGCACGCTCTTCACGCAGTTGGGGCGCGTCCTGGGCCGCGACGCGCCGCAGGTGCTGCGCGATGTCGAGCGCGCCGCCCTGCGGTCCCAGGTCGCGCGGCTGGCGGTCTTCTCGCTCGCCACGCCGGCCCAACGGTTCAGCGACGCCATGCACCTGGACACGGGAGTCTTCGACCTGCTGCGCGGCGCGCGGGTCGATGCCCAGGGCCAGCCCATGCCATGGACGGCGGCGCACGTGGCCCCGGACCTCTGGTTCATCGACGGCCGGGTCGTCGCCGGGGGGCCTCCGACCGAACTGCGACAGCGACTGGCCGACAAGATCGCCAAGGGACGATTCGAAACGACGTTCGTCTTCTTCGAACTCTCGGGCAACCGGCGCTTCTGGCGCGCCCTGCTGCGCGTCTCCGGCGATGGCGACGCGTTCGGCAAGTGGCTGCGCAAGTGGCACGGGATGCCGTTGATCGTCTAGGTTTCCCGTGCCGGGAAACCTCAGGCGGGATACCGCTCGTCCAGGGGTGTGGTGGATGCAAGGTTTCGCCTTGCGAACCGCGAACTCCACACGTTCTGTGTCCCCGGCGTCTCGGCCCCATTCGACGTTGAACGTTGAACGTTCGATGTTGGACGTTCGTGTCCCGTCCGGCTGTACATTGACACTTCACAAACGAGAGGTGGGTGTCTGT
>CAZZCT010000196.1:0-9726 GCA_964652365.1 uncultured Lentisphaerales bacterium
GGGGTCGGAACCACGCACGCTCTTGATGAAGGCCGAGATCGTGTCGTAGTGGCCGCCCTCGTCGCGATCATAGAGCACGACCTTGCGCTGCACACACTCGGACATGACGCCGCGCGTCAGATGCACCGTCCCGTCCGCGTCCGGTGCAGTGCTGCGCGCCGCCACCTCCAGGGCGTTCAGCGCGCGGCGTCCGTCGCCCTCGCAGATCTGGGCCAGGAACGCGGCGGCGTCGGCATCGAGCACCAGCGGTTGGCCGCCAAGCCCGCGCACCGGATCGGCCAGTGCCCGACGCAGCAGGAGCTCGACCGAGGCGACGTCGAGCGGCCGCAGTTCGAAGACCAGCGACCGTGAGGTCAGGGGGCTGTTGACGAACACCTGCGGGTTGTGGGTGGTGGCGCCGATCAGTGTGACGGTCCCATCTTCGACGTAGGGCAGCAGCGCATCCTGCTGGGACTTGTTGAAGCGGTGGATCTCGTCGATGAACAGCACAGTGCCGGGACCAGCGCGGAAGTGGCGGGCCGTCTCGCAGATGCTCCGCAGGGTGGCGACGTTGGCGAGCACGCCACTGGCCCGTTCGAAGCGCCGGCGGGTGGCCCGCGCGATGACCTCGGCCAGGGTGGTCTTGCCGCAGCCGGGCGGTCCGTAGAAAATCAGATTGGTGAGACGGTCTGCTTCGATCACGCGCCGCAAGAGCTTGCCAGGCCCGAGCATGTGGTCCTGCCCGACGACTTCATCCAGCGTCTCCGGCCGCATGCGGGCTGCCAGCGGCTGGGCCGCGGCGCGGGCACCGGCCGTGGGACTGGCTTCATCCTGGAAGAGATCGTTCATGACAGCGTGCGCCCCTGGTGGCCGCCCCAGCGCGAACGGCCCCCGGCGTGGCGTACATCCTCACGTCCGAGGCCTCACACGAATCCGGCCGCGGCCAGGCCCTCGAGCGTGACCCCACTGGCGTCGCCGGTTCGGCCCAGCAGGCGGGCAACATGCTTGCCCAGCAGGTCGGACTCCAGATGCACGGCGTCGCCGGGCCGGCGTTCGTGCAGGCTGGTGACGGCCCAGGTGAGCGGAATCAGGTTGACCTCGAAGGCGTCGTCCGCCAAGCCGCTGACCGTCAGGCTCACCCCGTCCACCGCAACCGAGCCCTTCAGGACCGTCAGCCGCGCAAACGGGGCCGAGCAGCCTACCCGCACAACGCGGTCGCGGCTACGCGGCTCGACGGCCAGGACGCGCCCGGTCTCGTCGACGTGGCCCGAGACGAAGTGGCCGCCCAGTCGATCGATGGGCCGCAGGGCACGCTCCAGGTTGAGGACGGCGTCGGTCGTCAGGTCCCTGAAGGCGGTCCGGTCCAGGGTCTCGTCGAGCAGATCGGCCTCGAAACGGGTGGGCGATACGGGAAGGACCGTGAGGCAGACGCCCTGCACCGCCACGCTCTCGCCAGTCTGCAAGGGGTCGGGCCAGGGCGGATGGACCACGTTCAGGCGCCAGCCGCCAGCCGCACGCGCCAACCCGGCGTGGCGGCCAAGAAGCTGGATCAGGCCGGTGAACATGCAGATACCTCCTGCGCCGGGCGCGCCTCGAGCAGCCAGTCGGCGCCGACGCGGCGCACGCGCTGCACCAGCAGCCGGCGCGCGTGTGGCAGCCGCAGATTGGTGCCGGCAAAACCGGGCCGCGCGGCAGAATCGCCGAGCAGCAGCGGCGCGTAGAAGAGCGCATAGGCATCGACCAGGTCATGCCGCACCAGGTCGCCGGCCAGGTCGCCGCCGCCCTCGCACAGCACATGCAGCAGCCCCTCCGAGGCCAGCCGTCGCAGCAAGTCGGCCAGGTCGATCCGGCCGCGGGCACCCGGCAGGATCCAGACCCGGGCACCGTGGGCGGCCCAGGCCTCGCGGCGGGCGGCCGGCACGGCCCGCGTGGTGACCATGAGTGTTCGGCCGGCGGCGACATCGGTCAGCACGCGCGCGCCGGGCGCCACGCGGCCGCGGCCGTCAACGATCACACGCCAGGCCGCCTGCGTGCCGGGCAGGCGGCAGCACAGCGACGGGTCGTCGGCCAGCACGGTGCCGGCGCCGACCAGCACCGCGTCGCAGCGCCGCCGGGCCCGTTGCACCCAGGCCCGGGCCTGCGGCCCGGTGATCCAGCGCGACTGGCCATCGCGGTCGGCGATCCGCCCATCGAGCGTCAGCGCCAGCTTGAGGGTTACGAACGGTCGCCCCAGGCGCAAGCGGGTCACGAAGGGCTCGATCAGAGCCTCGGACTCGGCCTGGCGGACGCCGCAGACGACCTCGAGGCCCGCCTGGCGCAGCAGGTCGAGTCCACGCCCCGCGTGGCGCGGGTTGGGATCGACGCAGCCGACCACCACGCGGCGGATGCCGGAGGAGATAATCAAGTCGGTACAGGGCGGCGTGCGGCCGGTGGTGCAGCACGGTTCGAGCGTGACGTAAAGGGTTGCACCGCGGGGCACGCGCTCGCAGGCACGAATGGCATGCACCTCGGCATGGGGGCCGCCAGCCTGTCGGTGGCAACCGGCGCCCAGGATGCGTCGGCCGCGCACAACCACCGCACCCACCGGCGGATTCGGCCGCGTGCGGCCCTCGCCGCGCCGCGCCCAGGCCAGCGCCTGGCCCATCCACGCACTGTCCGAACCGGCGATCACGCAGGATCCCCGGGCTTGGCGCCGCCGCGCGCACCGGCGGACGTCCGCGTGGGTCGCTTGACATCGCGACAGGCCCGGTCGAGGATGCCGTTGACGAAGCGCCCCGAATCCGACGAACTGAAGAACTTGGCCAGATCGACGGCCTCGTTGATGCACACCACGGGGGGCGTCTCGCGTGAATGGAACATCTCGTAGATGGCGAGGCGCAGCACGTTGCGGTCGACCGACCCCATGCGGTGCAGGGGCCAGTTCTCGGCGTAGGTCATGATCTGCCGGTCGATCTCGTCGCGGTTGCCCCAGACACCGCGCACGAGTCGCTCGACGAAGTCGCGCAGGCGCACCGGCGCGACGCGGTCGGCGGGGGGCCGATCGTCGCCGGGGGGCTCAACCACCGACTGCTCATCCGCTTCATCGCGCAGGAGGCGCCACTGCTGCGCCCAGAACGCATCCATCACCCCGGCCAGTTCGGTGGGATCGGCCGGGTTGAAGTCGAGTTGGAAGAGCAGTTGCAGGGCCCACTCGCGGGCTTCTCGCCGCGTGGACATGAAAAGACATCTCCTCAGGCAAGCTGTCGGAACAGCGAAGCCATTTCGATCGCCGCCATCGCGCCGTCCCAGCCCTTGTTGCCGGCCTTGGTGCCGGACCGCTCCATGGCTTGTTCCAGCGAGGCCGCCGCCACAACACCGTTGATCACCGGCACGCCGCTATCCATTCCGCTCTTGGCCAGCGACCGCGAGACTTGCCCGTTGATCAGATCGGCATGCGTCGTAGCGCCCTGCACCACGACACCCAGCGCGATCAGGGCGTCGAACTTCCGGCTGCCGGCCAGGCGATCAACCACGGCCGGAATCTCATTCGCGCCAGGCACCCAGGCCACCGTAATCTGCTCCTCGGCCGCGCCATGCCGGATCAGGCAGTCGAGCGCGCCCTTGAGCAGTTGCTGGGTGAAAAAGCTGTTGAAGCGACTGACCACCACGCCGAAGCGCAGTCCTGCCGCGTTGAGTTGTCCCGACAGTTCCGTGTGTGCCATGGCGACCTCCTGCTATCCGATCAAGTGTCCCAGTTTGTGTTGCTTGGTTTCCAGGTAACGCCGGTTGTACTGGGAGGGCGGCTGGATCAGCGGCACGCGCTCGGTGATCTCCAGGCCGTGCCCGACCAGACCGACAATCTTGCGCGGGTTGTTGGTGATCAGGCGCAGGCGTTTCAACCCCAGGTCCGTCAGGATCTGGGCCCCCAAGCCATAGTCCCGCAAATCGGCTGCGAAGCCCAGCTTCTCATTGGCTTCGACCGTATCCAGCCCCTGTTCCTGCAGCGCATAGGCATGCAGCTTGTTGGCCAGACCGATGCCGCGGCCCTCCTGCCGCATGTAAACGACCACGCCGCGGCCGGCTTCCTCCACCAGGCGCATGGCCGCGTGAAGCTGATCGCCGCAGTCGCACCGCGAGGAGCCGAAGACGTCGCCGGTCAGGCACTCGCTGTGCACGCGCACCAAGGGCGGCGGATCGCCGGCCAGGTCGCCCTTAATCAGGGCCAGATGCTCGAGGGAGTCGAGGATCGAGCGGTACAGGCGCAGCCGGAAATGGCCGTACGCCGTCGGCAGGTCGACCTCGCGCACCAGTTCGATCAGGCGTTCGCTGCGGCGACGGTAGGCGATCAACTCGGCGATCGAGGCCATCTTCAGCCCGTGCTGCGTGGCGAACGCCCGCAACTCGGGAATGCGGGCCATGGTGCCGTCAGGTTGCAGGATCTCGCAGATCACGCCCGCCGGGGCCAGCCCGGCCAACCGCGCCAGGTCAACCGCGGCCTCCGTGTGACCGGCGCGCGTGAGGACGCCGCCCGGGCGCGCCTCGAGGGGGAAGATGTGCCCGGGGCTGACCAGGTCATCGCGGCGCGAGGCGGGATCGACGAGCACCTGCACGGTGCGCGCGCGATCGGCGGCGCTGATGCCGGTGGAGGTGCCGTGTACGGCATCAACCGACTCCATGAAGGCGCAGCCGAAGCGGTCGCCGCGATTGCGCGCCGGCATGTGCTGCAGACCCAGCGTGTGCAGCCGTTCGGGCGTCAGCGACACGCAGATCAGGCCGCGGCCGAATCCGGCCATGAAGTTGATCGCGGCGGCATCGGCCTTCTCGGCCGCCACGATGAGGTCGCCTTCGTTCTCGCGCTGGGCGTCGTCGGAGACCACGACGAGCCGCCCGGCGCGCACAGAGGCCAGGACCTCCTCAATGGGGTCAAACGCGATTTCAGCGGCACTGGTGGCGGGAGCATTCATGGACTGAGGACCGTCAGGCCTCCGTTCCGGCGCGCGCGCGAATCTGTCCGGCACGGGCCAAGGCGCGGGCCTCGACGCTCTGGATCTCGGCAAAGCCCTGCGAGCTCACGGGATTGAGCCCGGCACTGGCCTCCATCGAGGAATCCATCTCGTTGTAGAGCGACGACGCGCAACCGGTCAGGGCCTCGAACAGGATGTTGCCCTTGTAGAGCGACACGCGCACCGTGGCAGTCGCCGACTGCGCAAACACGCCCATGGCGGCCCGCGCGGCCTGGGTGGCCGGGTCGAAGTAGCGTCCATCGTAGATCTGGTCGGCCACCAGCCGGGAGAGCTGCTGGAACAGCAGGGCGGCGCGGCGGTCCAGCACGGCCTGGTAGACGAAGCGCAGGCAGGCGCCGAGCAGTTCCATGCCGGGCGCCTCGTAGACGCCGCGGCTCTTGGTGCCGATGATGCGGTTCTCCAGCGCGTGCTTCATGCCGATGCCGTGGCGGCCGCCGATCCGGTTGGCCGCGACCATGGCCTCGACGGGCGTGACGTCGTGGCCGTCGATCTGCACCGCGCGCGCCCGTTCAAAGCGCACGGTCACGGTTTCGGCGCGGTCCGGGGCGGCCATCGGCCACACACCCATGGTAGGATTAACGATCGTCATCGGCGTGGCCAGGCTCTCGAGATCCTCGGCCTCATGCGACAGGCCGGCCAGGTTGGCGTCGGTGGAGTACTTCTTCTTGCCACCGACCGGCGCCGGGATCCCGAAGCCCGCAAGGTATTCGGCCATCTGCGTGCGGCCCGGAAACTGGGCCAGCAGGACCGGGTCGCGCCAGGGGGCGTAGACCTGCATGTCGGGTGCCAGCACATTGGTGTAGCGCTCGAAGCGCATCTGGTCATTGCCGCGGCCGGTGGCGCCGTGGGCCAGCACGGTGCACCCCTGCGCCCGCAGCGCCGGCAGGAGGCCGCGCACCGTCACGGCGCGCGCGATGCCGGTCGAGTTCCAGTAGCCACCGTCGTACATGGCCTGGGCCTCGAGCACCTCGAAGCAAGCCTCGGCCATCGGCGCCTTCAGGTCGATAATGTGGGTCTCGACCCCGCACGGCGCCATGCGCCGCGCGATGTCGGCAATATCGGTCTCGTCCGGCTGGCCGAGGTCGGCGCTGAAACCCAGCACCTGCACGCCGCCCTCGACCAGGCGTTTGGCAATCGTCCGGCTGTCCAACCCGCCGGACACGCAGGCGCCGACCTTGCAGTTCCGCAGTGCGCTCAGTGTGATGGCCATAGTCCGATCTCCGCTACTCCGCCGGGGCTTCGGCGCCGGTTCCGGCATCGGCTGCGGCGTCGGCATCCTCGCCGAACACCATCTCGAGGGCCTCGTCGAGTATGTCGAGCGCCTCTTCCAACTCATCGTCCTTGACCGTCAGCGGCGGCACGAACCGGACCACGTTCTCGCCGGCGGCGCAACACAGCAGGCCCATCTCGCGGCACTTCGTAACCACCGTCTTGGCAGGCACGTCCAGCACCATGCCGACCATCAGGCCCGCGCCCCGGATCTCCAGCACCTGGTCGTACTTGTCGACAAACTGCTGCAGGCCCTCGCGGAACAGCTGCCCCGCTTCGTCGGCCCGCTTGAGCAGGCCTTCCTGCTCGATGACCTCGATGGTCGCCAGGGCCGCGGCGCAGGCCAGCGGATTGCCGCCGAAGGTGCTGGCATGGGTGCCGGGAGTGAAGACATCGGACAGCTTGGGCGACGCCACCAGCACCCCCATGGGCACGCCGCTGGCAACCGCCTTAGCGAGCGTGAATGCGTCCGGCTGCACGTGGCCGCGCTGCCAGCCGAACCACTGCCCGGTGCGGCCCATGCCGCACTGGATCTCGTCGCACAGCATCAGCAGCCCGTGCTCGTCGCACAGCTTGCGCACGCCCTGCAGGAACTCGGGCGTGGCCGGCAGCACGCCGCCCTCGCCCTGGACCGCCTCGACCAGAACCGCCACCGTGCGCGGGTTGATCTGCGCCGCCACCGACTCCAGGTTGTTGAACTCGGCGTGGGCGAAGCCCAGCGGCAGGGGATCATAGCCCTTCTGGACCTTGGACTGGCCGGTCGCGGCGATCATGCCCAGGGTGCGGCCGTGGAACGAGTTCTGCATCGCGATGACTTCGAACCGCCCCTGCGTGTGGCCCCACAGCCGGGCCAGTTTCACCAGCGCCTCGTTGGCCTCGGCGCCCGAGTTGCAGAAGAAGCACTTGCCCCCCAGCGACAACCGCGCCAGGCGCTGGGCCAGAAGCGCCTGGTTAACCGTGTAGAACAGATTCGAGCAGTGGTTCAATGTCGCCATCTGCTCCTGCACGGCCTTGACGACCTTGGGATGGGCGTGGCCAATGTTCTGCACGGCGATGCCAGCCGTGAAATCGAGATAGACCATGCCGTCGGCGTCCCACACTTTGCAGCCATGGCCACGCACCAGCGTAACCGAGGGCGTGTAGGTCCGCATCACGAACTGGTCAAACAGCGCGGCAATATCAGCGTTCTTGCTCATCAGCGACAATCTCCGTTCCAACACCCTTGCGCGTGAAGATCTCCAACAACAGCGAATGCGGCATGCGTCCGTCGATCAGGTGGACTTTGGCCACCCCTTCGCGAATCGCTCCGACGCAACTGTCGAGTTTCGGCAACATGCCGCCACCCACGATGCCGGCCGACTTCAGTCCCGCGACCTCGCCAGCGCGCAACGTCGCGATCAACGAAGCCGGATCGGCCGGATTGCGCAGCAGTCCCGGCACATCCGAAAGGAAGGCCAGCTTGCGTGCGCGCAACGCGGAAGCCAGCGCGGCCGCCGCTGTATCTGCATTGACATTGTACAACTGCCCGCCGGCATCGCGCCCGAGCGGCGTGACCACCGGAATCGCCCCGGCCGCCAACGCCGCCAGCACCGGTCCGGTGTCAGCACCGATCGGCTCGCCGACGAAGCCCCAGTCCAAGTCGGCTCCGGTAACGGCATCGGTGCCGGTCTTGCGCGCAACCCGGAAGATCGTGTCGCCCGGTACCGGGCGGGCCGGCGTCCGCCGTGCGCAGAGCAGCCGCACCACCTCGGCGTTGACCTCATCCTTCAGAACTCGCTCAACCACGCCGATCGACTCGGCGCACGTAACGCGCAAGCCCTGCACAAAGCGCGACGCAACCCCGCCGCGCTCCAGGGCACGCGAGATGGCCTTGCCCCCGCCGTGGACCAGCACGGTTCGCAGGCCAACCGTCGACAGGAACGCGACGTCGGTCAGGACACCCGCCAGGTTCTCGGGAGACTCCATGACGCTACCGCCGATCTTGACGACCACGGTCGCGCCACGGAACTCCTGGATATAGGGCAACGCCTCGATCAGCGTGGCCGCCTTTTCAATGAACTTCTGCATGGTTCGCGCGCGAACGGCAACCGGCGACTGAAGTCCCGCAAGGCCGGATCGGGCGGGTACGCCCGGCGGCGCTGCAGAAGCGTCAATCACGTCGTATAGTCCGCATTGATCTTCACATAGTCATACGAAAGGTCACAGGTCAACATCGTGTCTTCGCCGGATCCCAGGTGGAGGTCCACGGTCACGCAGAATTCGCGCGCCTTCATGACGGCCTGGAGGGCCGCGAGCGCGGTCGCATCGGCCAGGCGTCCCTGGTCGTAGGCGCAGACATCGCCGTAGCTGATCTGCGCCAACCGGTCGTCAACTTCGGCGCCCGAGTAGCCGACGGCCGCAATCACCCGGCCCCAGTTCGGATCGCAGCCGAACCAGGAGGTCTTCACCAGCGCCGAGCGCGCAATGGCGCGCGCCGCCAGGTGGGCATCCTCCGGCGTGCGCGCGCCGCGCACGTGGACCGTCACAAACTTGGTAGCGCCCTCACCATCGAGCACCATGCGCCGGGCAAGGTCGTGGCAGACCGATCGCAAGGCCGCCACGAACCGCGGCCAGTCGCTGTGTCGCGCGTCCAACACGCGGGTGCCCGCCGCACCATTCGCCAGGGCGATGACCGTGTCGTTGGTGCTGCGGTCGCCGTCCACCGAAACGCGGTTGAAGCTCACTTCCACCGCCTGCCGCAGGGCCGCGTCCAGGGCCTCAGGGGTAACCGCCGCGTCGGTCACGATAAAGCCCAGCATCGTCGCCATGTACGGCTCGATCATGCCGGAACCCTTGCACATGCCGGCAATCACCACGTCGCGCCCGTCCAGCGGCACGCGCACGGCACACTCCTTGGGAACCAGATCCGTGGTCATGATCGCCCGCGCGGCATCCGGACCGCCCGTGGACGACAGGGCCGCCGCGGCCAACCGGGCACCCTCGGCAATGCGCGCCATGGGCAAGCGCACCCCGATCACACCGGTCGAGCAGACCAGCACCAGTTCGTCGGCAATTCGCAGGGCCGTGGCGACCGAGTGGGCCATCTCGCGGGCATCCGCCAGGCCGGCGTCGCCGGTGCAGGCGTTGGCGCAGCCGCTGTTGACCGCCACGGCCTGAATCCGCCGGCCAGCCATGCGCTCGCGACAGAGGCGTACCGGCGCCGCGGCCACGCGGTTGGTCGTGAACATTGCCGCCGCGGCAGCCGGGGTCTCCGACACCAACAGGGCAAAATCCTTCCGCCCGGCATACTTGATGCCGGCTGCGACACCTGCCGCCCGATAGCCTTGCGCCGCGGTGATGCCGCCAGGGATCCGTTCAAACTCGGTGGTTGCGTCCATGGTTACTTCGCAACTGCCCGGCATTGGCACCGGACAAGTTGAAGTGTCAGTATTATCCAACACGGCCGCTAAGTCGAGGAAAACCGCAGTTGCCCGGG
>CAZZCT010000197.1:0-9710 GCA_964652365.1 uncultured Lentisphaerales bacterium
CCATCGTGTCCGGCCGGACGTATTCGATCGTCCAAGCCGCCACGCCCGGCGCGGCCCAGTGGGACCCCCTGACGCCGCACGCGGTCTACAACAGCGGCGCCATCCGCACCTTCGTCTCCGAGACCAACGCCCCGTCGCTGTTCTACCGCGTCCGGATACAGAAGCCATAAGGCGGGAGGAGCCTATTATGCTGAAAGCCACCTTGTTCCGGAGTCGTTTCGTGTTGCGCGTTCTCGCGTGCGGTTTCGGTTTCGGGGCCGCGCTGGGCGCGCCCCTGCCGGAAAACGGCCAGTTGTGCCAGGCGCAGATCGAGGGCGTGACCGTCACTTACTCGCTTCCGCGGCCGCCGCCCGTGCGCTTTTCGGCGGACGGAAACACGCGGTTCGGCGGATCGTCCCCGGTGGTGCTGCTCGCCAACCCCGTGCCTTCCACGACGCCGCTGCGCATTCCGGCGCCGGCCTCCTTACGGGTGCCGGGCGACGCGCCCACACCCCAGTCGGCCCCGACCAGTTTCTCGGTCGACTATGTTCCTGCGGGAGGCACGGATGCTTTTGGCGAGCCCTGTGTTGCCTTCCCGGCCGAGGCCCAAGCCGTGTTCGACGCCGCCTGCGCGATCTGGGCGAACCGTCTGGGCTCTCCGGTGCCGATCACCATCCGCGCGGGCTGGGCATCACTGGAGGGCGGCGTGCTAGGCTACTCGGGCGGGGGGCCGACCCATCGCAACTTCAGTGGCGCGCCGTATCCGAACACCTGGTTCATGGCGACTTTGGCGAACGCGCGCGCCGGAGAGGACTTGGCGCCGGAGGCGTACGACATGCACACCACCTACGGCAGTACTTTCGCGTGGTACTTCGGCACGGACGGAAACACGCCGCCGACAAGCACGACTTCCTGACGGTCGTTCTGCACGAGATCGGCCACGGGCTGAACTTCGCGGGGTCGATGTACGGCGCTTCGATGGGAGGCTGGGGTTCTGACGGCGACCCGTATAGCTACGACATCTTCGCGCGGGACGGCGACGGAATTTCGCTGTTGGACACCGGCGTTTACCCGAACCCTTCCCAGGCCCTCGGCGAGGCGCTGCGCTCGGACTCCGTCTGGTTCCACGGAACCCACGCCATGGCTGCCAACGGGGGCATCCGGGTCAAGCTATACGCACCGTCGACATGGAGTGGCGGTTCAAGTTACAGCCACTTTGCCCCAGTTTTTCATGGCACGGCAGATGCGCTGATGCATCCTAGCCTTTCTTCGGGAAACGCCATCCACAGCCCGGGGCCTGTCACCCTGGGTTTGCTGACCGACTTGGGCTGGAGAACCCCGTGGGGCGCGCCCGTGAACGTCGTTGCGTCCGACAGCCAGTACATCGACCGGGTGGAGGTGTGGTGGCCCACCGTTTCCGAGGCGACGCACTACCGTGTCAGCCGGTCGACCAGCGCCACAGGCGGCAAGATCGAGCTGGGCCCCTGGCAAACCGACACCAGTTTCATCGACACGGGGGCGACGGCTGGAACCACCTACTACTACTGGGTGCGGGCGGCGAAGAGCAGCGGTGGAGCGGAAGCCACGGGCTACAGCGCCTACGACACCGGCGTCCGGGCGGTGTGGGCGCCTCCTTCGAATGTCGCCGCCACGGACGGGGCATTCCTTGATCGGGTGGAGGTGACGTGGAACGGGGTCGTCCACGCGACGCACTACCGCGTCAGCCGGGCGACCAGCCCAAGCGGCACCAAACTCGACCTGGGATCCTGGCAAGCCGGCACCAGTTTCACCGACACGGGTGCGGCGGCCGGCACCACCTACTACTACTGGGTACGCGCGGCGACGGGCAGTGGCGGAGAGAACGCCACAGACTTCAGCGACTACAACACCGGCGTCCGTGCTGTGTGGGGCTCGCCGCCTTCGAATGTCTACGCCACGGACGGTGCCCACCTTGACCGGGTGGAGGTTACGTGGAATGGTGTCGTCGGCGCGACCCACTACCTCGTCAGTCGTGCGGACAGCGCCAGCGGGGGCAAAAACCCTCTGGGCTCTTGGCAGGCGGGCACCAGTTACAGCGACTCCACCGCAACGTTGGGTAGCACCCATTACTACTGGGTTCAGGCCGCCACCAGCAGCGCCGGCGCGAACGCCACGCCGTACAGCACCGCCGACACCGGCTCGCGAGCGCAATCGCTGCCGCCGGCGTACATCACCGCCTCGAACGGGACGTATACCGACCGAGTACACGTGAACTGGGGCCGCGTGACCTGGGCGACGCATTACCGCGTCAGCCGAGCCGAAAGCGCTGGCGGGGAAAAGACCGAACTGGGTGTCTGGCAGACGGGGATTTACTTCGAAGACTCGTCGGCGACGGCCGGCATCACCTATCACTACTGGGTGCGGGCAGCCACCGGCAATGCCGGCCAGAATGCCAGTCCGTACAGCAACGCCGACACCGGTTGGCGCTCGCTGCCGGCACCGGCCGCACCGACGGGAGTCGCCGCCACGGACGGAACGATCGGCGGTCAGGTGCAGGTGACCTGGAGCAGCGTGCCCGGCGCCTCGCACTACCGCGTCAGCCGCTCCGTCGGCGCGGGCGGCGACAAGAGCGAGCTGGGACCCTGGCAGACGGGCACCAGCTTCAGCGACGCGACGGCGACGCCCGGCGTGACCTACCACTACTGGCTGCGGTCGTCAGAGCACAGCACCGGGGATAACCCTTCCGACCACAGCGCCCCCGACACCGGCTGGCGCGCGCTGCCGATCCCGGCCGGCGTCGCCGCCAGCGACGGCACGGACACCGCGAAGGTGCGGGTCACGTGGTTCCCCGCGGCCGGCGCGACGCACTACCGCGTCAGCCGCTCGGACACCATCGAGGGCAGCGCCAAGCTGAACCTGAGCGGCTGGCAGACCGCCACGAACTACAACGACACGGCGGCCATGCCGGGCAACGACCGCTACTACTGGGTGCAGGCCGCGACGAGCGCCGCGGGGGCCAACGCCTCCGCCTACAGCGCGCCGGACGTCGGCTGGGTCGGACTCTCCGCGCCGGGCGGCGTGGTCGCCAGCGACGGGCTCTACACCGACCGCGTGCAGGTCAACTGGCAGATGCCCCCCGGCGCCATGCGCCACCGCCTGAGCCGCTCCGAAAGCCTCGAGGGTCCGAAGACCGTGGTGCTGGACTGGCAGGCGGCGCTCTCGTTTAGCGACACCACGGCCGTGCCCGGCAAGCTCTACCACTACTGGGCGCAGGCGGCCATGGACGACGCCGGCGCGCGCGCGTCGGCGTACGCGGGCGACGGCGGCTGGCGGGGGCTGATCCACCTGGGCTCGGCGCTCGACTCGCTGTGGAGCTTCGCGTCGGACGGCGGCGCGGCTTGGTTCGGCCAGTCGGCCGTGAGCCACGACAGCGTCGCCGCCGGCCAGAGCGGCGCGATCACGCACGGCCAGAACTCCCGGCTGGTGACGTGGCCCGAGGGGCCGGGCCAACTGAGCTTCTGGTGGAAGGTCTCGTCGGAACTGGGTTACGACAGGCTCTTCTTCTCCGTCGACGAGGCGACGCAGACCGTGATCTCGGGCGAGCGGGACTGGGAGCATGTAACCCACACGCTGGCCGCGGGTCCGCACACCGTGATCTGGACCTACGCCAAGGACAATGGCGTCAGCGCCGGCTCGGACTGCGGCTGGCTCGACCAGGTGGCCTTCACGCCCGCCCCTTCGGCCCCCGCGACCCTGGGCGCGAGCGACGGCGCTTATACCGACCGGATCGTGATCTCCTGGGCCGCCGCGGCCGGCGCGACGCACTACCTGCTGAGCCGTTCCGACAGCCTGGCGGGCGCCAAGACGGCGCTGGGGACGTGGCAGGCCGGGACCGCGTACACCGACCTCACCCCCGCGCCCGGCGCGTTCCACTACTACTGGGTGCAGGCGGCCATGGATGATGCCGGCCTGTTCGCGTCGGGCTACAGCGCCGCCGACCAGGGCTACCGGGCGCTGGAGGCGCCGACCGGGGTCTCCGCCACGGACGGCGCCCACGCGGGCTTCGTGCGGCTGACCTGGAACAGCGCCTTCGGGGCGACGCACTACCGGGTGTGGCGCGCCGAGACATTCGGCGGCTACAAGACGGCCCTGGGCGGCCTGCTGACGGAGCGGACGTACGACGACACCTCCGCCGCCGCCGGCCGGACGTACTTCTACTGGGTCCTCGGCGTGGCCCAGAGCGGCGAAGGGCTGAACGAGAGCGCCTACGGGGCGTACGACGACGGCTTCCACGGGCTCTCCCTGTCCGAGGCGCTCGACACGCCGGGCCGGGCCTGGTCGGCGGGGGGGGACACGCCCTGGGCCGGGCAGACCGCCGTCACGCACGACGGCGCCGACGCCGCGCAAAGCGGCGTGATCGCGCACAGCCAGGCCGTTTGGATGGAGACGGTGGTCGAGGGGCCCGGAAATCTGAGTTTTTGTTGGAAGACCTCGTCCGAAAGCGGCTACGACTGGCTCGAGTTCCACGTCGACGGCGTGCTGCAGGACCGCCTCTCGGGCGAGCAGGAGTGGCAGGGCAAAACCTACTTCCTGCCCGCGGGCACGCGGACGCTGCGCTGGAACTACCGGAAGGACGACTCGGTGACCGTAGGCTCGGACTGCGGCTGGGTCGACGAAGTCTCCTTCGCGCCGGCACTCCCGGCCCCCGCGGGCGTCGCCGCCGGCGACGGCACGCACGCCGACCGGGTGCAGGTTGCCTGGTCCGCGGTGCCCGGGGCGACGCACTACCGCGTCAGCCGGGCCGAAGGCGCGGAGGGCGCGAGGACCGACCTGGGCGCCTGGCAGCCCGGCACCGGCTATGGCGACGCCACCGCGGCGTCGGGCGTGACCTACCACTACTGGGTGCGGGCGGCGGCGGGGGCCGGAGGGGAGCTGGCCTCCCTGCACGGAGGCCCCGACACCGGCTGGCGCGAGGCCGCGGCTCGGCCCGACTTCGTCGTGCAGTCGATCGTCCTCGACCCCGAGACCGTGGCCGCGGGTGGCACGGTGACCGCGACGGTCACGGTCAGGAACCAGGGCGCGGCGGGCGGTTCGGCCGGGTGGCTGGACGGCTACGTTAACCGGCCCGAGACCGCCACCGGCCCGGAAGGCGAGTGGTGGCAGTCCGTCGGGGAGCTGGCGGCGGGCGCGACCAACGTCTTCCGGCACAGCTTCACCGCGCCGGCCGCGGGGGTGAGGGTCTACCGCGCGGTCGTGGACAGCGCCGGGCAGGCGGAGGAGGAGAGCGAGGGCAACAACCAAGCGACGGCGGCGTACTCGGTCGTGTTCCCGTACGGCGGTGGCTACTACCGCATCTGGTCGGAGGCGCCCGCCGAGGTCATGGAACTGAGGCTAGACGGCACGCTCGTCTGGCGGAACGCCGTGCTGGGTCTCGCCGGCAGGGTGCAGGCAGCGACCACGCTCGCCAGCGGCGGCGACTGGACGGACATCGCCGAGTTTGTCGGCACCGAATTGATCATGTCCCGGCAGGTGTTTGTGCCGTGACGTCGTAAGGGGCTATCCCTCTCCCGCTGGGAGAAAGTCGGGGTCAGGGTGGATGCGCCTTCCGTGCGTTGCGGTTAGATTCCCGTCTTCGCGATCATGTGCCGGGCCGCTTCAGGAGTTCTGGATCCCGGTCTTGCGGACGCGCACCCGCAACAGGCCGTTGGTCCAGAATGCCAGGGGCACGGTTCCAGGCGCGACGGCTTCAGGCAGTTGGACCCTGCGGCGCAGGCGATGGGTCCTTTCAAGGGAGGTGTCATTCCGCTCCGCCAGCACCGTCAGCACGGAGCCCTGCATGCGCACCTGCACGTCGGTCTGCTCAAAGCCTGTCAGGCAGAACGTGAGCAGGAACTCCGAGCCCAGATCCGCCATGTCCATGGCCGGATAGGCAGGCAGTCCCTCCCACGAGTCCTCCAAGACTTCGCCGAGACTGTCGCGCAGACCCGACACCGGTGCACTCCGGGCGAAGGTGACATTCGGCAACCGTGCTGCGCTGTACGCCCGCGGCAAGGGTGACGGCGGCGGCGTGGAAGTCAACGCCGATGCGGCGAAATCAGGCGCCGACCACGCCACACGCGTCGAACTCAGCCGATTCACGCGAACCGCCAGGAACGCCACGATGGCTGCCAGCAGCAACCCGTCCAGCCACAACCATAGTCCACGAAGGCGCATGCGCAGGAATCCTTGTCACTCCACAGGTCTGCTCAAGATCTTATGCAACAAGTATGCCACGACGGATCAGGGCTGCGCAAGCCATCCAGTGGCCTGGCCCCATGCTCGTCCATAACTTGAAACAGCCGTCCGCGGTTCCCGCGCATTTCGGTTCAAACCGCGGCTGGGCGTTGGCCGACCGGGTGCCCCAAGGGCCTGGGGCACCCCTACCCATCGGGACGCACGTCGGGCCGATGTGCGTCACAGGGCGAACGATTGGCTACGGACTGAAAGCCCGTGCCACGATTGTGGAGCCGATCGGCAGAGGCGCGCGTATCGCGGCTCATGGACTTGCTGTTCCCTTCCGCTCGGAGCGGCCGTAGCACGGTGCGCTGCGCCGTGCCGGAACGGCCCAGAGGTCCGTTCCACAAGAGCCGCATCCCGCCAACGCTGCGTTCGGGCCTGCCGTCGCGACAAAATGGCGTCTGGCTGCGACAGCTTGGCGCAATGCGCTGGTGCGAAGACCCGATTCCGTGTAAAGTGTCTCATGGCTTGGGAGGTTGCCGAATTGGGCGCGCGTGCCGTCCCCATGGGATTTGGGCCGGGGCCTGCATCCGTGACGGGCCGAGCTTGGTCAGGGCGGAAAGGGAATAGACCCTGCTAACAGCAACGTGTGTCTGACATGACCAAACCGCGACAACCCGGCAAGTGGCGTGTTCCGCTCACGGTGCTCTCGGCCGGGCTGATTACGGCCGTGGCCGGTTTGACCGGGGCCAGTCTGTGGTACTTGCGGCGCATGCCGGACACGCAGGCGCACACGGCGGCGGCGCGGAGTGTGGTGCTGCAGGGCGCGCAACTGGTGCGTTTCATCTCCGGCCTCGATGCGGTGCGCGGCACCAATGCCGTGCCAGCGCGCTGGCGCCAATTGCACCTGTTGGTTTCGGCGCTGCATGCGGCCCAATCCGGGCTGCAGTACGTCGAGATCAGCCGCGACGGCGTCACCCAGTTTCACCGCCAGACCGAAGGGCTGGAGTCGCCGCCATCCCCGCCGCCGCCAGCTCCGCCGGGCTGGCCGGGGATGGACCCCGCCCGGTCGCCCGTGCGGCTGACGCGTCAGATCCTGGAGACCGGCGATCTGGCCATTCCGGTGATGGTCTTCCACCAGGATGTGAGGCTGGCCGATGGAGGCACGATGAGCGTCGAGGTGGCCTTGCGGCGCGATACGCTCGGTCAGCAGCAGCAAGCCGCCACCGAGGCGGTGGACTCAATGTTTCGGATCGCGCTGGTGACGACCGCCAGCGCCTTCGCCTTGTGCCTGGGGATTCTGGTGTGGGCCGTGCACCGCGACCGGCGCCGCGAGCTGCGGCGCCGACAGGAGGAGCACCTCGTCTTTTCGGGCGTCTTGGCCAACGGAATCGTGCACGATTTCCGCAATCCGATGTCGGCCGTGCGGCTCGATGCCCAGATGCTCGAGCGGGAGGTGCAACGGCCCGAAGGGCCGCGGGCGGCGCGCCTGACCGAGCTGTCCGGGCGCATCAGCCGCACGATGGCGCGGATGGATGACGTCTTCAAGGAGTTTCTCTATCTGGCCAAGCCGGGCGGCGAGTCGCGGGAAGCGCTGGATTTGCGGCAGGCGACCGAGGAATGTCTCGAGACCCTGGCGCCGAGGTTCGAGCAAGCCGGCGTGGGTGTGGTCCGGGCCTGGCCCGAGACGCCGTTGCTGGCCTTGGCGACCGCCACGTCGCTCAAGCGCGCGCTGATCAACGTGCTGCTGAATGCGCTGCAGTTCTCGCCGGCCGGGGCGGCCGTGGAAGTCGCGGCGTCCGGGCATGGCAGCACCGTCCGGCTGGAGGTTCGCGACCGCGGGCCCGGCATTCCGCTGCGCGAGCGGCAGCGCGTATTCGAGATGTTCACGACCACGCGGCCAGGCGGGACGGGGCTCGGCCTGTTCCTGGCGCGCACGGCTCTCACCAACAGCGGGGGCCAGATCGAGGCGCTCTCCCGCGAAGGTGGCGGCACCGTGATCCGCATGACGCTGGCCGCGCCGACCGCGGCGCGTGACCTGCCCCCGCCTCCTGGAGGTTGACCCATGTTACCAACGCTCTTGCTGGTTGAGGACGATCCGGACGGCGCGCGCTCGGTGGCCGAGGCGGCCGAGGGGGCTGGCTTTGATGTGCGTCTGGCCCGCACGGCAGCCGAGGGGCTGGCCGCCTTTCGCGAGAAGGCGCCCGACCTGGTCCTGACCGACCTCGTGTTGCCGGATTTCGACGGCATCGAATTGCTGCGGCGGCTCCAGCAGCTTGACCGCCGTGTGCCGGTGATCGTGATGACGGCCTACGGCTCGGTCGATTCGAGCCTCAGCGCGCTGCGGGCGGGGGCCTACGATTACATCCAGAAGCCGCTCAATCTTGACGAACTGGAGTCCACCCTGCGCCGGGCCGTGGAGACCAGCCACCTGCGGCGCCAGGTCGACACGCTGGCCGCCTCGGTGCGGGCGCGCTACACCGCGCGCGCCATGGTGGCCCAGTCTCCGGCCATGCAGACCCTGCTGGGGCAGATCGAGGCCCTCGCCGACACCAGCGCGACGATCCTGGTTCAAGGTGAGAGTGGGGCGGGCAAGGAGCTCGTGGCGCGCGCGCTGCATACCGACAGTAGGCGTTCGGCCGGACCGTTCGTGGCCGTGAACTGCGGAGCCTTTGCCGAATCCCTGCTCGAATCAGAGCTCTTTGGCCACGAAAAGGGCTCCTTCACGGGCGCCAGCAGTCAGCACAAGGGCGCCTTCGAGCGGGCCGACGGCGGCACGCTCTTCCTGGACGAGATTGGCGACGCGCCGGCGGCGGTGCAGGTCAAGCTGCTGCGGGCCCTCGAGGAGCGCGAGATCCGGCGCATCGGGGGACAGCAGCCGTTCCGGGTCGATGTGCGCCTGGTGTCGGCCTCCAACCGTGACCTGAGCGAGTTGGCCAGCGACGGCAAGTTCCGCGAGGATCTGCTGTACCGGTTGAACGTCGTGACCCTGACGGTGCCGCCGTTGCGCCGCCGACGCGAGGATATCCGGCCGCTGGCCGACCGCTTTGTCGCCCGCGCCTGCGAGGAGCACGGCCGCGCCGTCGCGCGGGTCGAACCCGATTTCTACGCCCGCCTCGAAGCCTACGACTGGCCCGGCAATATCCGTCAGTTACGCAACGTGGTGGAGTCGGCCGTGCTGCTCTCGGCCGGACGGGCCCTGACCGGCGAGGCCGTCCACCTGCCGGCGGCCGCCGGCCAGATCGAGGCCGGTCCGTTCGCCGTGCCCGACGGCCTGACATTGGCCGAGATGGAGCGCGAGATTCTGTTGCAGACCCTCCGGCGGCACCAGGGCAATCGCACCCTGACCGCGGAGAAACTGGGCCTCTCGCGGCGCACGATCCAGCGCAAGATCAAGGAGCACGGGCTGCCGTTTTGACTTGCAGCAGTTTGAAGTCCGGTCCCTGTTCTGCGAGAGTTGCCGCGAAGCCTGCCGCAGTTACGTGCGCTTGACCCTGCGCTGGCGGCTCGGCAGGAGCCTCGCCCTCCCGGAGCCC
>CAZZCT010000198.1:0-9593 GCA_964652365.1 uncultured Lentisphaerales bacterium
CGGCGTCAGGGCGTCGATCATCTTGATGCCGGTCTGGAGCGGTTCGCGCACGTCGGCGCGTTCGATAATGCCGGGCGCGCGGAGTTCGACGCGGCGGGTCTCGGTCGCGCCGAGCGGCCCCCTGCCGTCGAGCGGCCGGCCGAGGGCGTCC
Organism: uncultured Lentisphaerales bacterium; assembly: GCA_964652365.1. GTDB lineage: Bacteria > Verrucomicrobiota > Kiritimatiellia > RFP12 > CAZZCT01 > CAZZCT01. Next base: position 152 of record CAZZCT010000198.1, read on the forward strand.
ACGAGGCGGCCGGCCAGGGCGTCGCCGGCGGGGACGGACACGACCTGTCCCGTGCGGCGGACTTCGTCGCCCTCCTTCACGTCGGCGTCCTCGCCGAAGACCGCGATGCCGACGTTGTCGTCCTCGAGGTTGAGCGCCATGCCGGCGACGCCGCTGGCGAACTGCACGAGCTCGCCCGACATCACGCCGGCGAGGCCGTGGACGTGGGCGATGCCGTCGCCCATGCTGAGAACGGTGCCGACCTCGCTGACCTCGACCTTCTGTTCGAAGGCGGCCAGTTCGCGGCGCAGGATGGCGGAGATTTCCTCGGGGCGCAGATCAACCGACATGGACGTTACTCCCGTGCGCGCGGTCCGTGCCGGCGAGCTGCCGGTGCGCCAGCCTCAGCTGGGCAGTCAGGCTGCCGTCGTAGACCATGTCGCGCAAATAGATCTTGAAGCCGCCCAGCAGGGCGGGCTCCACGCCGAAGGCGAGTTCGACGCGGGCGTGGGCGCGGTCCGACAGCCGCGCGGCGAGCGCCGTGCGGAGCGCGGGCGCAAGCTCGAAGGCCGAGGCGAGCCGGCCGCGCAGGAGGCCGGACCGGGCGTCGTCCAAATCGAGGAAACAGGCTGCGATTTCGTCCAGCAGGCGCAGGCGGCGCTTGGCCTCGAGGTAGCGGACGAAGCGGTAGAGCGCCGGCGGGAGGTGGCCGGCGAAGAGCTGGGCGAGGGTCCGCTCGCGGGCGGCGCGCGGCAGCAGGTAGTTGCCGAGGAACGCGGGCAGTTCGGGCGCGGCGGCGAGCAGGCGGCGCAGGCTTTGCATGCCGGCGACGACCTCCGGGTAAGCCGCGTCCGCGCGGCACCAGTCGAACAGCGCCCGCGCGTAGCGACCGGCGGCTTTGGAACCCTGGGCCATGCTACAGCTCCCCGGACAGCTTGCGCACAAGCTCGTTGTTACGGGCGGGATCGACCGCCTGGCCGACCAGCTTGCCGGCCAGCTCGACGGCGAGCTGCGCGCTCTCCTGGCGGAGCGTCACGCGCGCCTGCTCGACGGCGGCGGTGATCTCACGGCGGGCCAGCTCCTGCATGGCCGTCGAGGCCTCCCGCGCCTGCTGCTGGATGGCGTTGGCCGTCGCGGTGGCGGCCGCTGCCGCTTCGCCGGCAATCTGACGGGCCTCCGCCTCGGCGTTGCGCAGCAGCTCTGCACAGCGTTGCTCGGTCTCGCTGGCGGCCTTGCGGGCCTTCTCGGCATCCTCCAGCGCCAGGCGGATGCCGCGTTCGCGCTCCGCCAGGGCCGCCAGCATGGGCTTCCAGGCCACCTTGTAGAGAACGGCCAGCAGCAGGGCGAAGGTAACCCAGGTGAGCACGACGAGGGTCGGGGCGGGGTCCATCAGGTTGGGCTCGTGGCCGTCGGCGGCCTCCGCGTGGCCCGGCGCGGTCTCATGCGCCGCGGGGGCGGCGTGCGCCGGCACGCTCTCAGCCGCCTCGGGGGCGACAGGGGCTGCCGCAGTGGGTTCTGCTTCTGGCATGGAAATCCTCGCGAAGTGACGCGAAACCGGGTCAGCCGCCGGTCTTCACGCCGAGCAGACAGATGACTGCGCAGAAGAGCGCGATACCCTCGATCAGGGCCGCGGCGATCAGCATGCTGACCTGGATCTTGGGCGCGATTTCGGGCTGCCGGGCCATGCCGTCCATGGCGGCGGACGCCAGTTTCCCGATGCCGAAGGCAGCTCCGATCGTGACCAAACCTGCACCCAGCGTGGCAATGGAACCTGCGATCATAAGGCGATGTCCTTCCTGCGGGTGACCGACGGAACGTCCGGCGGAGACTTGCGCACAAAACGGGGGAGGAAGCTAACAGAAGGGCAGGGGCAATTCAAATGGTTATTGCAGCACGCTCACGGCGCCCAGACCCACCAGACGAACGCGCACGCGGCGAGGACGGCCGCCGCGGTGAAGGGGATGCCGATGCGCATGAAGGTGCCGAAGCTCACCTGGTGCCCCTGCTTCTTCAGGATGCCGAGCGTGACCACGTTGGCCGAGGCGCCGATCGGGGTGAGGTTGCCGCCCAGGCACGCGCCGATCAGCAGCCCGAACATCAGCAGGGGCACCGGCGCGTTCACAGTGTCGGCCACCTTCTGCGCCACGGGAATCATCGCCAGGAGGAACGGGACATTGTCCACGAAACCGGAGACGACGACGGCCAGGAGCGTGATGGCTGCAAAGGCCAGGAACAGGTTGGCGCCCACGCCGCGGGCGATGGCCGCGGAGAGCTGGTCGAGCCAGCCGGATTCGCTGAGCCCGCCGACCAGCACGAAGACGCCGACGAGGAAGAAGGTCGTATCCCAGTCCAGCGCCCGGAAGATGTCACGCAGCGGCGTCCAGCGGGCGCGCAGGCCGAACCAGGCCGCCGCCACCAGTGCGAGCGCCATCGTGTACACGCCCGCGAACCACATGAAGTCAGGGTCGAAGAGCGTGGAGACCGAAAGCCCGGTCAGCAGCAACCCGAGGAGGCTGGCGGGCACCCATGAGCGAACCACCTCGACCGACAGTCTTTCGACGCGCTCGCCGTGTTTGCGGAACACGTAGGCCAGCACCAGGAGCGAGGCGATGGCCCCGACCTGCACGGCGAAGAAGATGCCGGGCTTGCCCTGGTACCAGAGGAAGTCCAGGAAGCTGAGCTTCAGGTAGCCCGCCAGGATCATGCTGGGCGGGTCGCCGATCATCGTGGCCGTGCCCTGGAGGTTGCTGCTGACGGCGATGCCGATCAGCAGGGGGACGGGGCTGGTCTTGAGCTTGGCGGCCAGGCTGAGGGCCACCGGGGCGATCAGGAGCACGACGGCCACGTTCTCCACGAACATGGAGATCACCCCCGCGAGGGCGCAGAGCACGAGCATGGCGCCGCGCGCCGTGCCCGTGCGGTCGACCAGCCACTCCGCCAGGAAGGCCGGCACGCGCGAGAGCAGGAACATCTCGGCCAGCACCAGCGTGCCCACGAAGAGCCCCATGACGTTCCAGCTGATCTTCTCCAGCAGGGCATCGCGCCAGCCCAGCGCGCCGCCGGCGACGAGCACGACCGCCCCCGCGCAGGCGATCCACGAGCGCCGGGTCGGGAAAACGACAAAGAGGAGGTAGCAGGCGGCGAAGGTAAGCAAGGCGAGCCATTGTGCATTCATGTGCGCCAGATGATCGGCAAGCCCGGCCCGTGAATCAAGCCGAAAGGGCGTCTGCAACCTACGTGGCTGATTGACTGGCGCTTCTGGGTCTGCGGGTGGGGTTCGTGTTGATGAATCGCTCCAGGGATGCTCCCAGGCGGGACCGCTTAAGCAGTTCGGTTAAGGGTATCCGAGTAAGGGGGGCGGTTAAGACCGCGCGTAAGTGCGTCGGTTAAGTGTGCGAAGAAGCGCAGGGAAGGCGAGAAACACACCCTTATCGGTCTTCGAGTCACTATCCCAGATCTGCCGGACAATGCCCTCCATCGATTTGAGATCACCGCCATTGACGCGGAACTCAACAAACACGAGATCGGGCTTATGCTGGAGCACATGGTCCTGGAGACGGCATGCACCATAGGTCGAACCGGTTCCCGAGATGGCCGCGTTGATTTCGACGCTGTTCGCTTTTGTATTTCCGGACCTGAAATGCGCGAGGGTCTTGACGCGCCACCCCTCGGCCTGCGTGATGCTTCCCCCAAGGTACGCGATACGCACGTCCCCGCCTCGCTCGAGCTTGGCGAAGAAGTTCGGCAAACCATCCCGCGCGCGAAGCTCTTCGGCCGTCTTGACGTCGAAATCGGAGGCTGTCAGCAGTCCGGGAATTAGCGTCATACCCAACAAGATCGCCTTTATCATTGCGCTCTCCTTAGTCTTCCTGCTATCGAATCTGATGCCGAACGCCCGACTCACCTTGAAGGTTTCGGCGACCCGTCTGCGGGACGACGAGTACCTTCCGAGGTGGGGTTCGGTGTCGGTTCTATGTTTCAAGGGTTGTCGTCATGGTCTCTGGTAACGGCGCTCCTTCTTCGACTCTCCACCTGACGCGGCGGAACCGGAACACCTCGAATTCAACTAGTGCCCAGAGCGTGTATTGATTTCCACCAGCATCTGCCGCCGTAACAGCCCGATACTCGCCGTATTCCCCTTTGCCCAGAATTGGAACGGTACTCTGGGGACGACCCACGCGGACCTCGAACTTCGGAAATGGCCCGATCTTGAAGGGGCCAGGGTAAACGGACGACAGAAAGCGAAGCCCATGTTCCTGCAGGATTGGCTCAAGGTGTTCTCGATAGTCATTGTGGTGGCGTCGCCTGACAATACAGTAGTGCGCGACACCCCCGGCAGTAACCAGAGCCGCTATGAGAGCGATGATCGTGTGCCCGGTCATATCTTCTGCTCCCCCAACGTTGCCACTCAACCTGCGAGCGGGACGCGAGCTAGGTTGCGGTGGCTTGTTGGGATTGCCGCTCACTTCTTCCGCTGCGTCATCCGCTCAACACTCCGATTATGATTAAGATCAAGATTACGATTAAGATTCTCCTCTCTCCTCATAATCTTAATCATAATCCTAATCGTAATCCGTTCGCGGCGTCCGATCTCAACGTTTGGCCTCTGCCTGAGCCGCGCTAGCGGCGATAGGCAGCAGGCCGTGTGCCGGCTCATTCGTAGTGTGTCCACATTCGGATGATCTTCACCGTCTTGATGTCATCCAAGACCTGATAGACCAACCGATGCTGGATGTTGATGCGCCGGGAGCAGGCTCCAGCGAGATCGCCGACAAGTCTCTCAAACGGTGGGGGGCTCTGGTACGGGTTGCTGGCGAGAATCACGAGGAGCCTCTCCGCCTGAGGCTTCAGGCCCGAGCGGGAGAGCTTCTTCGCGTCGCGTCTGGCCTGCGTGGTGTAGACCAGCGCCCAGTTCACCACTCCAACTCCGTGGCGCAGTTGTCGACCGGAGTCTTCAACCCCTTGAGAATGGAGTCTCGCATGCCGGGAACGCCCGCTAGGTACAGAGTCTCCTGTACTGCCCGCCAATCCTCTTCGGAAACCAGAACAGCGGAATGCCGTTTCCCGGCGATCTGCACCGGCTCATGGGATTCGGCGACATCGTCCAGCAGACTGTACAACTGCCTTCGTGCTTTGGTGGCGGTGACGCTTGTCATGGGCCTTCCCTTCCATTACGTACGGCATAGCGTACGATATCGCCGCCCCGTTGTCATCATCCCTCTGTCCGGCGAACGTTCAGGCGTCATGGTGGCGCGCCTGCGAGGCTACCACGCCGATGTTCGGCTCTGATTCTTTTCCTGCCCGTTGGTCAGTGGAAGGTGAAGAGCGTCCCGCGCGGCAGTGTGGACCCTGTGTCGAAGGCCGTGGTACGCACGTTGTACGCGGGTACGGCGCTCTGGAAGTGAATCCAGCCGATGTTCTCGGCCCAGGCATAGCCGTTGAAACGGCCGCTGCTGGTGTTCACGGTCACCTGGCCGTGGGTCGGGTGGAAGTTGATCCACCCAAAATGGCTACTCCAAGCGAAGCCGGACAGGTTCCCGCTCGCGTCCATGTTCACGCCCCAATCCGTGGGGCCGGTGTTGGCGTAGGGACCGGTGCCGCTGCCCAACTTGATCCAGCCCACGTTCTCCGCCCACGCGTACCCGCTGAGGTAACCGTTCGCCCCGGCGCTTACCACCGTGACCCCGCCACCATGCGTCGGCGCCCAGTTCTGCCAGCCGGTCTGCGACGACCATGCGTCCGTCTCCACGGGATCGACGTTGGCGGCCACGGCGACGACACAGAGCACACCCAATGCAGCCGCGCCCTGCAGTGCGACCTTCATTCCGCGGTTGGCTTGGCTTTGGCTCTTCATCTGCGTTCTCCTCCTCTGCTGACTTGCTTCATCTTTTGCCCGTGGGGGCCGCGAGATCCCATCTCTCGACCAACGCGTGCTCCGCGATCCCCTGCACGCGGCGGCCTGTCTCCCCGACCCAGGCCACGGGAACACGGGCGTCCAAAAAGCAGCGCGTCGCGTACCGTTACTGCCCGTCGCGAACCGGCCACACGTAAAGCCAGCTACCCATAAAGTAGTTGCGCACGGTGCCGTCGAGCAGGTTCATGACCCACGCGCCGGTCGTACTGTTCGCGGCCACAGTAGACGACCAGTATACCGACGACTGGACGCCGGTGAACGGATGCCCGGACAGCAGCGCCGGGTTGGACCGGCTCAGATCCAAAAGGCTCTCCAGCTCAAACCGGTTCGGCAACCGCCAGTCGCTGTGCCCCGCAAGCGCATACCCCTCGCAGTTGTCCACGGCCGTGTTCCAGATCACCATGCCCCATATGTTCGCGTTCTTCGCCCACATCAACTTCGTCAGGTTGTCGGTGACGGTTCCGTCCTCGTTGTCCGTGAACCGCGGACTCGGCCACGCTACGCCCTTCTGGTACGTGCCGTCATCGCCCGAACGGTAGATCGTGGTCTGCCCCGTCTTCGGCACCGGCGCGACCGGCCGCGTCCCCGTCACCTCGCTCCCATCCACCCACGCCTTCTTCGTATCCAGGAGGTCCGCCGCCGTAGCGTCGCCGCTCGTGGTGTCAACCACTTCAGTCTTGCCGGCCACGCCGAAGAGGTTTATCCCAGCCTTTATGTTCCCGGTGACGAGATCCTCGTCGCCTTCCACGTACCCCGCGCCGTTGTGGTAGCCCTGCTGGATGGCCTGCTGCGTGGTTCCGGGCGTGCATGTGATCGCGCTACGGTTGACCATGCTCCCGGTCTGCTGGCCCCAGGCCCCGCTGAGCAATCCCCAGAACGCCTTCCCGTCCAGCACCTCAGCGGCCACCGCCGCGCTGGCGTTCGTGGCCGGCGCCTTGGCCAGCAACTCGTTGAGCGTATGCCCCGTGCTGCCCGGACCTGCGCCGGGCTCGGCGAAGACGCTTTGCGCCCCCGGCGCGCCGGTGTTCAGCCGGTTGTATACGTCCTCCAGCCGGTACATCGCGCTGCCTGCGTCGGTCGGCGCCGCCGGAGAGTCCAGACTCCCCCCGTAGGCTGCACCCGCCAAACACACCGCCGCCATCCCGATGCCCATCCACTGCATCCTCATGCCGCCTGCCTTCCTCACCGTGCTGGCTTTGCGATCATCTCTTCTGCATCTCTGCCGCCGAACCTCTGTCCTGTAGACGTCTACCGCGTAAGTCACAGGCCCGGCCACGGGCCAAGGACTGCGGGGGCGTCTACGGAGGGGGTGCATGTGACGCGTGCAGCCCTCCACCCCCGTTACCAAAGCGGAAACTAGAGCTTCAGGGGTGGAGGCACAAGGTTAATACGGCGGGTGGAGGCTCGAAGGGGGGTGGCGGAACAGCGGGGGTGTCATGAGGCCTGGATCGGGAAGAGGCTTTGAACAGGCTCCTTCGCCGATAGGCTACGGCGACCCACAGAAGGACGCAAAGGGCGCGAAGGAAGATCGAAGCGGTTGGGACATGCTCACGGCTGAGATGAAGCGGTATGAGTACGCCATCGGGGAAGGTGGGCGGATTTCGTATGCGGCTCCGAGCGGGTATCACGACGACTGCGTGATGGCGTTGGCCCTGGCGAATCATGGTCGGTGGGAAAGCGAGAGCGTGGGCAGCATGGCGAGGTTGGAGGTAAGCGAGCGGCGCAGTGCGAAGGGGTCGAGGCGGGAGAGGGCAGGTGGTGGGGTAGGCTGTACGGCGAGGGTCAGGTTCGGCGAGTTTGCGAGGCGATCATGGACGCCGTTGTTGGGCATCCTCGGTTTTCCTTGTCAGAAACAACACTCCCCCTTGGTAACACACACTAGCGTTTGCCTTCTCCAAGAGGATGGTCATCACATCACGAACCGTTCGCCCGTTCAAGGCGACGGTCACTGTCTGCCCCTGCACTGCAAGGGCTGGGTCGACAACGAAGTTATCCGCGCCGAGACGATGGCAAAGGTACGAGAAGAGTTGGATGACGTTCCATTCTTCCGACTCCTGCTGCGTGGTGATGATCGCGTCGGGAGCAAACGAATTGGTCCACGATCCGGCCGGTTCCGAGTATGCCTGCAGTTCGGGGGAAAGTTCCTGTCGGCCGCCCGACGGACGGACGACAACAACTCCGTCCTTCACCTCTGCCGAAATCCCGGGAGAGAAGCGAAGCGCCCAAGACAGTGGGTATCGTATCGGTATGTCTGAGAAACTGGCGAAGACACCCAAATAGGTCGGATGGTCGGAGTCAGGATGACCGAACGCTTGGTCTCGTACCTCCATCTGGATTCCCGCGCGCTTCGTGAGGAATTCGAGCAGGCTGGCTATCTGGAACTTGTGGAAGTTGCACAGAGACACGCGGGTGCTAAGCCCCGTGGTTTGCCCGAGACAGCCGAGGGGAAGCATCGCAAGTACCAGGATGGCTCTGAGTGTCTTCATCTTCATGCCGCACGGCGTCAGCGCTCTGGCTGAGGCGCGCTAGCGCCGATAGCCAGCAGCGCTTTGTTGTGTGCCGATGATTTCGTTGAGCCCTTCGACAATCTGGCTCATTTCGTCGTCCGACACACGGCCCATCCGCTTGCCGAGGCGCTCCACCGACAGGGTTCGAATCTGGCTGATCTTCACCCAGGTTTCCTTGGGAAGCGCGGCACTGGTGATCTCCATTGTCAGAGGGAACCCTGCCCGTTGCGGCTGACTGGTCAGCGCCATCGCGATCACGGTGCCAGATCGTTCATTGAAGATCTCTGGGCTGAGGATGAGTACAGGCCGGAGTCCGGCCTGCTCATGTCCCTTGATTGGGTTCAAATCGGCCCAGAGCACATCGCCCCTCAATACTCGGGCCATGAGGCGACCTCCCCGGACATGCCTTCCTCGGCCACGGCCTGCTCTGCCTTGGGATCGAGTTTCGCGCATTCGCGGGCGAGCCGGTTCACGGCGAGCCGCCGGACCTTCTCCCTCACGGCTTCCTGAATGGCGCGACTACGATTGGGAAACACGTGTCGTCGAACCAGTTGGTCCACCTCGCTCAGAATGTCTTGTTCGATACTGATCGCGATTTTTGCCACAGCCATATGAACCTCCTCCTTGATGTCGGTATGACCATAAATCATACCGACGGGCTCCGGCAAGCGATTTCCATCTCCGTGCGGTGAACGTCCGCCGTTCAGCGTGCCGAGCTTGCGAGGCACTCTGGGGCTGCTGGTTCTGCCGCTGTCATGCCTTGTTCCACCGCTCGCGCAAGCCATGCCCCCCACACTCGTCCTCGTCGTCGTCCTCGTTCTCGTCCTCGATCCCCGCTTCTTCGAGTACGAGGACGAGGACCGTTCGCTTCGCTCACTGAGGACGAGGACGATTTCGTTCCGACATTCCTTCATCTTTTCCCGCAGAACGCTCGCGTTCTCCATTGAGCCACCCGCCGCGGCTGGCGAATATGGAGCGACGCGTTGTTGGCATCAGATTTCCTTTGCGTCGCTCTTGTCTGTTGAGCCGTGCCCCGCCGGTT
>CAZZCT010000199.1:0-9546 GCA_964652365.1 uncultured Lentisphaerales bacterium
CGCGACTTTCAGCGCCCAAGGCTGACGCGCTACCAGGCTGCGCTACACCCCGACAAGAAGCACAGGGGACGTTACCTGACCGGACGCCGAGTATCAAGCGCCGTCTCATCGCACCGCTGGCTTGCCCCAGGCCGGCAGCTTGTGTAAGGTGCCCGGTATGACGCTGGCCGAGTTTCAACAGATGCTGCGCGCGACGGGCCGCTACGAGACGCCGGTCTCGCAACCGGTCCGCCACAGACCCGTCCGGGGGCTGTTGGTTTCATGGCGCTTCTACTTCGGGTGCCTGGGCGGATGCATCGGACGCGGCACCCGCCTGGCCGCGCGCCATGGCAGGCTGGATTCCGCGACCTGGTCCCAACTGGGATTCCGCCTGATGCAGGACGCGGAGGCGATGGGCGCCACCTGCAGCTGCGACGGATTCGAGCGCCTGGCGCAGGCCAAGGGCCCCTTTGTCTTCGTTGCCAACCACATGAGCCTGGTTGAAACGATCGCCCTGCCGCCGGTGCTGATGGCCTTCGGGCCCCTGACCATTGTGGCCAAGCGCAGCCTTACACGCTATCCGTTCTTCGGGGCGACGCTGAAGGCCGTGAATCCGATCCTGGTGACCCGCAAGAATGTGCGCCAGGACTTGCAGGACGTGCTCGAACAAGGCGTCCAGAGCCTGAACGCGGGCCGCTCGGTGCTGCTCTTTCCCCAGTCCACACGGTCCCGCAGCTTTGCGCCGCGCAGTTTCCATTCGCTTGGGATCAAACTGGCACAACGGGCCGGCGTGCCCCTGGTTCCGATCGCCATCCAGACCGACCTGGCGCCGCCGGGGCGCTGGCTACGCGATTTCGGGCCGGTTGACCTCTCGCGGCCGATCCGCTTCTCCTGCGGGCCGGTGCTGACCGCCGACCTGCCGTCGCGCGCGCGGCACGCCGCCGCGGTCGAGTTCATCGCGACGCGCTTGCGCGCGTGGGACGTGCCGGTGGTTGACGAAGCGCCCGGGGTCGTCGACGGAAACGTATGAGGTGCCCGATGCTGCCCGATCTCCAATCCAGCCTGCTGTGCGACGACGTGCGACAGGAGCGCAACGGCAAGTTCATCCTGATTGGCGTATTCGACGGCCTGGTGCTGAACGCCGTGCCGGCGGTCTTCCCGCGCGTCTGCCTGGTCAACCGCTGGTGCTGCGGCCAGGGTCTGTTCTCGCACCGCTCGCGCATCGTGGCGCCGGATGGCCGGACCGTCATCATCGAAGGCAAGTCGATCCAGGTGCAGCTGGTCGATACGCACCAGATTGCCACGAGCGTGGAGGTCTTCCTGAACCTCAGAATTCCTCAGGAAGGTCCATATTGGGTGGAGGTGCTGTTGGAGCAACAGTTGCGACTGCGGCATCCGCTGCACGTGCGACTGGCTCCGGCTCGGCCGGCGGTGCCGCCGTCACCGCCGCCGGAAGCGCCGCCAGCGTAAGGCCGCGCCGCTCGATCTCGGCCCGCAGATGCCGTTCGCGCTCAAGCCACCGGCCGCCGGGTTGGCGCAGGGCCTTGAGGCGCAGGGTAAGTTCGGACCGTCGCTGGACTGCCGGCGGGGCTTCAGCCGCGCTGAGGGCCTGGCGCTCGATGCTCAGGGCGTCGGCCCACAGCCGCACGATGAGATCCTCGGCGGCCTGCCGCGGGGTGGCATCACGGGCATGCAGCACGCGTGATTCACCCCGTACCAGGGCGGCGATAAACGCCTGCAGCTCCGGATCGCCCTGCGCGCAGAGTTCGCCCAGTCTGTCGGTTCCAGAGCGCCGCGCGGCCAAGGCCGCTTCGGTGACCGCTTGGGCGTGCGGGTGGCAGAGCAGTTCGAACGGCAGGTAGTCCTGCACCAGGTTCGGGATGTGTTCGTCATCCTCGTGGTGCACCAGCAGTTCACACAGTCCATACTCGGCCCGCGAAATCAGCGGCCGCTCCGGTAAGACCTCATCGACGACCGCTTCGCCGAGCGCCTCCGGGACGGAGGTCGGCTGGTGGGACGGTGGCGCGGTGCGCGCGGCGCGCTGGGACTGATCGGCGCGCAAAGCTTCCAGATCCTCGCTCAGGGCGCTCAAGGGCAGACTCAGACCGGTCGCGGCATCCTGCAGCAGGTGGCTGCGAAGCACGGCGTTCGCGCAGGTGGCGATCGACTCCAGGGCGGCGCGCGCCATGCGGTTGACCGCGTCGACCGCCGTGGGGTCGCGCTCGTCGGCGCGCAGCGTCCGGATCTGAAAGGTGGTCAGCGACGAGGCGGAGTCGAGCAGGGCGCGGAAGGCATCGCCGCCCTGGTCGCGGATCAGCGAGTCCGGATCGGCGCCGGCCGGCAGGGAGACCACGCGGACCGGCAGGCCCAGTTCGAGGAAGATTCCGCCGGTGCGCACGGCGGCCTTGATGCCGGCGCCATCGCCATCGAAGGCCAGCACGGCGCTGTCGGCGTAACGCTTGAGGATCTCGGCATGCTCGCGCGTGAAGGCGGTGCCCTGCGCGGCGACGGCGGTCTCGAAGCCGGCGCTGTGGCAGCGGATGACATCGATCTGGCCCTCGCAGACGATGGCTTCGCGCCGCGGACTGCGCACGATCGCCGCGCGGGCCTTGTCGAGGGCGTAGAGAATCCGGCTCTTGACGAAGATCGGCGTCTCGGGGCTGTTGACGTACTTGGCCGGGTGCGCCTTGGGGTCGAGGATCCGGCCGCTGAAGGCCACGACGCGGCCCAGCGAATCGTGGATCGGAAACATGAGGCGACTGCGAAAGCGGTCGTAGTAGGCCTCGGGCTGGTCGGGCCTGTTGGAGGGCGCGAGCAGGCCGGCCGCCAGGAGCTGTTCGGCGTCGTAGCCGTGCTTGGCACCCCAGCGCAGCAGGGTGTCGGGCGCGCGCGGGGCGTAGCCGATGCCGAACTGGGTGATCGTCTCGGGCCCGAGCAGCCGCGTGACGAGGTAGTCGCGCGCCACGCGGGCTTCAGCCAGCTGCTGCAGGCAGCGCTGGTAGAAGGCCGCCAGTTCGGCGTGGATCGCATACAGTGCGTTGCGGGCTTCGGCGGCGAAATCGGTCTCCGAGTCGAGCGTCACACCGGCCCGCTGCGCCAGGGTGCGAATGGCGTCGGGGAACGGCAGGCCGTCGGACTTCATCAGGAAGCCGAAGATGTCGCCGTGCGCGCCGCACCCGAAGCAATGGAAACTCTGCCGCGCCGGGTTGACGTGAAACGAGGGGGTCTTCTCGTTGTGGAACGGGCAGCAGGCCTTGAACGAGCTCCCGGCACGCTTGAGCGTCACGCGCGAGCCGATCAGCTCGACGATGTCGATCCGGCGGCGGATATCTTCGAGCACGTGGTCTGTGACGCGCGACATGGACTCCTCGGGCGGTCTGTCCCGGCGCGGACGCGGAGACTATACCAACGGTATTCTATTACGTCGGGGCGAACCGCCGCCGCGCGCGCTGGCGGTGCACTCAGTGAGGTCGGGCCGGCGGCCGGGCGGCCGCGTTGGTGCCCGGTCTGGGCCGCGGCGTGGCCGGTTGGGCCGGCTGCTCGTCCGGCTTGCGGGTGGCGCCGCCCGTGGGCGCCGGCTTGGGGGCTGGCTTCACTGGGGGCTTGGACTTGGTCGCGGGCTTCGCGGACTTGGCAGCCGGCTTGGCGCCGGTTTTCGTGCCGGCCTTCGCGCCGGGGGCCGCATGTTCGCGCTGCCAGTTCTCGGCCTGCTGCTGCACGGTGGCCTCGAGGCGGGGCGTCAGCCAGCTTCCGACGTACGATCCCTCGCAGAACGCCTTGCGCACGGTTCCGGCCGGCAGCAGGATGGCAACCGTGAAGACGAAAGAACAGAGGAGCAGGGCCTGCAGCAGTCCCACGCCGACGCCGAGGATGCGGTCCATGGGTTGCTCGACGATCAGGTGCATGAACCGCTGCAGGCTGATGCGCAGCAGGATGAACAGCATCAGGGCCACGACGAACACCAGCACGAAGGCGGCGACACCGACGAGCTCGGGACGACTGTGCAGGGCCTTGACCGCAGACAGCATCTGGGTGGCGGGTTGGTAGAGCCAGTAACCCGCAACCAGGGCGCCCAGCAGACCGAGCATGCGCGCGATCTGTCCCGAGATGCCGCGCCGCCCGCCCAGAATACAGAGGAGGACGGCCAGCGCCACACAGGCGAGGTCGATCCATTGACCGGGGGGCAGGAGACTAAGAAGGCGCTGAATCTGCTGAAGCATCGGTGGCGTCCTCCCGGGCGCGGACTGTGGCGGTCAGCGTTCCGGCAGCGTGCGCACCCATTGGGCAAAACGGTCCCGCGACGCGCCGGGCGGCGCGAGTTGGACGTAGTACTCCCCGTAGGCGCGAGCCTCGGCTGGCCGCTGCTGGGCATAACGGATCCGGGCCATCAGCTCGTAGGCCGGGGCATAGCTCGGCCAGCGCACAAGGGTCTGGTCCAGCGTTTGCGAGGCGAGCGGGAAGTTGCGGTATTCGAAGGCCACGCTGGCGAGCATGAAGCTGGCCTCGACCGCGGCCGGCTTGATGTCGGCCGCCTTCTGGAAGGCCCGGATGGCGGCGGAGTGGTCACCCTTGGAGCGGCAGGCAAACCCGAGGTTGTACGCCGCCGTGTAGTGGAGTGGGTCGGCGGCCAAAGCCCGCTGGTAGGCGGCAATCGCCTCCGGCCATTTTTCGGACGCGCGCGCCTGTTCCCCCGCGGCAAAGGCCGCTGCGGCGGCCACCGGGTCGCGCCGGACGGCGCGTTCGGCCGCGAGCGGCACTGCGGCACCGCCACTCACCTTGAGGTTCTTGATACTCTCGAGGGCCTTTTCGCGATGCGGGTCATCCGGCGGGGCGACATGCAGGTACATCTCGAAGTAGTCGATGGCCTCGGCTGGCATGTGCAACCGACCCCGGTACAGGCTGGCGAGATTGTAGAGGGCCGGGGCATGGGCGCGTTCGTACTTCAGCGCTTGAACCAGACGGAGCCGCGCCAGATCGGGATGTCCGTCCCCCAGTTCGACCAGACTCAGGGCCGTGAGTTGACTGGCCGGGTTGTTCGTGAGCGCGGCGGCGCGCGCAAAACAGTGGCGCGCATCGCGCCAGGCCAGCTTCTGAACATGCACATGCCCCAGGTATTCAAGCGCGGCCTGGTCGGATGGGTCCGCGACCAGCGCCTCGCCAAAGGCGGCCTCGGCGGCGTCCATCTGCCCAAGCTGGTAGAGCGCCGACCCCAGATTGTAGTACACCGTCGCGGAACCGGGCAGACGCCGCGCGGCACGCTCGAGGTTGCGCACCGCCGCGCTGTAATCGCCAGCCTGAAGATCAGCCAACCCCAACCGCAGGGCCTTCTCTCCGGAACGCCCACGACAACCCACGGTGGCCAGCAGGGATAGCAGCACAATCGCGTAAATTGGACGTTTCATGGTGACGTAGACCCAGTCAGCAACGCAGCCGACAACAGATAAACTATACCGTCGAACGGCGCTCCGATACAAGAGCCATTCCCGTCGCTCCACGGCATGGCCCCTGCCAGGCAAAGCGCAGTGCGGACACTCCTTGAGCACGGAACCGGGAGTTTAAACCACCACGGACTGTCCCGGGTCGGGTGGCGGCAACACCCGCCTCTAAGCTTGATGATGACGTGAGCGCTATAGTAATGTCAGGACGAATAGAGGAGCTTGCAAGCCTCCGGTTTGTGCAAGCGGAGGGTTCATCATGGTTCGGGGTTCAGGATGGGATTCCCGCCTGAACCCTGACACCCCTGAACCCTGTCTCCCGGCTCCTGTTGCAGGGGTTCAGCAAGAGCCTCAATAGAGTGAAGCATTGGTCACTCTCTGTTTTGGATTCTTAAGCCTGATGCGACTGTTCGGATTGGGTTGGGGACGAACGGGCGCTATGGCCGCGGCGGTCCGTTCCGCGCGTGCGGCGGACTACCACGGCGAGCACTGCAATGTCTGCCGGCGTCACCCCTGGAACCCGTGCGGCCTGCCCCAGATTGTCGGGGCGCAGGCGGCTCAACTTCTCACGTGTTTCGAAGCGCAGCGCTCCGATGGACCAGTAGTCCAGCGCACCCGGGATGGCCACCTGCTCATCTCCCCGCGCTCGTGCCGCTGCACGTTCTTCCTGCTCGATATAGCCCTGGTACTTCACACGCAGTTCGACTTGTTCAACCACCTCTGGCGGGAGGGCGGTCGCTGGCTGCGGAAGGTCCGCATGGCGCGTGCCGGGTCTGGCCAGCAGTCGATCGAGCGTCGCACTTCCCGCGCGGGTCCCCTCCAGGCGAGCCAACTCGGTGGTCATCTGCGCGGCAAACACACGCGTTTCTGCCCGGAAGGCTGGATCGGCCACGCCGATTCTGTCCGCGACAGCCAACAGCCGAAATCTGGCGTTGTCCTGCCGCAGGAGCAGTCGGCGCTCGGCCCGCGAGGTGAACATACGGTACGGCTCATTGGTGCCCTTAGTCACCAGGTCGTCCAGCAGGACCCCGATATAGGCGTCCTGGCGGCTCAAAATCACGGGTTCGCGAGCCAGCACCAGGCAGGCGGCGTTGGCGCCGGCCATCAACCCCTGCGCCGCCGCCTCTTCGTACCCGGTGGTGCCATTGATCTGGCCGGCACAGAACAGACCGGCGATGCGCCGCGACTCCAGGGTCGGAAGCAACTCACGAGCATCGACGCAGTCGTACTCGATGGCATAGGCATAGGCCAGGAAGCGGGCCTGCTGCAAACCCGGGATGGTGTGCACCAACTCCTGCTGGACGTCCCGCGGAAGGCTGTTCGAGATGCCGTTTGGATAGACCATCGGGCTGTCGCGACCCTCCGGCTCGAGAAAGACATGGTGCTGGTCGCGGTCCGGGAACTTGACGACCTTGTCCTCGATGGATGGACAGTAGCGCACACCGGTGCCCGTGATGCCTCCTCCGTACAGGGCGCTGCGGGCCAGATTGGCGCGAATCAACCGGTGGGTCTCGGCCGTTGTATGCGTGAGCCAGCAGGCAACCTGATTGCTTCCCGGCGGGCACCGAGGTTCCGTCAGACCCGCGATTGACACGCCGGCCCCCCGCATCGCCGTCGCCGGGGACGCCCCCGGCGGCGGATCCGGGTTAATCGCATCGACAGGACCACAGATGGGCGGGTCGTCAACTACGGCATTGTTCCACGTGGAACACGACGCTTGACCATCCGCCGGTGGCGCCGCAAAGCCCGGTTGTTCCACGTGGAACACGCGATCTCCAGACACAGCCTGCGCGCGCACCGCCGTGCATCGACCTGCCCACGAGAGTAACGGGGGCGGCTCATCTCCAGGCTGGATCAGCGTCTGCTTCCAATCGATCGAATCTGCGGCCAGGCGGGGTGGAGTCCCGGTCTTAAGCCGGCGCAACTCGAATCCGGCCCGGCGCAGGCTCGCGGACAGGGCGTCGGCGGCCGGGCGCCCATCTCCTCCGCCCGGAATGACCTCCATGCCGATATGCTGCCGCCCGCCAAGGGCGGTGCCGGCCGTCAGAACCACGGTCCGGGACCTGACTTCACCGTGCCTGACCGTCAGCACGCCGCGCAGGAGGTCACCCGTGCACCACAAGGCGGCCACTTCGTCCTCAATCACATCAACGAAACGCGTTGAATCGACCACCTGTTGCAGACGACGGCTGTACTGCAGCTTGTCGCATTGCACCCGGTTGGCCCGCACGGCGGGTCCACGACTGGCATTCAGGACCCGAAACTGGATGCCGGTGAAGTCGGCATTGCGCGCCATCTCTCCTCCCAGCGCGTCCAGTTCGAAGACCAAGTGTGATTTGGCAAGCCCACCGATCGATGGGTTGCACGGCATGCGCCCAATCGCACCCCGCGCGCTGCTGACCAACAGCACGCGGCAACCCATGCGCGCGGCCACCAAGGCCGCCTCGCACCCGGCATGCCCGCCGCCGACTACGGCAACGTCCCACATCCCGCCGCAGGGGCGACCGGCCGGCTCCGGTTGTGCGGGCGGCCCGCTCATCGGAACGCTCGGCGGCCCTGCATCGCATGAGCTGCCGGGGCACTCCCCCCGCCACACGCGGCAAGCATCCAGCGATCGGCGCAGCCAGGTCGGCTGATTCCCTGACAGGCAGCAGGAAATGGTAAGATCAGTACTAGGAGCCGCTTGCGGAGGAGATCCGGCATCATGTGTGCTCCTGCTTCTTCATCGGCAGCCACAACAGCTGGTCGCCGACGGCAAACCGTCGGAAGTGAATCCGATACTTACGGCTGGAGTGCCCCCTCACAAAAGCCGCATCCACCGTCACCTCGTCGGCGCCTACACTGGCCATCGGCCCGACGTCGTACCGGTGCGGCGGCACGCCAAGCTCTTCAGCCTCAGTATCGAGGATCGCTGTGTAGAGATCGCCCTGCCGAACCAAACGCAACGCCGCTGCACGAATCTGGGCTTCGGCCAGACGTTCCGATCCCGTCGTTGACGAGGAGGCGGCCTCCGGCGCCAGCGTGCTGAAGTAGTAAGCGACCAGGGTCGGACCAAAGGCGTCCGCGCGTTCGGCGGCCTTGATCGCGGCGTACTGCTGCCATTGAACGAAGGCCGCTTCGGCCTGCCACGGCTCTTGACCCGCTCGGGCGAAGGCGGCGGCGTAGCGCTTGGTCAGCAGGATCTCGCGCAGCAGCTCCTGCGACTGCGGATCATCCGCCCGTGCGACGGCCCGCACGACCCATGCGACCGCCTGTTCGTGCCACGGTCGGGAACTCGCTTCTGCGACGGCCGCCGCCGCCGCCGCATTAGTCCCAGATGATGGCCGCCCCGCTGGAAGCACCCCCCGCGCGATGGCGGAGGAAGGTGTCGCTTCGCGGGGGTGGTGGCCACCTGCCACCTGATCACCTGTGTCAGTCGTTGTCGAGACCAGGCCAGCGCCGCTGTTGAGCGATCGATTGCCCGCTGCACGGGCGTCGGAACGTCTACTGCAACTTGTTGCACAGCAACAGCTTAGAACAACAAATCCCTGCAGCCAGCGCCCCGCTCTCCGAGCCCGCGCAGGCGGTGCCGCGACCCTCTCAGGCGGCGCCTCCGCCGTCGTCGGCCCGGGCGCACGGTTCCAGGCCACCGCCCGCTCGCAACCGAACCGACCACGGCGTATCGCCATCGAGACCATCATTAGATGTCAGTAAATGTCACCACCGACCCACCTTCGCTGGACGTGTCCTGCACCAGGGCGGTCGGCGCGTAGATGTAGAACACGGTCGTCCCGATGTCCACGGTCCGGTCTTGTCCTGGACTCAGCAGGAACGCCTGCCACTCATTCTGTCCATTCGGCGTGACCGTCACGTTGTAGGTGGACTGATTCTTGAATGTGATCGCCTCGGCCTCGCCTGACGATCCGCTCTCGCACCCCGTCAGAACCCCCATGAGTCCCGCGAGCGTCAACAGTGCCAGAATCCTGCGCATGGCAAACCTCCCCGATGAATCGCGTTTGTTCACAGACCGCCCGATTATACCGCCACGACCCGCGGCCGCGCAAGCCGCCGCGCCGTCCCTCAAACTGCGAGAGTTGCCGAGAGTTGCCGCCGAATCTGCCGCCCCGACGTGCGCATGCCCATGCAATCACGG
>CAZZCT010000200.1:0-9465 GCA_964652365.1 uncultured Lentisphaerales bacterium
ACATCATGATCGATGCCGACGGCACGGTGAAGATCACGGACCTGGGACTCGCGCGGACCCTCTCCACCGTGCTGCCGGCCGCCGCCGAGGAGGATATCCTGGGCACGCCGGCCTACATGTCGCCGGAGCAGGTCCAGGGCCGCGCCGATCTCGACTGCCGCACCGACATCTATGCACTGGGCGCCACCTTGTACCACATGGTCACCGGCGCCATGCTGTTCCAGGGCCGCGGCGAGCAACGCATCATGGATGGGCAGTTGCATGAGACCGTGGCGGATGCCTTCACCGGCAACCACGCCCTCTCCCCGCACCTCTGCTACCTGCTTGAGCGCATGCTGGCCAAGGACCGGCAGTACCGCCAGAGCGACTGGAAGGCGATTGCGCGCGACCTGGCCGCAGTACGTGCGCATGCGCCGCTGCCGAGCGGGCCGTTGTCACCCGGTCTGAGCACAATGGAGCGCGACCCGGCACGGCCGGGCATAACTCACGCCACCACGCGCGTCGCCCGCCGCGAGCGCCCATCGTGGGTGCGCATGCTGGTGCTGGCCGGGATCCTGGGCATCTGGGTTGGCGTGGCCGCCCTGATAGGCTTCTTCGCCTGGCGCGAACTGGTCGCGCGGCCGCGCGCCGCCGAAGCGCAGGCCCGGGCCGCGCAAGTCCGGCAGCAGGCCGCTGACCACGCGATGGAGAATCTGCTGGCAGCCCGCCAGTGGACACGGGCGAACCCCAACGATTACGCCGGCGCCCTGGTCCAGTTCCAGCGGGTGATCGACCTCGCGCCGGGTACGCTGGCCGCGTCCGAAGCCCGCCGCGCGATCGCCGAGTTCGATGGCGAACGCCGCCATCAACTGACGCTGGTGCAACAGGGCCTGGAAACACGCGCCGCCGCACTGGCCGGGGCCGGCGATCTCCAGGCGGCGGCCCGGTCGTTCGAGGACTATGGCGGCATGCTCGCCGACGAGTTGCGGCCCTGGCGCGCGGACCGGGCGGCCGAGATGCGCCGCCGCGCCGCCGCCGCGCCGCCAAACACCGCCGTAACGTCCGAGGCGCCGCCCGTGCGCACGCCGGTGTCGCCGGTGCCACGACACGTGCCGCGCGCGCCGGCCACGCCGGAACCCTCGGTTGACGAGATCCTGCAACCCGTTGCAACGGCCCTGGTGACGCGCGGACTGACGGCCGGCAGCGAACTGCTGGCCGAGACCCTTCCGCGGCACCCCCGGCTTCGCAACCAGCCGGACCTCACCGCCGCCGCAGAGTTGATCGCCGCCGCCGTCCGCGCCGAACAGGGCATCCCGGCATCGTTCGGCCGCCAAGTCGGCCAGACCGTCACCTTGCGCCTGGCCCGCGGCGCGCTGACCGGCGTGCTGCTCTCGGCCACCGGCGGCACACTGGTCATCGAACAGCGCCTGGGCGCCGCCGGTGTCGTCCAGCGCGAAGTCGCGCTGTCCGACCTGCACTCGGAGGAGCGCTTGCGCCGGCTGGGAGCACCCGATACCCCCGGGGTGTTGCTGGCCAGAGGCCTCTGGGCCTGCCAGAACGGCGCGCGCCCGCAGGCCGCCGCCTGCTTCGAGAACATCCCGGGCGTGTTCGGCGACGCCCTGCGGCTGGCCTGCCAAGCGCCCTGATCGCAGCCGTTTCGGGAGAGACCGCTCCTTGCAGATTGCCACATCGCTCTCCCTGACCCGCGCGCTCGCGCAAGCCGCCGGCCTGATGCTCGGACTGGCCGGCGCGTGGAGCGCACTGCAGATCGTCACGCGCCGCCGGCCGGCGGGTTCCTGGCAACTCGCCGTCAACGACCTGCGGGGCCGGCCGATCGCAGCCGAAGACGGCGTGCTGTTGCTGGGGCTGCTGCTGGCGCTGCAGCTTCCGTCACTGGCCGCCCGCGGGCCGCAACCCGACGTGCCCTCCGGTCCGCTGTTCCTGCTCGCGCCGCTCTTCCTGCACGGCACCTTGCTCGCAGCCATGGTCTGGCGGCTGGTCGACCGCAACCTCGCGTGGCGTACCGCCTTTGGCGGCCCGCCACCCGGACCCGGCCACAGCGCGTGGCGTGACGGCGGGTGCTGGGGATTGGCCACCCTGGCGCCGGCGCTGCTGCTGGCCGGCGCGGCGGCGCGGCTGTTCGGTTGGCTGGGACTGCACGAGGATCCGCAGCTCTCGCTGCAGTGGATGGCTCGCACGGACATCGCCTGGTGGCGCCGCGCGTACCTGGCGCTGATCGCCGTGACCGTGGCGCCGGCGGCCGAGGAGTTACTCTTCCGGGGGGTGCTGCTGCCGGTGCTGCTGCGCCAGCGCGGGCCAATCGCGGCCATCGGCCTGAGTGCGTTGCTGTTCGGCGTGGTTCACCTGCACCTCACGGCCTTCCTGCCGCTGGTCTGCGCCTCGGCCTGTTTCTCGCTGGGCTACCTCGCTTCGCGCAACTTGATGGTGCCGATCGTCATGCATGCGACCTTCAACGCCGTGTCGCTGTTCTGGACCGTCAGCGCCTCGCCGGCGACCGGGTGAGGCGCGTGATGACCCCAAGAGAGCGAACAGGGGACAGCGAAGGCCCAACGAGGACTGGATTCCAGCGATAATCGTCGCCCGGGCTCGCCATCAGGCGTCACGTGGTGGCCGTCAATGACTCGACCCGTTCCAAGCATCTCCACGCTCGACGCGCGTATGGCGCCGCTAAGCGGCAGCTCGACACCCCTACTGTGGCATGCGCCTGGCGCGGCGCCTTTCCGGCTGCGGAAAAGCCTCGGGCGGGGGTCATTTTAGGTGCAGTTGGAAGCCCCCGATTTGCCTGATCTCCTCGCCCACGGCACGCGGGGCGCGCCGCGCCTGCGCGGGCCACGCTTCGCGGCCCAGGCCCGGGCGAGCGGCCGGCGGTTGCGACATCAGCCGATGGCGTGTGCGTGACTATGCGATCTCGCGCAGGCGATAGGCCGGCCGTCCCAGGCCGAGTTCCTCAAGGAACTCGATCACGGCATGGGGGTCCTTGCCGTGGATGCGCTCAAAGAGATGGCCGGAGGTGCCGAGTTCCCAGCCCGGGGGCAAGCTGTTCGGGATCAGGTCCTCGGTCCGGACCAGGTCCAGGGACGCCTGCTCAATGGCCACAATGTCGCGGCCAGCGAGGATTCCGATGTCCGGCACCAGGTTCGGGGTGGTCATGCCCCAGCAGTCGCAGAAGATGGTGATCTGCGTCAGCACATTGATGTAGAGCTGGTGCTCCGCCGGGATGCCGCTCAACACGGCTTGCGTGGCCAGGGCCATGCCGCGCTGGAAGTCGCGGTAGCCGCCGCCCAGCAGGCGCAGCGACTTCTGCGGGCAGATCAAGACGCAGTGCTGGCAGTACTTGCAGTTGTGATAGAACACATCCATCTCGCCGGTGTCGCTGAAACTGATCGCGCCATTGGGGCAGTTCTCGGCGCACTTCTTGCAGCGCGTGCAGGTCTGGCTGTTCCAATCCAGTCCCCCTTCGAGGGCGTGCAACTGGCCGCGGGTCGGCTGGGTTACACAGCCCATCGACAGATTCTTCGAGGCCCCGCCGAAACCGCAGGCGCCATGTCCCTTCACGTGCGACAGGTCGATCAGCGCCTCGGCGTGGGCGACCTCACCGCCGACGTCGACGCTCGCGAGCGTCTTGAACGGTGGCGTGATCGGCCGCGTGCAGTAGAAGCGGTCCTGCGCGCCCGACATCGGCAGCAGCGCACACCCCAGGGTCTCGGCGGTGTAGCCGCGCTCGACGGCCGACGCGACGGCCCCCGGCGAATCGGTCACAAAAACCGTTTTGGCGCCGGCGGCGCGCACGCGCTGGACCAGGGTTCGGACCAGCCAGGGATGCACGGTCGAGAACCCGGTGCCACCCCCCAGGTGCATTTTGATGCAGGTGCGCTTGCCGGCCACGGTCGGGCCGAACTCCAGGGCGTCGAGCATCCGCAGCCACTTGGCTCCGATCGAGTTGACCGGCTCCAGATTGCGCGGGGCGTAGCGGGCAAACAGCAGTTCCGTCATGGGATGTCGCTCCTCTTCAGGTTGCGGCGAGCGTGCTCGCCAGGATGTGAGCCATTTCGATCTCAAAGCGCTCGCGGCCAAAGCCTTCGGCGTGCCGCCGGATGGCCTCGCGGTCCCAGTGCGCGGCGGCTGCACGCGTGACGGCATCCAGCAGGCAGGCTTCGCCCTGCTCGCGAAACAGCAGGCCGGTGACCTCATCGCGCACGGTCTCGATCGCGCCGCCCCGCGCATAGGCCACCACGGGTGTTCCGCAGGCCATGGCTTCCAGCGGCACAATCCCGAAGTCCTCCTCGCCGGGGAACACCAGCAGGCGGCAGGTGCGGTACAGCGCGCGAACCTCGTCATCGCTGCGCCAGCCCAGAAACTCGACCGACGGTCCGGCCAGCGCCTGCAGCCGCGCCAGTTCCGAGCCGGTACCGACGATCTTGAGGCGCCACCCGGCGCAGGCGTAGGCGCGCACGGCCAGGTCTAGGCGCTTGTAGGGCACCAGGGCCGAGACGATCAGGTCGAACGCGCCGGCGTCTGGCGCCCGGACGCCGGCGTCCGGCGTGTAGAAGCCCGTGTCGACCGGCGGATGGACCACGTCGCTCGCGCGCCCGTAGAAGGCGGCAATGCGCTGCTGCACCGCCTGGCTGATGGCCACGAAGCGGTGCACGCGCGAACTTGTCCGGCGGTCCCAGTGCCGCAACCCGGCCAAGAGCGGCCGCGCCAGCAGACTGCGCACGCCATGGCCCAAGTACTCGCGCCGAAACAGCCAGGCATACCGCATGGGTGTAAAACAGTAGCAGACATGGCGCGCCCCCGCGGGTGGCCGAAAGGACTTGGCCACGCAATGGCTGGTGGTCAGCAGCAGGTCGGCGGGCGGCAGGCGCAGGGACGAGGCGGCCAGCGGCATGAGCGGCAGGAAGCCACGGTACCGGCTCGCGATGCCGGGCACCCCCTGCAGCCAGGAGCAGAGCAGCCGGTGCGCGGCCAAATCCGGGCTGATGGCTGCGCGGTTGGCCAACAGCACCGCGATCGGAGCCTGGGGAAAGGCGTCCGCCAGCACCTGCAGGACGCGTTCGCCGCCGCGCATCCCGGTGAGCCAGTCGTGCCCCAGGATCACCCGTTTGCCGGCGGCCGCCGCGGTCAACGGGTTCATCGGACAGCCTCCCCGTCCGGCTGCAACAGGCGCCGGTAGACGGCCAGGGTGGCGGCCGCGGTGCGATCCCAGTCAAAGCTCCCGGCTCGCTGCAGACCGCGCGCAATGAGGGTCTGGCGTTGCGTCTCATCGGTCAGCAGCTCCACCATGGCTTCCGCCAGGGCGTGGGTATCGCCGGCGGGCACCACGCGCGCCGCATCGCCCACGACTTCCGGCTGCGCGCCGCCGTCCGTGCAGACCACTGGCACGCCGCAGCGCATGGCCTCGACCAGCTGCAGCCCGAACCCCTCGTAGCGCGAGGGGTTCACCAGCATCGTGGCCTCCTGGTAGGTAGCCCGCAGTTCATCGGCCCGCAGGAACCCCAGGAACGTGACCGACTCCTTCAGCCCGAGCGCCTCGGTCATCTGGCGGGCTTCGGGGTAACGGACGTCCTCGGGACCGACGATGACCAGGTGGAGGGGGCACGCGCACCGCCGCCGGACCATGCCGAACGCTCGCACCAGACTGACCACCTGCTTGTACGGGTCGAGGCGGCCCACGTAGAGGATGGTCCGGGCGGCCTGCGCCGCGCGCCGGCGCGTCGAGTCGGCCGGCGCCAGCGACGGGTCGACCCCATTGTGGATGGCCTGCACCCTCCCGGCTACCGCCGCGTCCAGGCGCAGGGCGGCGATCAGGTCGCGGCGCGACGTCTCGCTGACCGTCAGCACCGCCGCGGAACGCCGCGCGCTCTCGCGCAGGCACCAGCGGAACAGCGGCATCAGGCGCGACTTGCGCGCGCGCGGGGCATGATCGGGCAGCAGCAGGGGGATCACGTCATGGATCGTGGTGACGCAGCGTCCCGCGGACCCGGCCCCGCCGCCCGGCCGGAAGGCGCGATAGGGGATCATGTAGTTCGGGCTGTGAAAGAGACGGCTGTGCTGTGCGCTCAGCCAACCCGGCAGCAGCACCTGGCTGGCCAGCGAGAAGACGGCGGCCGGAAGGATCGCGGCCTCGAGATTGGGGACGCGCGACGGCCCCAGTTCGTCGAGCACCCGCGCGCGCGCCTCGGCCTGGTCGAACAGCAGGACAAACTCCAGGTCCGGCGCGAGCACCGGCAACCGGCGGGCCAGTTCGAGGGCGTATACACCCACCCCCGAGGGCGTGGCTCCGATCCACCGGGTGTCAATCACGACCCGCATGCGCAGCCTCCCGGCGGCAGCCCACCGGCGGCTACCGGCGCGCCGGCCCCGGCCAATTCCCGGTACACACGCCAAGTCGCCGCCGCGGTCCGCTCCCAGGGATAGGCGGCGGCGCGCGCGCGGCCGCGCGCCACCCGCGCCGCGCGTTCGGCCTCCGGCGCCTCCAGCAGGCCGCGGATGGCCGCGCGCCAGGCTTCGCACGCGAACGTCGGAACCCAGACGGCCGCGTCGCCCAGGATCTCCGGCAGCGACCCGGTCGCGGCGGAAACGACCGGCGTACCGCAGGCCATCGCCTCCAGGGGCGGAAACCCGAAACCTTCGTAGTGTGAGGTCAGCAGAAAAGCCTCGGCGCCGGTGTAGAGCGCGCCGAGCATGCCGTCGGGAACGTAGCGCACGTAGCGAATCCGGTCGGCGCGGCGGGCGCGCCGCAGGTGCTCGAGGATCGGCTCGCACTTCCAGCCGGGCGCCCCGGCGATGACCAGCTCCAGTTCGGCGGACTCCAGGGCGTCGAAAGCATCCGCCATGAAGCCATAGTTCTTGCGAGGCTCAAGCGTACCGACACTGAGCAGGTAGGGACGCTCCAGGCCCAGCCGCCGGCGCATGGCCGCCACCTCGTCGGCCCGCGCGGGGCTGAAGGACGGGTCGATCCCGAGCGGGATGGCGTGCAGTTTGCCGCGCGCGCCGGGATGACACGATTCGATCTCGTCGGCGCTGAAGCCCGAGATGGTGATGATCGCGTCGGCCCGCGCGATCGAGGCGTCCAGACGCGCTCGCAGGTAGCTCAGGTTGCGGGCCTCGGCAAACTGCGGAAACCGCTCAAAACTCATGTCGAAAATCGTCACCGCCGCCCGCCCGGTGCGCAACGGCGGAATGATGAAGTTCGTGAAGTGATAGACGTCGGCCGGACCGGCCAGCCGGGCGTAATCCGGCCAACCCAGCCGCTTCCAGGCCTGCTGGACCAGCGCGCCCGGCAGCATCCGCCAGGCCCGGGCCTCGGCCCCCTGCACCGGCGGCGCATCACCGCGTCGGCGAAAGTCGATGTAGAAGAGGGCGAGCGTGTCCTCGGCATGGCGTTGGCCCGCCAGGTGCTGGGCCAGCACGCGCGTATAGCGTCCAATGCCGGCGCGCTGGGCAACGGCCGGTTGATAGTCTAGGCAAACCCGCATGTCGTGGGAAGAATACCCGCTCCGGAGCCGTGGGTGAAGCTTAGGTTTTTGGTCCAGCGGTTTCTTGCAGCGAGGGCTTGACCTCGTTTCACTCGCCCGCGTACAGTTTGCCGCGTAGGCATCGTGCGCCGTTCCACCCGTCGGCCCGGCGGATTGCGTCAGGACGCCTCTTTGATGTTGAGGCATGAAACACACTTGACCCAAGGCTGACGTTCTGCACACGTTTCACCCACGGGAGATGTAGATGCTCACGAAAGACAGAGAACGCCTCAGGAATCTGGCCGGCAAGTACGCGGAGTATGCCATGGGCGCGCCCATGGCGCAGCGGCGAGAGAAGTGGCGGCTCCACAACCGCCGCCTGGAGAAAACCTTTCCGTTCCACATCGAAGACAACGGTTCGTACTTCCGCGACCTCATGCCGCAGCCGGAATGCGAAGACGCCGGATGCCGCGCCCTCGAAACTCAATTGCGCTACGTTCTGACGGCGTACGAGAAGATCGACGATGACCGGATCATCCCCGCCCGCTTCGTGGTCGACTGGTGCACCCCGGTTACCGGGGTCTGCGACGAACTCCGCATCACCCGCGCCGACAATGGCCGCGGTGACACCAAGGGATACAAGACCAACCACCCAATCCAGGACATCGACGCGGATTTCGGGAGACTGAAAAAGCCCACCATCCGCCTCGACCGCGAGGAAAGCGAACGGCACCGGCGCCTGGCCGAGGAGGTCTTCGCCGGCCTGCTGCCCGTCGAGGTCGGCCGGCCCAGTTCGGCCTATTCCAGCGGCATTACCAACCAGGCTGTGCACCTGATGGGCATGCAGGAACTCTACCTGCAGATGGCCATGAACCCCCCGTGCGTCCATCGGCTCTTCGCTTTCCTCACCGAGAACAACCTGACGCTCGGCCAGTGGGAAGAGGAACAGGGGTTGCTGACCTCGAACCACGACGGCAACCAGGGCTACTGCACCGGCAGTTCCCTGTTCAGCGACGAGACGGTAGTTCCCGCCGGCCGCGCGGTGCGGTCGACGGACCGCTATGGGTACCTGGAGTCGCAGGAATCCGCTGGCATCTCGCCCGCCATGTTCGACGAATTCGTAATGCCCTACCTCGCCCCGCTGGCCGCCAAGTTCAAGTTCCTGATGTTCGGTTGCTGCGAAGCGGTGCACCACCTGATGCCGTCCCTCTTACGCCTGCACGGCCTGCGCAAAGTCAGCGTCACGCCGTGGTGCGATCTCCACGTCCTGACCAACACCTGTCCGACGGACATCATCTGGTGTTGCAAGCCGGTGCCCTTGCTCCTGTGCGACGACACGTTTTCCGAAGCCGCCTTGCGCACCCATCTGCAGGAGACCCTTGACGTCGGCAAGGACTACTTCATCGAGTTCGTCTACCGTGACACCGACCGCCTGACCGGTGCGATGGCCGACCGGGTGGCCAAGACCTGCACCATGATACGGGCGATGACCGGTCACCCTGAGGGCAGTCGCGAGGGAGTATCTTTGTTGAATCAGGAAAGAGGGAAGGCGGGAAAGCGCGGCGCCGTGCTCTGATGGAAATACATCGGCTGTTGAGTGCGCGCGGCTGCGTCGCGAATGATCGCTGGGGGCAACTGCGACTGAAGTCCGGATTGTCGATCGTCCTCGTCGTCGGGAATCAAGGAACGATTGCAGAGAGGATTTCCAATCACGCCTCGCACGGTACCGTGAATCCCGGCGGGTTCACGTCCAGAGAAGACGACCGTTCGCCGAGGACGCACGCTTGAGATTGCCGCATGCCCCGCCTTCTGGTAGATTCATGGCAACATGAGAGTAGACCGCGAGACATTGCAGGTGGAAAGCCTGCATGCAGATGCCGAGGCCTCCGACCGCGCCTATTGGCACACGTGTACGCCTCAGGAACGGCTTCGCGCCGTCCAAATTAATCGACAGGTGGCCTATGGCCGAGCAAGCACTTCCCGACGACTTCAGAGAGTTCTTGAGGTT